>NZ_JBDWQO010000006.1:0-7586 GCF_039986515.1 Ascidiaceihabitans sp. | reverse complement strand
TGGGAGAGTAGGTCATCGCCAAACCTAATAAGAACCATTCAATCTAAAACGATAACAACCAAACCACATAAAACGCAAAAACTGCATCGCTGAAATCAGTGTTTGCGCATCTGTGGATATCAGCCTTAAATTGACTACAGTGTAAGCGGTATCACGGCAGTATTTGTTTGTCTTTTGCGTATTTTATCATATCGACGGCGCTTGTCAGGGTGCCGATGGCGCCGAAGGTTTCCTGATCTGTCATGTTCGTGTTATTTTGGAATGCCTTCATTCCTTGATCCAGGAGTATTATGAACTCCTTTTCATCAATGATCTTTGTTCTGATACCTCCAACGATCATGGCTTCGATCAGCATTTGAAGTGCCACAAGCTGTCCAGCCTGCACTTCGATGGCGTTTTGCGCTTCTTTTAGTTTACTCATGGTTGGACGCCAATCTCTCTGATCTGGGGTTAAAGGGGTAGTTCCAAGGCATCAACTCATCGATGCGCACAGCGGGATGTCCTGCCGTAATGGCCTCCAAGGTCGCTTTGAGATAAGCGTATGGCTCGACGTCGTTAAGTTTGCAGGTCTCAATCAGGGGCGCGATGCGCGCCATGTTCGGCCGCCTTCATCGTGGCCTGCGAACAGCGCGTTTTTCCTGTTGAGCGCGATGGGGCGGAGTGCGCGCTCAACAATGTTGCTGTCCATCTCGACGGTGCCGTCATCATGGAACAACTTTAGACCCGTCATGTATTTGGCAATGTAGCTGAGCTTCTCGCCAAGGCGTGACTTTGCAGAGATGCGGGAACGGGCCGTTTTGAGCCAGACCTCGAAGTCAGCCATCAGCGGCTTGGTTTGTTCTTGACGCGCAGCCTTGCGTTATTCAGCCGATTGGCCCCTAATCGCCTCCTCTATCTTGTAGAACTTGGCAATGCGCTTAAGCCCTTCTTTTGCAATAGGTGATCCATCGCGGTCATGGACTTCCTTGAGTTTGCGCCGCGCATGGGCCCAGCAATAGGTCAGATTTACAGGGCTAGAGTTGCGGCCGGGCTTGGTCAGCACGTTATAGCCGGTATAGCCATCCACTTGCAGCGTGCCGCTAAAGCCCGTCAGGAAGTCTGTCGCATGTTTGCCGCCACGGCCATCCGCATAGCAGAAGACCACACCCGGCGGCGCAGTGCCACCAAAGGGGCGTTCGTCACGGGCAATGTCACGGGCAATGGCCCAGAGGTAGCCTGTTTTGGTTTTACCGCGTCCGGGGTCCAACACGGGGCAACGGGTCTCATCCGCAAACAACTTGTTCGATGCCTTCAACTCTTTGAACATGTGATCCACAACGGGGGCGAGATGGAAGGATACCTTGCCCATCCAATTTGCCAGCGTGGAGCGATCAATATTTAGGCCTGATCTTGGGTATATCTGGGACTGGCGGAACAGCGGACAATGATCCGCGTATTAGCCCTTTCGGAGCGCAGCGGTGTTTCGGGATCAAAGATGCAAAAGCTGGCAATAATCTCATGCCGCGCGTTCATAAATTCGGTTTCGAACGCGGGAAAGGCTTCGGATGCCGTAATCAGCTGTGTGCCAAGACCTGTGCTTTCTGATGAGACGGATGCGCCCCCAGAATTTTCAATCGACACTGAGCAGGTATCGCCCGCCTGCGCCAAGCCGATCTTTAACTCAGGTTTTTTGTTTTCCGAACTGCTGATGTATTTCATGGCATTGGTCATGCCTTCAGCCCTCAACAGAGACGATGGAACAGCTTGATCGGGGAACAGCAAGACAGGCTCGATGATGGTTGTAACGTCCACCGCATCGTTGCCAGATGTCGCAAGTTCCAGTGTTTTTTGAACGATACGGTCGAGTTGCTGCCCTGTTGAGAGATGCACGCTGGCCCCTCTCGGCAGATTGCGTTGCAACTGCCGGCCGAGCAATGGACAGACCTGTTCATCCTGCGGGGTGTTCCAGCCTACATCAGGTCGGACAATGGCCCAGAGTTCATCGCTGAGGTGGTCAGGGATTGGATCAAGGCGGTGGGGGCATATACTGCCTATATCGAACCTGGGTCAGCCCTCTCGGGACATCGCTACGCGATACCCTGTCGGCCAGCGCATGGGAGAACGGCTGATGCCAAAGCTTCAACGGGCGGATGCGTTATAAACTGCTGCCAAACGGTGAACGGCAGGTGGGCAGCTTTATTTTTCCGATGATTTTATTGGCCTGCAGGCAGGCGTCATGGGTGAAATGGGCCATTCTGTAGAAGCCACGACAAAAATGACGCTTTGCGTTTTCGATCGCGCATTTTCGCTGACATGGCTTGCCGCCATAGAAGAACATTTCTAGGCGAAGCAGTGTCGACCCTTGGGCCGCGCACCGCGTTGCAAGGCGTGGCATGGGCTTTGGTACGTGTGTTTTTGCGCGGCAAGCCCCTTGGGATGGAGCGCGGCGGACGGATGGCGTTCCCTTTCAAACAGCAGGATCTTGCAGACGCGCTTGGGTTGTCGCTGGTGCATACCAACAAAACACTTGGGATTTTGCGCAAACGTCAGTTGGCACATTGGACAGAAGATGAATTGCGGATCAGTGATTTGCAGGCTCTTGCCGATCTTGCACTGATCGAAACCAAAGCCCCGCAGGTACGCCCCATCTTGTGGTGTGCAATGGGTTATGTGTGTTTGCGAACATCTTTAAGACCCCGGCGTTTCTGCGCTATGCTGTAATTCCTTAAAGCCATCTCGCGATAAGGATGCTATGCGCAAATGAAACAAAGGCTTGGGGACGTCATGAGCAAAAAACTATTTCTAACAGGCGCACATGGCATGGTGGGGAAAAACGTTCTTGCCCATCCGGACGCTCAGGAATGGTCTATTCTGGCGCCAACATCGTCTGAACTGGATTTGACCGACGCGCATGCGGTGCGCGCATTCTTCGTGGCGGAAAAGCCAGACGCGGTGGTGCATGCGGCGGGTAAAGTTGGCGGTATTCAGGCGAACATGGCCGACCCTGTCGGGTTCCTTGATATCAACGTCACAATTGGTCGAAACGTGATCATGGAAGCCCACAATGCGGGGGTTTCGCAACTGGTCAACCTTGCGTCCACCTGCATGTATCCTGCCGGTGCGGCCAATCCTTTGACCGAAGAAATGATTTTGACAGCCCCGTTAGAGCCTACAAACGAAGGCTACGCGCTGGCCAAGATTATGGCGACGCGCATGTGCCAATACATCAGCGCGCAAGACAGTGCGGCGCAGTACAAAACCTTGATCCCGTGCAACCTGTTTGGCCTACATGACAAGTTCGACCCAAAGCATTCGCATCTGGTTCCCGCGATCATCCACAAGATGCACATTGCAAAAACCACAGGGGCAGAGACCGTCGAAATCTGGGGCGACGGCACGGCGCGCCGCGAATTCATGTTTGCCGCCGATTTGGCCGACGCCGTACATCGGTCGCTGGGCGATACCAATACTTTGCCTGATCTTATGAATGTGGGGTTGGGTCACGATCATACAATCAACGCATACTACGAGACGGTTGCCGAAATCGTCGGCTGGGAAGGGCGCTTTGTGCATGACCTGTCAAAGCCCGTCGGCATGAAACAAAAGCTTACGGACACGCGCCGCCAAACGGCTTGGGGGTGGTCGCCGCAAACGTCACTGAAAGACGGGTTGTCCGCAACATACGAACATTATCTGAACGAGGTTTCCAAATGAGCCCTAAATTCCCATTGGCCACATCATCGTGGGACGAAAAAGAACAAGAAGCGCTGCAGCGTGTCATTGCATCGGACATGTTTTCGATGGGGCAAGAAGTGAAAACCTTCGAAGCGCAATTCGCCAAGCAGTTCGGCAGCACCTATGCCGTTATGGTAAATTCCGGATCGTCGGCCAACCTTTTGATGACGGCGGCATTGTTCTACACGAAAACACCAAAATTGCAGCGCGGCGATGAAATTATCGTGCCGGCCGTCAGCTGGTCCACAACATACTATCCGCTTGCGCAATACGGGTTGCACCAAAAATTTGTCGATATCGACTTGAACACACTGAACTATGATCTGGATCAGCTTGAAGCCGCGATAACGGACAAAACCCGCGCTATCATGGTGGTTAATCTTTTGGGAAACCCCAACGATTTTGCCCGCATAAAAAGCATTATTGGCGATCGTGATATCATCATCATAGAAGACAATTGCGAAAGCATGGGGGCCACGTATCAGGGCAAAGAGGCTGGAACCTTCGGCGTCATGGGCACCTATTCGGCCTTTTTCTCACACCACATCTCGACGATGGAAGGTGGTATTGTCGTCACCGACGACGAAGAACTGTACCACGTTATGTTGTCGCTGCGTGCGCATGGCTGGACCCGGAATTTGCCCAAGTTCAACAAGGTTACAGGCGAAAAGTCCGATGATCCGTTTGAAGAAAGCTTCCGGTTTGTGTTGCCGGGCTACAATCTGCGGCCGCTGGAAATGTCCGGCGCACTGGGCCAGGAACAACTGAAAAAACTACCCGGTCTGATAGAAGGCCGCCGCGCGAATGGCGCCATGGTGCAGCGTGAATTGGGACAGCATCCGTTGTTCATGATCCAGCAGGAAATCGGAAACAGCAGCTGGTTTGGCTTCAGCCTTGTGTTACGTCCGGATGCTGACATGCAGCGCCACGACTTGGTAAAGCGCTTGATGGCCGCAGGGTTCGAATGTCGTCCGATCGTTGCAGGAAACTTCACCAAGAACGAAGTCATGCAACACATCGACCATTCCATTCACGGATCGCTGACCAATGCCGATTACATCGATGCCAACGGTCTGTTTGTGGGCAACCATCACTATCCGATCACCGAAGCCATCGCCGCTTTGAAAGCGCTTTAGGGCTTGGATGCGATTTTATTGAGCGAAAGCCGCCGCACCCCCTTGCAGTCCCCAAATTTCCGGACTAAACGCACGGTATTGGCGCGGGATGGAGCAGCCCGGTAGCTCGTCAGGCTCATAACCTGAAGGTCGTAGGTTCAAATCCTACTCCCGCAACCAATATTACTGAATAATTTCAGTTCGTTACAAGCCACCTTCGGGTGGCTTTTTTCGTTGGTGAATTGGCTGGTGTTACACTGGTGCTACGTTGGAGAGCAATTTTGCTTCTGATTGCAGAGACGGGTGCCACCACGTCTCATCATGTAGGGCACGCAACGCAATTACGGACTGGTGCTGGTTGAATATCCAGCAAGATACATGCTTTGCGTTGTCAGCTTTGTCCGGTGGCTTCAACGGATCGACGCAAAACATGCGTTAAAACGTTCTACTGGAGTTTCGTAATCCAGCGTTTTTCGAGGTCGTTCATTGAGCTGCCTCGCTACGGCGCTCAGCTTTGCCTGACTATGTATCGACAAATTCGTGCCCTTTGGAAAGTACTGTCTCAGAAGGCGATTTGTGTTTTCGTTTGTTCCGCGTTGCCAGGGCGAATGTGGTTCGCACAGCTAGACGTCGATATCCGTTGCAAGCGTGAAGGCCTTATGGCCTGCCATCTCTGTTCCTCGATCCCACGTAAGAGATTGATAAAGCTCTTTTGGCAGCTTGCCGGACTGTTTGATTAACGCTTGAATGACGCTGTGGCTGTCTTTGTTGCTGACTTTTGCCAACATCACAAATCGGGTGTGTCGCTCGACCAGTGTGGCGATGAAGCTGTTGCCAGATCCAGCAATCAAGTCTCCTTCCCAGTGTCCCGGCATGGCGCGATCCTCGACATCTGCAGGCCTTTCTCGGATAGAGATAACATCGTTGAACTTGCCCAATCCGCTGCGCTTAAGCGTTGCATGGCGTGACCGCCTGATGGACCGTGTCGCGCGTAGATACGCTTGTAATTCCTTCTTGAGCACCCCTCGTGTTTGGATGAATAGGCTCCGATAAATCGTCTCGTGAGAGATACGCTTGTCGTCGTCATCAGGGTGTACGCGCATCAGCCAACCTGCGATTTGTTGCGGAGACCATTTGCGGTGTAACTTGGTTGATATAATGCGGCAAAGATAGTCGTTCCCAACTCGCTTACAGGGCTTCGGGCGATGCGCACGATCCCAAGTCTGCGCGTCAGATATTGCAGCACGGTAGTTATTGGCACCGCCATTACGGCCGACTTCACGGCTAATGGTGGAAGGTGCGCGATGAAGGCTACCTGCGATCGAACGCAGCGACTGTTTGGCCACAAGGCCGCGTGATATCTCTTCACGTTCACAAAGCGTCAGTGCCAATCCGGATCGCCTTCGTATCGCTGGCCTTATGCCGCCGCCACGTTCCAACAACGGATAAATAGATGATGAGCCGCGATCGAAATGGCGCCCAATCGAGCTCATCGATTCCCCCCGCTGCCAACGATCCCAGATATCTGACTTCTGCTTATCTGTGAAAAATACCCGCGTCCGATAGGCCATGACTTACACTCCATCTTTCCAAAAAGATTAAAGTGTTGCGTCGATCCGTTGAAACCACCGGACAAAGCTGCCGTTTTCTGTAGTTGCGCCAAAGTCCGCTTTGCTGGAAGCTCACTACCTAAGCATAGCCAGTCCCATCATTGCTTCTGGCCGTTAACTTAATGCCAAGACAGACCAATAGACCAGCATAAGGGGTTAGTGGATATGGTTGGCGATGTGACCTAACTTAGCTGTATGAGCAAAGAGTCAAAACATGGCGGAGTCCAAAGTCAATATGCTACACCGCGCCACCTCGCGACGCGTGGGTCCTTTCAGGCGAAGTACGCATCTGTCAGTTGGTTTGACTGGCTGATTGATAAGATCGACCTAAAAGAAGGCGCATGTATCTTAGATGTCGGGTGTGGCCCCGGATGGTTTTGGCAGGCGTCAAGGGATCGGTTGCCAAGCGATCTGCGCGTTTCACTTGTCGATACGTCTCCAGGCATGATCGAGGAGGCCAAGACAAACCTTGCGATAGTGAAGCAGGTCGAAGTTATTGAGGCAGGAATTGCGGATGCTGTCGCTCTGCCTAATGCATCTGAAACTTTTGACATCGTCCTACTTTTGCACGTTCTCTATCACGTCAGTGATCCGCGCTCGGCCATTCAAGAAGCCAGTCGCGTCTTGCGCCCGGGCGGGCAATTGTTCGTTAGCACGAATACTCTCGATAATTTAAACGAACTACATGTGCTCGGCGCACAAGCGTTCGGGGGTCCTCCCGTCGACCCGGGGGCCGCTTTGTTCTCGCTAGACGACGCAGAAAAGATGGTCCGGGACGTATTTGAACACACAGGCCGATATGATTTGATCGATGTTATGGCCTGCACAGACCCAGCTGATGCAGTTGCTGTACTTTTGTCTATGCCACCGGGCAACACTGCGTCCGACAAACAACGTAACCATCTCTCCAAACTGATTAACGACGAAAGCGAAAGAACCGGGGGAGTGCTACGAGCCACGCGCAGAAATGGACTGATCATGGGTATCAAGGCGACTTAGCAGACGCTGGACCTGTCGCGGTTTGATGCCGTTCCTTTGATAGCATTTATTGCAACAAAGGCGATGAACTATGCCCCGCCCGGCAGGGTTATGCGAAGCATGATCCCGAGAGGGGACTGAAACGGACGGACGAATTCCGGCAAGATGC
>NZ_JBDWQO010000005.1:0-99396 GCF_039986515.1 Ascidiaceihabitans sp. | reverse complement strand
CTGGGGCCGCGTTAAGCCACTGGTTGCGGCCATGGGCACTGCATCACGCCGAAACGCGTCGGTATATCTCTTTGCCATTCTCAATCTGCTTCATAGCAAACATTGCTCGAAAAAAACGGAACTAAAACGCGACAAGACCAGTGCAGAGAAACAAGGTGTTCGGCTTGAACATATCCAACCAGGCAAACCACAGCAGAACGCCTACATTGAGCGCTACAATCGCACCGTTCGCGGTGAATGGCTGAGCCAATACATCTTTGAAACCATCGAGGAGGCACAGGATGAGGCAACCGAATGGCCCTGGACTTACAACAAGGAACGACCCAACATGGGCATCGGCGGCATCACACCCGCCATGAAACTGAAAACAGCTGCGTGAATTCTACGGCTGAGCCCCATTAAAAATGGGGGTATTACCACAGCGCCAACTCTTTCGGATACAGTTTCTTTGCAAGGAATTGGCATCCAGTTAAACAAATTTCGAGTGCCAAAGGCGTTGCTCTACCCGTCCTCGTCAGATTGTTGACAAAGACGGTATGTCTCGCGGTATCTGTATGGTGGACCAAACACGTAAGTTGGATACTTCAGGAGCCTTTGGGATGTATAAACTATTCTACTCTTTGAAAAGCGCCTCAATGGGCATCCGCGTTCTGTTGGAAGAGATTGGTGCGCCCTACGAGCTCATTCAAACTTCAGTAGATAAGGATACGCCGCGACCGCCAGAGCAGCTCGCAGTTAATCCCAATGGCTGGGTTCCGGTTTTGCTCTGGGAAAATGGTGCGATGTACGAAGCCGCAGCCATCACGATGTTTCTGGGTGATCGTCACCCCGAGGCACAGTTAGCGCCCGCCATCGACGATCCATCGCGCGCGGTATTTCTACAAACTTTGGTCTACTTTTCCAACTCGGTGCAAAACGCCTTTCAGCTTACCTATTACCCAGATCGATTTGTTGATGATCCCAAGGATGAGCCAAGTGCGCAGCAGCGCGGCAACCGGAGGCTGAAAGAGACTTGGGCAGTCATCGACGAACAAGTTGGCGACAAGGAATGGATTCTTGGCGATCAGTTCAGTGCAGCCGATATCTACCTATTCATGCTGACCACCTGGTTGCGTACTGCAAAGGGGCATCCCGCAATGGTCGAATTTCCGAATGCCAAACGCATCGCCGATAAAGTCTTGCAAAGGCCGAGTATACAGCAGGTCTATCGACCATGGATAAAGAACCCCGAGTATTAGACGCAATAGGCTGACTAAAAGGCAAGTCGCGGCGTATAGAACATGCGGCCCCGAAAGGACTGCCCTACGGAGCCGTTCACAGGTCGCCTCGCGTTCACCATTGCGGCCATCCATGCGTTGTGCAGCTTCGGTCAAAGTGGGCTCGTTCTAGACTTCGCTGCACTTGCGAGCGATTTTCAACCCCTTTTTCTCTTAGATGTCGGCTTAGCGGGACTCAACAGACCTTGGTGAGGTAGTCACGAACGGCTGGTTAGAGATTTCTACTATCGTTGGGCTGACTATTCAGCGTCGTTTGGAAAGATTGCGGGCGAAGCTGCCGATGTCTGTGAGTATTGATGCTTTTCATGCGGCCTTTTGTTGTTGTCCGTCAGTAGGCGATAGAACACAAACACACCGAGCAAACATAGAACCGCGCCGATGAAAATAAAGAGGCCACCCGGTTGACCTTCGCGCATAAACATTGATGCCGTGATCGGCCCCGCAGTAGCTCCAATTGAGAACGATAACAGCAGTCCACCGCTTGTTTCCACCATACGGGCGTTTGGAACAACGTCGTTCGCGTGAGAAATGCACAGTGCGTAAATTGGAACCATCAATGCCCCGTGACACCCTGCGACAATAAAAGTTGCGAGTCCTTCTGGTACCATATCGAAACCGATAATGAGACCCGTTATGATTGTGCCAAATGAAATTAACGAAATAACGATTCTGCGGTCAATCCGATCAGACGCCCAGCCGAGCGGCCATTGAGATACCGTTCCGCCCAGCACAAAAGCCGCCATCAACAACGCCACGTCAGCCGTCTCCATGCCGCGATCTTGCGCAAAAACAGGTCCGAGCGTCCAAAAGGCACCTTCGACGATACCCGCGAGCAAACAACCGACAACCCCCACAGGTGACACTTTATAAAGCGCTTTGAGATCAAGTTTCGCAAATGGCACCGGAGATGGTGCAGGTGTTGGTGTTAAACTGATCGGTACTATGGACAGACAAATGAGGATAGCGACCAAGATGAATAATGTCGCATCTAGCGTGTTAAACGAATTGACCATTAGCTGCCCCGCCATAGTGACGATGTTGGTAATAATAATGTAGATAGACAGCGTTTGACCTCTGTTAGCATTGCTTGTGCTGTCGTTTAGCCAGCTTTCGACCACGACGTAGAGTATGGCCAAACACGCGCCACTTATGAGGCGAAGCCCCCCCCAAAACGCTAGATCAATGAACAGCGGAAAGGCGAGGAAGGTCGCTGTCAGCAACGCCGTGACACCTGCAAATGTTCGGGCGTGACCGACGCTCTTGATGATCTTGGGGCCGAGGAAGCAGCCGATTGTGAAGCCGCCAAAATATGCGGTACCAAGCCAGCCGATCAGTGCGCCTGAATACCCTTCCTGAGTCGCACGTATTGGCAGCAACGTCTGGAAAAGACCATTACCCGCAAACAAAAGTGCAGCGCAACTTAGGATTGCGATGATAGTAATTGTTGTTGAGCGGGACGTGACCATTCAATGTGTTCTTTCGAGAGCGTGTTAGCACTCAGTCATCAACTAGGCCGTCAAATGAAGCAAGCCTAACGTGAAAGCCGACATTCGTTCTTGCCGCAGCATTGGTAACTATGGGCTCAAACCAGTCATTTGACAGTTTCGGTCAAGATCGGATGGCGCTGATCGCTCTTCAAGGTCGGCTATGCGGACTCTGCAGCCATTCGCCAATTCAGATCCAACGTCAGCTGCATCTTCACAGCGCGTTGCACCAGAGATTACTCTCAATTTCTTCCCGGTCGGGGAACGGAACGAGCCGGCAGATGGAATTAATGTCCTCCAGCCATACGAAAATGGACAGAAAGGGGCGATTATAGGTACGCGGAGGCACCGGTCACCAATAGATGTTTCCCAGCGAGGTTAAGCTCCATCAACCATCCATAGATTTGCGGCCCCGGATCAATTGCGAGATAGCAACCGCAATCACCAGTCCGCCGCCATAGAACAGGTTTTGTACAAAGCTGTCCACGCCAAGGAAGTTCAGGCCCATGATCCCGGTAGACAGGAAGTAGACCGCGACAAAAGCACCCGGCGCATTGAACCTGCCGGGATAAATTGCCGTCGACCCAAGGAAGGCTGCTGCGAAGGCTGGCAACAGGAACGCCAACGCGGAGGATGGATCAGCCACGCCGCGCATGCCTGTGTATAGCACGCCAGCAAAGGCCGCCAAAGTAGAGGACGCAATCAGCGCGCCAGTGCGCATGCGGATGACGTTGACCCCTGACAGCCGCGCAACCTCACGCCCCCTGCCCACAAACAACATGCGTCGCCCAAGGGCGGTGTACTGAAACAGATACCAGATCGCGACTGTGAGGATCAGCGCGTAGTAGAACCCCACAGGTATGCCTAGGAAACGGGTTAGGATCACTGCTTTGACCAGCCCCATAGACACGCCCGCAACGGTGCCACTGTCCGCGATCCACAGGATCATACCCGATATGAAATACCCTGTGCCAAGTGTCACAATCAGTGAAAACACACCGAAATATATTATAAAGAACGCATTTATCGCGCCCACCAACGCCCCTGTGAGCAGAGCAATGACAATGGCGCCGGGGATCGGCAAGCCCAACTTCACATTCAACACCGCAATCACCATCGAGCTAAGCCCCATGGTGCCTGCTACAGACAGGTCAAAATCCCCCGTGGTCAGTGGGATGATCAAGGCTAGGGTCAGCACCACCACCATCGCGTTGGATCCGAACATGGTGGCATAGGAATTCCATGCAAACATCTGCGCAGGTTTAAACATGCCAAGCACAAGGATGATCACAATCCACGCAACCACGAGGCCGTATTTCTCGGCCCATGATTTCCAGCTTTCACGAGGTGTCGCGTTGTGCTGCGCTGTCTGGTTTTCCAGATCGCGGATGCGCTGTTCAAGCGCGGCAACGCGGTCTTCGTAGTTATTTTGGTCCATACTCATCCTCAGGCCAACTCTGTCATCGAGCGATAACAATGTTCGGCAATCGTTTCTTGTGTTAACTCTGCGCCCGAGAGTTCTGCTACGATCTGACCACGGGCAAAGATCAGTACGCGGTGACAGATTTGCGCAAGCTGGTCATAGTCGGTCGAACCAACGAGGATACACGCGCCACCCTCTGCCGCACGATCCAGCGCGTCCCACAATTGTTGGCGCGCACCTACGTCTACGCCTTGGGTGGGCTCATCCAACAACAGCACGCGTGGTTCAATCTGCAGCCATTTCGCCATCAGGGCTTTTTGGGCATTACCACCCGAAAGCGCCTCAAGCGGAAGTGCGGGCACGTTTGGCTTCACGCCTGCCCTTGCTCCAATGCTATGGGCATGTTGCTCAATAGCGCGGGTGGTCAGGCCCAGACCTTTGCGCAGGCGATCAAAGACGGGCATTGCTGTATTGTCCGCTACGGGCAATGATCCGACCCCGGCAGCCCCCAATCGATCAGCCGGCAGATATGCCATGCCCCAATCCAGAGCCTCCTCTGGGATCATCTGCGCAAGAGGTCTTGTTTCTCCGTCTAGCTCAATCGTGCCAGCGCCTGCTGCCCGCGCACCATAGGTGAGTGCTGGCACCTCATCGCAGCCAGATCCGATCAATCCCGTGAGACCAAGGATCTCCCCCTTGGCAATGTCAAAGCTAAGCGGCCCCACCCCCGGCCCCGCGAGATCAGTGACCCGCACGCGTGTTTCCGCATCATTGAGGGATTTTGCATGGCCGCCGTAGTCTTCCAGAGAACGTCCGATGATGCGTTCGACAAATCCGTCGTGCGAGGTGTGCGCTGTCTCGACCGTGTCGATCAGGTGCCCATCGCGCAGGATGGTTGCACGATCCGTGATTTCGCGCACTTCATCCACGTCGTGGCTCACGAAAATGACACTCGCACCAAGGTCGGTGCATTGGCGCACAAGGCGGAACAATTGCTCAACACCTGCGCGCGGCAGAAAGGGCGTGGGTTCGTCCAGCACCAGAACGCCGGGGCGGTCGGCATGGTCTTCGCTGGCATGGCGCAGCTCTTCGTAGGCGCGTACAATGGCCAGCAGAGCTTGTTGGACGGGTGAAAGTTGCGCGACTTCAACACGAGGATTGATCGCAAGATCGAAGCGCGAAAAAATATCAGAGGCTTCGCGATGCAGCGCATTCCAGTTAAGGCCCCAACCGTCTTCCGTCGCCAATTTGTTCAAAAACAGGTTTTCCGTTACCGAAAGAGAGCCGATCAACCCAAGGTGCTGGTGGACAAAGGCAAGACCCATCGCGCGGGCTTTCACACCCGACACCGGCAAGGGTAGAGACTGATCATAGGGGCGGATCGACGCCCCTGGCTCTGGGGTATGAAACCCGGCCAAAACCTTGATCAAGGTAGATTTTCCAGACCCGTTAGAGCCAAGCAACCCGTGAACTTCGCCACGGGCTACATGCAAAGACACATCGTTCAGTGCATAGGTGCCACCGAACTGCTTTGACAGGTGTTCAATCTCAAGTGCGGCACCCCCAAAAGGGATGCCGCGTGTATGGTCGGTTACGTTCACTCTAGGCCCCAGAGCGCTTTAAAGCCCGCGGTGTGTACGTCTCCGTAACCGTCGTTAAACGTCGCTGGGGTACCCGCCGTTGCCACGTTTTCATCCGAAAAGATATAGGCCGGCGTGTTCAGCTTGGTGACAGGATCCAGACCGCAAAGCAGGCGCATGTTGGCGTCTGTGCCCGCCATGCCAACCCAACCAAGGCTTTCACCCACGTTCATTTCAACGATGTCCGCCTCGCGCATCATGTCGAGCACGAAAGGCGTGCCGTTGTAGCTAACAATCTTAGCGTTTGAGCTGGCGATCTGGATCGCGGGCACGATGAACTGCGACATGGAGTCATAAACGGGCAGCACATAGTTGATGCTTGGGTCTGCAAGCAGCGCGTTCTGCACCGCTGACTGACCTTGGGTTGCCCAATCGTTGACCGGCACATTGATGTATTTGGTCTGACAATCGGGGCAGTTGTCCTTGAGATAGCCAAGGATTGCATCGCGCAGCGGGCCTGTGGGTGTGATCTCATCCGGGCCAAGCACCAATGCGTTTACCTTGCCTTCAGTTTGCACCATAGCCCATGCGGCGATGATGTTGCCAATGGTCACGTAGTCGGTATTGGCCGCGCCATCCATGAACTCAGGTGTTTCTTGCGTGGTCGCATCCCAGTTGTGGGTCGCTGTGGCTTTGACGCCTGCGGCTTTGGCCTCAGTGATTTGTGGCACCAAAAACTCAGGGGGCAAACCACCCTGCATGTCGATCAGGTCAAACCCTTCGGCCACGGCAGTGTTAATGCCTTGGATCCACCCGGCTGGGTCCATTTGGGTTTCCCAGTCGCGCAGTTCAAACCCGACCATAGCAGCCGCATCCACAAAACCTTGGCTGATCGCTGCGTTGAACGGATTTGCGTTGGTCAGAGGAATGATGAACATCTTCTTGTCCGCCATGCAGCTTTTTGCATCAAACGCAGGGCCGGGGGCCTCAAAGGTGGGCAGTTGGCTGTGTTTTGCGATCAACGCTTTGGCCGCGTCCATATCCGCAAGTGCCGGGCTTCCCAAAGCCAGTGCCGCGACGGCGGCTGTCATCAAACGTTTCATTTCTTCTCTCCCTTTGGTTTATTATTTTAGACTGTCGAAGTAATCGATTGCACCTTTGGTGGTGACGAGGTCAGCGTATTTTGCGCTCATATCGAACAGGTTGGCTTGATGCGGTTCATCCGCACGATCACCAACGCCGTCCTCAACCACCAGCGTCACAAAGCCGTGGCTGATGCTGTCGATGCAAGTCGCGCGCACGCAGCCGGATGTGGTCACACCGCACAGCAGTAACGTGTCGATGTTCATGAAGTGCAATGTCGAGGCCAGCGAAGTGCCAAAGAAACCGCTGGGGTATTGTTTGGAAATCAAGATATCGTTTTCCTTGATCTCTAACGGCGGCATCAGTTTCTGGGTTTCAGCCCCAGCGTCGAAACAGGAAAGTGCGGGGACTTTCGCATAAAATGCGCCGCCATCACTGCCTCCGGGCTGGTATTTCACTTCCGTGAAAATCACCGGAACACCTGCGGCACGGGCAGCATCCGCCAGTATCGCAGAATTGTCCAAAGCGATCTGGCAACCTTCCCCACCATAAAGCGGTGCCGCAGGATCAAAGTAGGCTTTGGCAAAATCAACCAGCACCACTGCGGGGCGTTTGCCCCATGATTGGCGGGCATGATACCCCGCCTTTTCATAGTTCTGGTCAAGGTTCTCTGCCATTACTCAGCCGCCCGTGCGAATTGGCCCCGAAACACTGGGGTTGCGGGGGGCTCAAACCCGGTCTCTTTCAGGCAACGACCCTTCAGCTCCTCGATGGAGGAGAACCCGCGATTGAACAGCTCCGGCTCCCCGCGTTTGCTTTCCATGGTCTCGCGCAGCTTGGTGGTGGCTGCGGTATCGACCTTGCCGGATTTGACCACGACACCGTAACGTTTGGCCCCGTTGACCGTCACCAGCCCCCGCTTGACGTCCTTCAGCACCAGTTCGGGATCACGCTCCAGCGGGTTGCCCCAGCCGCCGCCACCCCAAGTGTTGAAGTACAAGATATCCCCCGGCTGCACCGCGATCCGGTCGCATTTGGAGGGGATATTTTCCTCGCTCCCGTCAACGCGCACCAATCGCTTGGTGGACCGCATGCCCGGCTCTCCACCGTTCACGGCCCAAGGATAAGTCAGCCAACGATCATCGTGGATCGAAACCTCGCCCGCCTCCAGCATTTCATATGCAATTGTGATGCCATTGCCGCCGCGATGCATACCCGCGCCGCCACTGTCTGGGATGGTCGCATATTCACGGATGCGCAGTGGGAAATACGCCTCAAGGAATTCATTGGGCACGTTGGTAAACGCTGGCCACATGGAATGCCCGTCAGGACCATCGCCCGCAGGCCGCCCCGGCACACCGCCAAAGCCGATCTGGAACAGCTGATACCAGTCACCGTCCTTATCGAACCCAGAATACATGAAGTGGGGTGAATCAGAGAAGCCGGCAGCATTCAGCGCATCGGGTGCCCCCTGCCCCAGCAAGCCACCCATCAGATCAAAAATCCGACCCAGCATGTGGGTTCGGCAGGACAGCGCAGCGGGCTTTTGTGGTTTCAGGATACAGCCTTCTGGGATGTAGACTTCAACCAGGTCATAGAACCCATCGTTGAACAGAATCTGCGGATCAAACAGGTTGATCGTAAATGCCCCGAAGAACATCTTGAACATTTCTTCGTTGAGCAGGAAATTGATCGAGCTGAACGACTGCGGGTCCGAGCCGGTGAAATCAAAGTACGCAATTTCTCCCTCGCGGTGCAGGTGACAGGCAATCTTGTAGGGTCCATTGCCCATCCCATCGTCGTCAATCCAATCCTCGAAGTAAGCCTTCTTGCCATCCACAGCTTCGGGAATGATCATCTGAATGATCGCGCCCATGGCCGCTTTGTTCCGGTCCAGCATATCCTCCATCGCGCTGATATAGATGTCTGTGCCAAAACGTTCGATGTTCTCGCGCACGCGCCGTTCAGCCAGACGCAGACCCGCGATAATGGCAAAGAAGTCGGATTTGTTCCACTCTGGCATCCGCGTGTTGTGCAGCATGATGTTCAAGAGTTCGGATTGCAGTTCGCCACCACGATAAATCTTGGTGGGGGGGATGATAATGCCCTCTTCGTAGATCATCTTGGCGTCTGTCGGCAGCGATCCCGGCACTTTGCCGCCCACGTCAGTCATATGACCAAACATTGCGGCCCAGCTGACCAGCTTGCCCTCATGAAAGATGGGCATCATCAACAGCCAGTCGTTCAGATGGCTGACTGCACCATTACAAGAGTAAGGGTCGTTGGTGATAAATATGTCGCCATCTTCCACCGTGCCCTCGTAGCCTTGCATAAAGCCATAAAGGAAACTGCCGAACTGTCCGACCACCATCTTGCCATCTTGATTGGCGATCAACGGGAACGCGTCGTGCTGTTCGCGGATACCGGGGCTCATCGCCGTGCGGAACAGAACTGCGTCCATTTCATTGCGCGCATTGCGCAGGGCGTTCTCTACGATATCAAGCGTGATGGGGTCCACATCAACCCGAGAGAACGGTGTGGAATTGGTCTCAATTACCTGTGCTACCATTGTTTTCTCTCCTCGTCTCAGCGGTTTCTATTGTGGCTTGTGGGCCAGATCAGGATGTTCCCGACGTCGTCGATTTCACCAATGTGGTCTGGCAGGATGACCGAGGTGCTGTCCATTTCGGTCACCACGGCAGGGCCTTGGACTTCGTTGCCGGGTTTGAGTTTGGACCGGTCATAGATATACGCGTCATGCCAACCAGCATCCGCATACATCTTGGTCGCCATGACCCGCGCGCCAGAGGCATCTTTGCCTGCTTTGGCACCTTCAGTATTGATAAAGTTCTTCTCTGCTCCCTGCACCACCGCGCGCAGGCCAACAAGTTCGTGCTCCGCATCCAGCGCAAAGGTGAATAGCTGCTCATGCTCGGCGTCAAAGCTGCTGGCGACACCAGCAAGCCCATCCCGCGCAAAGTCTTTGGGGCTGACATCAACAGTCAGTTTCATGCCTTGGCCTTTGTAGCGGATGTCGATCTGGTAGAACACATCTTGTTCATGAGCAGACACACCTTCGGCGGCGAGGTCTTGGCCGGCACTTTGTTCCAGCTCTTTCAACATCCGCGAAATTTCGGCGTCGCTGGTGTTGCTGACGGGTGTTACATAGGTCTGCGTTGCCTCGTTGCGCAGGCGCGTTGTGGCGTCGCCGTAAGCGCACAGCACGCCCGGACCCGGCGGAATGATTGTCGGCCATGACCCGACCAATCGCGATAGCGCATTGGCGTGCAATGGTCCCGCTCCGCCAAACCCGATCAACGCAAAATCACGCGGGTCATAGCCTTGCTCAACCGAGACCAGCCGCAGCGCACCACACATGTTTTCGTTGACGATGCGAATGATCCCTTCCGCAGCGTCTTCCAGCGAGGTGCCGATGGCGTCCGCGATTTTCTTGACCGCAGCCTCTGCCTTGGGATGGCTGATTTCCATGTCACCGCCCAGCTTGGCCCCAGAGGGCAAATAACCCAGCACCACATTGGCGTCCGTCACAGTAGGTTCTTCGCCACCCTTATTATACGCCGCTGGCCCCGGATCCGCGCCCGCCGATTGCGGGCCAACACGCAAGGCCTTCGTCAACTCCGGCACGTAGGAGATTGAGCCTCCGCCCGCCCCCACCGTGCGCACATCGATTGAGGGTGCACGTACGGTGACGTCACCCACCCGCGTTTCGCGCCGGGTACGCGCGACACCGTTTTGGATCAGGGCCACGTCCGTGGATGTGCCCCCCATGTCAAAGGTCAGCAGGTTCTGGAAGTCCGCCTGTTTGGCAATCCAAAGCGCCCCGGATACACCGCCCGCAGGTCCAGACATTAGCAGGTTGACCGGGTGCTCCATCGCGGCCTGAGCCGAGCTAAGGCCCCCATCAGAACGCAGGATTTGCAACAGCACATCACTGCCCATGCGCTTGCGCAATTCGGCCTGTAAGTTGTCGACGTATTTCTCAACCACGGGACGCACATAAGAGTTCACGACGGTCGTTTCCGTGCGCTCGTATTCATACATCTCTGGCATAACCGCTGCCGAGGTAGAGACCGGAATGTTCGGTGCGATCTCTTGCGCTATCTCAGCGATCCGGCGTTCGTGCGCGTCGTTTGTATACCCGTTGAACAGCGCAATCGTCAGCGCCTCGATGCCTGACTTCAGGAGCGTTTTCAGGTCTTTGCGGATCTGTGCCTCGTCCAGCGGCACCAACACATTGCCTTGGGCGTCCATCCGTTCGTTTGCTTCGATGGTCAGCTCAAGAGGGGCCAATGGCTCCGTCTTGTTCCAGATCACCCAGCCGCCCAAACCGCCGGGCACAAAGGAACGCGCAATTTGCAGCGTGTCTCTGTAGCCTTTGGAGGTAACGAGCCCGACCAACGCGCCGGAGTTGGTCAAAACTGTATTGGTTGCAACGGTTGTGCCGTGCAGCACCTCGGTAATGTCGGTCGTGCTGATCCCGGCAGTCTTGCAAATCTTCTCAATACCGTTGAGCACGCCGATGGAACTATCCGCCGGGGTGGATGGCACCTTGGCCGTAAATGTGCGCCCGTTCTTTTCATCAAGCAACAGCAGGTCCGTAAACGTCCCGCCTACATCCACACCAAGACGCAAACCTGTCCCACGCGGGCCAGAGCGGCGTTGTTGGGACAAAGCGGCTGTCGCCGATCCACCTGTGGTTTCGATTTTTTGCAACCGCTCCTCGAACGCGGCCAAGCGGGCCTCGTACTGGCGGATCAGATCATCCGTTCCTGACATATGCTTCAACCCATCTCCCTGTTATTTCTTTACGTGAGGGGGTCACCCTCATCTCCCTATCAGCCACTGCCAAAAGCTGCGTTTGCGCGGGCTGGCGTCATTTGACCCAGCAAGGGCCACAGCCCGTTCCGACATCTCAAGCACCTTTTCGACGGTGGCTGTTTTAGTCTCTATTTTGCGGTCTCTCTCAGCAATTTCGCCTTCTAGACGCTCCCCTGCCTGCAACGCCCGATCAAGCATATCACCCGTGCGCGCGACGGCTTGCTGACTTTGCTCTGCGTCGCGGATGGCAACATCCAACATTTGCAGCGCGCGGTTCGTGGCGTTATGGCTTTTCTCAGCCCCGCCAATCACATCGTCCAGCATCGCCAATGCGCGATCCGCAGTCTCACCCATCGCTTTTGCCTCAGTCTCTCCGGCGGCTTTGCCCGCTGCGGCATATTCCAGCGCCCTTTCCAGCAACGCATCAAAGCGTGCATTTTGTGACAAGCTGCTTTCCAGGCGATCCTCTGTTGCTTCCAGCGCATTTAATGCCCGGCCAGAAACGTCTGCCAAACGTGCGTTGTCGTCATTCCCTTCGCGACCTTCCAAATGCGCCAAGGCGCGTTCCAGCAAATCAGACAAGCGCGCCTTATCCGCTGCGTCTTGCTCGATCTGGCTTGCCGCTTTGTCCAAGGCATCTGCCTGTCGATCGGCAATGCTCCTTAGTGCATCGATCTCTGCCAAGCGCGCGTGCATGTCATCAGACAGCTCTTCAACCTCGTCAAAAAGCAGGTTCATCAATGCGGCCTGATCAACCTTACCGCCGCTCAGATCGCCCTTGCCGACATCAGAGATATCCAATCGGAGCCGGTTTTCGTTGTCCCGCTGGGAGGGGATCAGCCCTCGTGCTGCTGCATCCCTGATCTTGATCCGCGACATACCCAATCTGTCCGCCGCTTCGGCGACGGACAGAAATTGCAAACCAGATTGGGCGGAACGGGGATTCATGCAGTCATGTTCCCTTAGATAATGCCCGCGTCTTTGAGACGCGCCTGTTCATCATCATCAAGGTTCAACAATTCACCAAGAACATAATTGTTGTCCTCACCCAGCGTTGGGCCAACATGGCGCACGGCACCGGGCGTATCTGACAAGCGTGGTGCCACGTTCTGCATCTTGATAGGGCCGAAATCGGGGTGTTCAACATCCACAATCGCCTCGCGCGCCTTGAAATGCGGATCTTCCAGCATATCCTCTGCCTTGTAGATCAGACCGCAAGGCACACCAAATTCGTTCATTCGCTCTTCGAGCTTGGTCAGCGGGATCGTGCGTGTCCATTCGTTGATCAACCCGTCGAGCTCTTTTTGATATTTGCCTCGTGCGGAATGGGTCGCGTAACGCTCATCCTCGGCCAATTCAGGTTGACCCATGGCTTCGGCCAGACGTTTGAACACTGTGTCTTGGTTCGCAGCAATCAGCAGCAGTTTGTCATCCGCCGTATCAAACACGTTCGACGGAGAAACATTGGGCAAAATTGCCCCTGTGCGCTCGCGGACATACCCTGCGACGTCGTATTCTGTGACCAGCGATTCCATCATGTTCAGCACGGCCTCGTAGATCGCGCTGTCGACGACCTGCCCCTTGCCAGTTCGCTCGCGGGCATGGATGGCAAACATCGCGCCCATGCAGGCATGGATCGCCGCCAGTTCATCGCCAATGGAAATGCCCATGCGGCTGGGCTGCGTGGAGGGGTCACCGACAACATAGCGCAGACCGCCCATTGCCTCCCCAATCGCACCATAGCCTGCGCGTTTCGAATAGGGGCCCGTCTGGCCAAAACCCGTGACCCGCACCATCACCAGACGCGGGTTAATCTTGGACAGCTCTTCATAGCTCAAGTTCCAACGCTCCATCGTGCCGGGGCGGAAGTTCTCTATCAGGATGTCTGTATCCTTGACCAACTGACGGACAATATCTTGTCCATCTTTCTCGCGCAGGTTCAGGGTCAGCGATTTCTTGTTGCGCGCCACAACGGGCCACCACAACGATTTCCCATATGGTTTCTCACGCCCCCATTGCCGCATGGGGTCGCCAACACCGGGCGCTTCGATCTTAATGACCTCTGCACCAAAGTCCGCAAGAAGCTGCCCACAGAAAGGCCCCGCCAACAATTGACCCATCTCTAACACCCGAAGATCGCTGAGTGCGCTGTCGCCTTTTGGTGCTGACATCTGAGTACCTCTCCCTGATTTACGCTTGCATGATTCCAAACAATTCGTAATCTGTATACAAAAATCTGCAAGGAAAAACGAAAATGTCTGATTTTGTGGAAATTATCGAGGTTTCAGCAAGAGACGGAATACAAAACGAATCCAAGATTTTAAGTTCGGATACGAAATTGGAGCTGATTCAGCGTGGAATTGACGCGGGGTTGCGGCGTTTTGAGGTTACCAGCTTTGTGAATCCCAAGCGCGTCCCACAGATGGCCGATGCCGATGAGGTTGCCGCTGGGCTACCCCGCACAACAGATGCGCGGTTTATCGGGTTGACGTTAAATACACGCGGGTTTGAGCGCGCGATGACGGCGGAACTGGATGAAGCGAATTTCGTTGTTGTTGCTTCTGATACCTTCAACCAACGCAATCAAGGTGTCCCGACCCAAGAGAGCATCAACGCCTTTGCCAAATCCAAAGCTCGGGGAAATGGAAAGATCGACGTCGGGATCACGATTGGTGCGGCCTTTGGCTGCCCCTTTGAAGGTGAGGTTCCCGTCAGCCGACTTATGCAGGTGGTTGAAGGCTGTATGGCGCATGACCCGTTTGAACTTGCATTGGCAGATACCATTGGTGTCGCCACCCCTAAGGACGTGAAAGACCGGGTCGCAGCTGTCAAGAATGCATTTCCCGACGTGCGGCTGCGGCTGCACTTGCACAATACGCGCAATACGGGGTTCGCCAACGCGTGGGCCGGGATAGAGGCTGGCGCCAGCAGCCTAGATGCGTCTTTGGGCGGCGTGGGTGGATGCCCCTTTGCGCCCAAAGCAACCGGAAACATCGCCACCGAGGATCTGGTCTATATGCTAGATCGGTCCGGGATACGCACGAATGTATCGCTGGATAAAGCGATCGAAGCTGCGGAATGGTTGGAAAAACAGCTTGAAAAGACAGCACCCGGTATGGTCATGAAAGCCGGGGGATTCCCAACTGGAGGACAGACAACATAATGGATAGCGGTAGCAGACCCCCAGCGACAGATACCGCTTATGATGCCCTTCGTGCGCGTATCCTATCGGGTGAGCTTGCCCCTGGTGAGCGTTTGGTTGAACAAGCGCTGGCCGAGGCTCTGGGCCTAAGCCGCACACCTGTGCGCGAAGCAATTCGTCGCCTTTTGCATGAGGGTTTTGTCGAGAAGGGTCAGGGATACAGCACCCGGGTTGCTGAATTTCCTGAAGAAGAACTGGCCCAGCTGTTTGAGATCAGACGCCGTCTGGAATGTTACGCCGCAGGGCGTGCGGCAACCATGGCAACGGACAAAGAGGTAGCGCAATTGCGGCATCTGTCAGACCAGATGTCCAAGCATACGCCGCCAAATTCGCCAGAAGAATACAATATCATTTCTGCGGCCAATACGGAATTTCACCGGATCATCTATGAAGCGGCGCGTTCCCCCCGACTGACGGCACTGATTGCGTCAGCTGTAGATGTAGGTGTCGTGGCACGGACCTACTATAGCTATTCTGAGACCGACCTGTTGCGCAGCGCACAACATCACAATGAGATTGTTGATGCCATCGCCGCACACGCGCCTGAGTGGGCAGAAAGTGTGATGTCCTCGCATGTTTTAGCGGCGGCAAGTTCCGCTTTTCAGAGGCATAAGGAAGCGACGGAATAACGGTGGAGTGTCGCGCCAGCATTCCGCCATCAACCAAATAGGTTGACCCCGTAACAATCGACGCCTCATCACTGGCTAGAAACAATATAATGTTCGCGACCGCATCTGGCGTTGCATAACGTCCCAACGATGTATTGGATACCATTGCGGTTTTCACCTGATCCGGTGACCTGGGTGCCATACTTTCTTCTAACAATCGCACCATCAGCTATTCTACATGCGCTTGATCTCGACAGCGGCAGCGTTGCGACGGAGGCGGCATTGGTAGGCCCAGTATTGGATCGATCCGATGTAGAACTCACGAACTTCGACTTCAGTTATCTCAATGCAATTGTTCAAAATACCAACCTTACGGAACGGAAAATTTCTCTTTTCAACAAATGCCAACAACAAATGACTGAAGACGAAGTCACACTGATCTGTCTGATCGCATCAATCCGGGGCATGCCTTGCCCCATCAGACCTTCAACCTATCATAACTTCACGACAATCTCTTCGGGCTTGGGTCTCTTAATGGCCATCTCTGGTCCTCCGCTTTCCTAACTATAGGGGCGGACCACTTCAAAGGGGGAGGCTCAGTACCGTTGGAGATCGCCAATGTGCGCATGGGAAAGAAACAACACATGAGATGATCCCCAATATTTCTTTTTATTCCCAAACCGATTCATCCTGTGCCCGATCCACCAGATGCCGAAACTCAACATCTAGGTAGGTGTGGATGCCATCAACCCGAGTTGATGATCCGTCGGTTTTCGAAAAACTGATTGGCCACAGTCAAATATCCCCACTGCACCCTCATCTATACGTGATTTAAGTGAGAGGGTGCTCTCGCAAACCGGTGCCATCCGGCAATTTCATAAAATTCCCGGTAAGTTCAATTTGTTCTCACGGGCACATTCAATTGCGTCCTCATATCCCGCATCAGCGTGGCGCATTACGCCAGTAGCAGGATCATTCCAGAGAACCCGCGCGATGCGACGATCTGCATCTTCCGACCCATCACAGCAAATCACCATGCCAGAATGTTGGGAAAAGCCCATTCCCACGCCGCCGCCGTGATGCAGCGATACCCATGTTGCTCCTGACGCGGTGTTCAGCAATGCGTTCAGCAGCGGCCAATCGGATACAGCGTCAGAACCGTCTTTCATGGATTCCGTTTCGCGGTTTGGTGACGCGACGGAGCCTGAATCAAGATGATCACGCCCAATAACAATCGGCGCCTTCAGCTCGCCGTTGCGGACCATTTCATTGAACGCTAGCCCCAGCTTGTGACGCACGCCCAGACCTACCCAGCAAATCCGCGCGGGCAGCCCCTGAAATGCAATACGCTCGCGCGCCATGTCCAGCCAGTTGTGCAGGTGCAGATCTTCAGACAAGATCTCTTTCACCTTGGCATCCGTTTTGTAGATGTCTTCGGGATCTCCCGACAGAGCCGCCCAGCGGAAAGGTCCGACGCCACGACAAAACAGTGGCCGGATGTAAGCAGGCACAAAACCGGGGAAATCAAAGGCATTTTCAAGCCCTTCTTCCAACGCCATTTGGCGGATGTTGTTGCCGTAATCGACTGTTGGAATGCCAGCAGCGTGGAAGTCGACCATCGCTTTGACTTGCACTTTCATGCTGGCACGTGCGGCTTCTTCGACTTCTTTCGGGGCGCTTTCGCGTTTGTCTTTCCACTGGCCCATCGTCCAGCCTTGCGGCAGATACCCGTTGACAGGGTCATGCGCTGACGTTTGGTCGGTCACGATGTCAGGGCGAACGCCGCGCCGGACAAGTTCGGGAAAGACATCCGCTGCGTTGCCCAACAGGCCTACGGATTTGGCTTCGCCTGCGGCTGTCCACCGCTCGATCATCTCTAGCGCTTCGTCAAGCGTCTCGGCCTTTTCATCTACGTATTTGGTCCGAAGTCGGAAATCGATGCTCTCGGGGTTACATTCAACGGCCAGACAACACGCGCCGGCCATCACAGCTGCCAAAGGCTGCGCGCCACCCATTCCGCCCAATCCACCAGTCAAGATCCATTTACCTGCAAGCGAGCCGTTATAATGCTGACGCCCTGCCTCGACGAATGTCTCGTAGGTGCCTTGAACGATGCCTTGGCTGCCGATGTAGATCCATGAGCCGGCGGTCATCTGACCATACATCGCCAGCCCTTTCTTATCCAATTCGTTGAAATGGTCCCACGTCGCCCAATGTGGCACAAGGTTCGAGTTGGCGATCAATACCCGAGGCGCATCCTTGTGCGTTTCAAACACACCGACAGGTTTACCCGATTGCACCAGTAGCGTCTGGTCTTCTTCCAGGTCCTGTAACGTTGCAACGATCTTATCGAAATCTTCCCAAGTACGAGCAGCGCGGCCGATGCCGCCATAGACGACCAATTCATGTGGGTTCTCTGCGACGTCTGGGTGCAAATTGTTCATCAACATGCGCATTGGTGCCTCGGTCAGCCAACTTTTCGCTGTGATTTCGGTGCCGGTGGCAGGATAGATGTCACGGGTGTTCTTACGAGAATTGCTCATGATGTGCCTTTCAAAGTAGCAGCCAATGTTGCCAATATAGTTTGAAGATGAGGGCGCAGTTGGTCGGCCTTGGCATCGTCGTATTCCCAAGGTGCGCATTGTGTTTTGAGGTAGGTGCTTTGTGCCAGCTCCATTTGGATGGCGTGCAGACCCTCAGCCGGCCGTCCATAGCGCCGCGTAGTCCAACCGCCTTTGAAACGCCCGTTGGTTACAGATGTATAGCCAGCCGCCGAAGCGCATATGTCTTGCGTGGTGCTTTCAATTTCAGGCGCGCAGGTTGTTCCGATGTTGGTGCCAATGTTGAAGTCAGGCAGCGTACCGTCAAATAGGTAGGGAATATGCGACCGGATCGAATGGCAATCATACAGAATTGCAAACCCATGAAGGGCACGCACGCGGGTCAGTTCCGCCTCCATCGCAGCATGGTAGGGCGCGTGAAACGTGGCGCGGCGCTGCGCTACTTCAGCTGGTGTCGGCGCGGTTTCCCAAATGTCGTTTCCGTCAAAGTCGGTCAATGGAACAAGCCCGGTTGTGTTCTGTCCGGGATAAAGTGAGATGCCCGCAGGGTCACGATTGGCATCAACCACATAACGGTGAAAGGTTGCGCGCACTGTCGTGACACCTTCCAAAAGCCCGTCATAGAGCCTGTGAATATGCCAATCCGTATCATCCAACCCGCGCCCGCGCGCGTTAAGCTGCGCAAGCAGTTCGTTTGGTACATAAGTGCCCGTGTGTGGTAGGCCCAGAACGATTGGGCTGTCGCCGCGTATGGTCTCTACGGGTTTCATGCACGAAGTTCCGGCATCGTGATACCTGTGCTGGCAGTGACTGTACCGTTGCCAACCAGTTCTGTGGCTTTTTCGATGTCCGGCGCAAGGTAACGGTCGTCTTCCAGCGTATCAACATGCGTGCGAAGAGCAGCGACAACAGCGCGCAATGGCCCACTCGTTGCCAGAGGTGCGCGAAATTCGATGCCTTGCGCAGAACAGAGCAATTCAACGCCCAAGATACGCTCAAGGTTTACAATCATCCGTGACAGCCGGACAGCACCATGTGCGGCCATGCTTACGTGATCCTCCTGGTTGGCCGACGTCGGTGTGCTATCAGTCACACAAGGGTTTGCCAGATGTTTGTTTTCCGACATCAACGCGGCGGTGGTCACTTCGGCAATCATAAAGCCAGAATTCAAGCCGGGGTTTGGTGTCAGAAAAGGCGGCAAATCATGGCTTAGGACCGGATCAACGATCAGCGCGATCCGGCGCTGTGCAATCGCACCAATCTCGGCCAGGGCAAGCGCAATCATGTCAGCGGCAAAGCCTACGGGTTCAGCGTGGAAATTACCCCCCGATACGATCAGGCCGGCCTTGGTCAGCACCAGTGGATTGTCCGTCGCTGCGTTGGCCTCAACCTCAAGCGTGCGCGCAGCCATGCGCAACACATCCATCGCCGCCCCTGTCACCTGTGGCTGGCACCGAATGCAGTACGGGTCTTGAACGCGCATATCGCCTTCCAGGTGGCTTTCGCGGATCACGGACCCATCAAGCAATGCCCGCATTGTCGCTGCCGCATCAATCTGGCCCGCATGACCGCGAAGCGCATGAATTTCAGGCTGCAAAGGTGAGGTAGACCCCATGATCGCATCGGTGCTGAGTGCAGAAGTGACGAGTGCGGCGTTCATCGCGTTCCAAGCGCCAAACAGACCAGCAAGCGCAAACGCAGTGCTGAATTGCGTACCATTGATCAGCGCCAGACCTTCTTTTGCACCTAGCACAACAGGCGTGAGGTCAGCGCGCTTTAGGGCCTCGGCCCCCGATAATGTTTCACCCTCGTATGTGGCTTCGGCATGGCCCATCATCACGGCAGCCATATGCGCCAACGGGGCCAAATCACCAGAGGCTCCGACCGAACCTTGAACCGGGATCAACGGTGTTACGCCCCGTGCAAGCATCTGTTCAAGCAATTCTACCAGTTCCATCCGCACACCAGATGCGCCACGCCCCAGCGACAATAGCTTGAGTGCCATCATCAGCCGCGCATGCGCCTGCGGAATTGCCTCACCCACACCGCAACAATGCGACAGGATCAAATTGCGTTGCAGTGTCGCAGTGTCCTCGGATTCAATCTTGACCGAGGCAAGTTTGCCAAAACCGGTGTTCACACCATAGACCGCCTCAGTGCCGCTTGCCGCCGCCTCGATGCGGGCATGCGCGTCTTGGATGCCTGCATGGCTGGATGGATCCAGCGTCACAGCAGCGCCATCGCGAAAGACCTGCGCAAGATCAGAAAGGGTCACTTGACCGGGCGTCAAAGTAAGGTTGATCATGTCAGCGCTCCAAAAATACGTTTGTAAAGAGGATTGAACCCGATGCGGTAGCTCAACTCGGCTGGGTGCTTGATGTCCCAAACGGCAAGCTCTGCGCACATGCCTTTTGCAATAGCACCTGCATCGTCCAGCCCAAGCGCGCGTGCGCCATGTTGCGTGACACCCTGCAACGCTTCTTCCGGTGTCATACGGAACAACGTGCAGCCCATGTTCAACGTCAACAACAACGAATTGAGCGGCGAAGAGCCCGGATTAATGTCGGTCGCCAGCGCCATCGGCACATTATATTTGCGCAGCAGATCTATCGGCGGCGCTTGAGTTTCACGAAGCGTATAGAACGCACCCGGCAAGATCACAGCGACTGTGCCAGACTGTGCAAGCGCCACAACACCTTCTTCATCAAGATATTCGATGTGATCGGCTGATAATGCGCCATAGCTTGCTGCCAGTTTCGCACCGCCCAGATTGGAAAGTTGTTCGGCATGCAGCTTGACGGGCAGCGATAATTCCTTGGCGACATCAAAAACACGCGCAATCTGTGTTGGATCAAAGGCAATGCCTTCGCAGAACCCGTCGACCGCATCGACCAGACTTTCGGTATGCGTTGCACGTAATGTCGGGATGCAAATCTCATCAATATAGGCGTCATCCCGCCCTACATATTCCGCTGGCGTTGTATGCGCGCCTAGAAACGTTGTTCTGACACGAATGGGCCGGTTTACCTCAATCAGGCGGGCAACACGCAACATGCGCAGTTCAGTTTCTAAATCCAGACCATAACCAGACTTAATCTCGATGCATGTCACGCCTTCGGAGATCAGCACATCAACACGGCGCAGGGCATCTTCAAGCAGTTGCTCTTCACTTGCTTTTCGCGTGGCTGTCACGGTGGACACAATCCCGCCCCCTGCCCGCGCGACTTCCTCATAGCTTGCACCGTTTAGCCGCATTTCGAATTCAACCGCCCGATCCCCGCCATGCACAATATGCGTGTGGCAATCAATCAACCCCGGCGTAACGATCCGCCCACTCATGCTGTGCTTTGCAAATCCGATATACGAACTTGGCACCTCTGCCTCTGGACCGACCCAAGCAATCAGACCACCCTCCAGCGCAATCGCTGCGTTTTCGATCATACCGTAGGGGGTGCCGGTGGCGGTCATTGTGGCCGCATGCAGATCCGTCAAAAGCTGAGGCGTTTGGGGCATTGCATCGTCCTTTCTGTCATATTTCTCCTTTTCTTGTAAAAACCATTGTGCAATATGTCTATACATAAATACAAAATAAGTAGGGTATATAATGATCTTTGCACATCAGGCCTTGTTGTCGACGGGTTGGGCGCAAGACGTACGCCTCACGCTTATCGGCGGATGCATCCAGAAGATCGAAACAGATGCGCATGCACAGGCGGGCGATATCTGCGTTGATACGCTGCTACCAGCTTTGGCCAACCTGCACTCCCATACCTTCCAACGCGCAATGGCTGGTATGACCGAAGTGCGCAAATCAGGTAGAGACAGCTTTTGGACTTGGCGTGATCTGATGTACCGCTTTATGGATCACTTGACCCCCGACCAGCTTGAAGCAATTGCCGCCCTTGTTTTCATGGAAATGCAGGAAGCAGGGTATGCCAGTGTCGGTGAATTTCACTACGTCCACCACCAGCGTGGCGGGATGCGCTATGATGCACTGGCAGAGCTGTCGTTACGTGTTATGTCCGCCGCTTCGCAATCTGGTATCGGGCTTACCCATCTTCCGGTGTTGTACACATACGGTGGCGCGGGTCAGGTCCCGCTAGAAGAAGGTCAACGCAGGTTTGGCAATGACATTGAGCAATACAACGCGCTGGTGGAAGGCGCCCGTACTGGGCTTTCCAACCTGCCCAACGATGCAAAGATAGGTATTGCACCACATTCCTTGCGTGCCACATCACCCGACGATCTGACCGCTGTCATTGCTGCACACAAAGGCGATCAGGTTCACATTCACATTTCCGAACAACCCAAAGAAGTCCGCGATATCCAAGCGTGGCTGGGCGCGCGTCCGATAGATTGGCTGTTGTCGAATAACGACGTCGCCGCGAACTGGTGCCTGATCCATGCCACGCACATGACAGATGACGAAACACGCGCTATGGCAGCCTCTGGCGCTGTGGCTGGCCTATGCCCAATCACAGAAGCCAATCTAGGGGATGGTCCATTCAATGGCCCGGTTTATCTGGAGTCGGGCGGAGCCTTTGGTATCGGGTCGGATTCCAACGTCAATATTTCGCTCACAGAAGAATTGCGCACGTTAGAATATTCCCAGCGCCTGCGCGATGGGGCCCGCAATGTCATGATCGTTGGTGAAGGGTCCGTTGGGCACACACTGTATACAGGTGCCGCAAGCGGTGGCGCACAAGCGCTGGGGCGTGATGCAGGCGAAATCGCCATAGGCAAGCTGGCCGATCTTGTGGCGATCAATACGGACTCTATGGCATTGTGTGCGCTGACGCAGGACCAAATCCTCGATGGGTTGGTTTTTGCGGCAAAGGACACTGTTGTGACCGATCAATGGTCCGCCGGCCGCCATTGCGTCAGAGGTGGACGTCATATCGCCCGTGATGCGATCACTGCGCGTTACCGCGCTGCTGTGTCGCAATTGCTCGCTTCGATTTAGGAAAGTGGGCTCAACGTGATTACTAAAACGCAGGCGTCTTCGCCTAATTCATAGGCCATGGGCGCAGTGGCGCACATTGCGGTATCGCCTGCGCCCAAGCGGTCATCCGATTTGACCAATGTTACGTTGCCTTGAATGATATGCAGTATTGCGGTCTGCCCCAATGTCCCCAAATCATGTGCGCCCTTATGCGTCACGCAATGCGCGGTAGCTGCATAGCGCGTGGGATCAAACATCAAATTGAAATCACAGATCGGTCCATCATCCAATGTTGCCACGACAGGTGCTGCACCATCGAAGGTAACTGGTACGGCAAAATCCGCAGGCCAGACCTCGCCATCGCTGTGCAATTTCATTCCGTTGCCCTCAATTACCGTCAAGATGCGGGTCAGCCCGGCAAAGCTGGAAAACGGTCCGGGTGTTGCGACATCCGCCATGCTCAACCGCCAAACAATATCGTCTTTGTCCATTAACGAAGCGATATTGCGGGTTATCCCGCCCCCGTTTTTCCAAGGCACATCGATCAAGTCCGCTCTTTTCAGAATCCGCATCATGTTTCCTAGCCTTTGCTTCAAGCACTTATCTGGTATTGTAATATTGAATAGACATATTGGACAGTACATTGGGTAATGCATCTGACGCAAAGATCGGCTTTCATGACATCAAACAGGAGGTCATCCGCCGTGTACACCGTGGCATCTGGGCCCCCGGAAGCCTGCTGCCAACAGAGATTGAGCTTGCCGCCGAGTTCGGATGCGCAAGGGCAACGGTTAATCGCGCGATGCGCGAACTTGCGGAACAAGGATTGGTAGAACGCAAGCGCAAAAGCGGAACGCGGGTCAAGACATCCCCTGTCAGATACGCCCGTTTCGAGATTGAGTTGGTGCGACGAGCTGTCGAAGACATGGGGGCAAAGTATCGATATGCCTTGGTCCACAAATCAATCGAGGCCGCGCCAGATTGGGTTATTTCGCAACTTTCACTGGGCCCAGGCGAGCAGGTAGCGCACATAAAGTGCATGCATTATGCCGACAATCGCCCTTTTCAGTACGAAGAGCGTTGGATCATAATATCAACCGTACCAGCTATTCTGGAGGCCGATCTGGAAACTCAAAGCCCAAATGAGTGGCTTTTGAACGAGGTCCCGTTCACCGACGCTGAAATCACGCTGTCTTCCGTCGCGGCTGATGCGGCACTCTGCGAATTTTTGGCTACCTCGCAGGGAACTCCGCTCTTTCGGTTAGAACGCACGACGTGGCTAGACAGCAAGGTCGTTACCTATGTTCGCATGACATTCAGGCAAGGTCACAGCATGACGACACGATACTGAAAGTGGCTTTGTAATGCAGGCGTGAATTGACAGGTCTTCTATAATTAAGATGGGCATATAAATAATATGTATGCGCTTAATGAAGGGGCGCCATCATGATGAGAACCCGCGCCGCAGTCGCCGTAAAAGCAGGCCAACCGCTTGAGATTATGGACGTCAATCTAGAAGGCCCCAAGCGCGGCGAGGTCTTGGTTGAGATCAAGGCCACGGGCCTGTGCCATACAGATGAATTCACTCGTTCAGGCGATGACCCCGAAGGGATTTTCCCGCCATTCTAAGCCACGAAGGTGCTGGCATAATGTTGGAGGTCGGCGAAGGCGTGACCAAGTTGGAAAAGGGCGATCACGTGATCCCGCTTTACACGCCGGAATGCCGCGAATGCGAATACTGCCTGTCGGGCAAAACCAACCTGTGCCAAAAAATCCGCGTCACGCAAGGCCGTGGCCATCTGCCAGACGGCACAACACGATTTTCGATGCTGGATGGCACGCCGATCCATCGTTACATGGGCTGCTCTACCTTTGCCATCCACACCGTTGTGCCCAAAATCGCGTTGGCCAAAGTGCGCGCACTTGGGCACCTCGGGGCAATCACATTGATCTAAGGCGAGCCCGCTCTACCCTATCAACGGCCACCGTTATCAAAGGCTTATATCCTAGGTGACATGACCCGCGAAAGCCTGTTTCTAAAACCTCAGTCGGGCTACGACGACGCGGACATAACTGTACGTCTAGGCGCGACAGTCACCAACATTGATCCAACAAACCAGCAGTTATCCATCGGTGACGAAGTCGTCTCATATGATGAATTGATCTTGACGACAGGTTCCAGCCCAATTTGCCTTCCTGCCGCAATTGGTGGCGATCTGGAGGGTGTATTCTGTGTGCGTACCCTTGCCGACATTGATGCGATGGCCCCAAACTTTCATGAGGGACAGCGCGTCTTGATTGTCGGTGGCGGCTATATCGGACTTGAGGCAGCAGCCGTTGCCGCAAAGCTTGGTTTGACTGTCACGATTGTAGAAATGGCCGAACGGATTTTGCAGCGGGTTGCCGCACCGCAAACGTCTGGGCCGCGGTTGTTGCGCGTCCTTCCCAATGGGCGACACGCGTATCCGCCTTGAGAGCGTCCCAAATGCGATTGATCAAGCCGAAGTGGTCGCTGCTAACATCCTGGGCGCAAAAACCGCCTATGTTGCGAAACCGTGGTTCTGATCGGATCAGTACGATGTGGAATTGCAGATTACCGGATTGAATACAGGGTACGACAACGTGATTACGCGTCCGGGGGACAAGCCGGGATCGGTGTCTCACTGGTACTATCGCGGGGCAGAATTTCTGGCGGTGGATGCTATGAACGCGCCACGTGAATTCATGGTTGGCAAGCGGTTGATCGAGGCAGGAAAATCGCCTGACCCTGACGTTATAGCGCTGCCTGAAACTGTTCTGAAATCACTCTTGTAAGAAATGCCGCGCACCCTCAATCGCGCGCACGGCATCTGCATTATTCAAGTGCTTTGGGGCCGCCGATCAAGTATCAACTTTGTCTGCGCCCAACATCTTTCCCATATACCCTAGGAAATCCCAAATTGTGCCCTCGAGATCTTCAGGTGCTAGAAAACCATGCTGCATGTAGCGTGTATTTTGTGATTTTTGCAGCGTCTCAAGTTTTGCCTTGTCTTCAGCGTTAAAGGATTTGCACAGGTCAACATATGCGACAACTTCGGGATCTTCGGGGTCTGTCTTAAATCCAGAAACCCCCCATCTGATCGCGACCTTATCCGTGCCAGCAGGGCGCAAACACAGGTGCAAGGTATAATTGGCCGCGACGGCCGTTACAAAACTTGGGAAGATGTTGAACAATACTGAGTTACGTTGTTCATCTTCGGTCATGTCCTCATGGAACGGACCGCGCGGCGGGAATGCCGGATCATAATAGGACCGATAAGCAGTCCAACGATCTTCACCGGGAACTTTCTTGCAAAGCTGCGTCGGCGTCATTGGCTGCAACGTTTTTGGATGTGTCGCGAACAGGTGATACCCTTCCATGAAGTTCTCAGTCAGGTTCTTCCAATTGGTGTTCCACACTGTTTCTTCACTAAACAGCAGGTTGCGCCCTTCGTTGTGGTAGTTGTGCAAGATGTCATCAAGTTTACCCAACTGCGGCGCAAGCGGATCGGCGTTGCCGTCCAGATTGACGAAGATGAAGTTGTTCCAAATTTCGGTTTTTAGTTGTGGCAGCGCACATCTTTTAGGATCAAGGGTTTGGATCTTTTTCATCAGAGGGGCTGTTTTTAGCGCGCCGTCCGTATTGTAGGTCCACGCATGATAACCGCAAACAAAGCTGCGCCGATTGCCGCGCGCTTCTGTCTCGACCATGTTGCCACGATGACGGCAGACGTTTGACAAAACGTAAATCTCGCCGTCGTGACCACGCGACACCAACAATTGCTCATCCACCAGTTCAGTCGTGAAAAAGTCACCTGCATTTGGCACTTCACCGACGTGACCAAGGCAAACCCACTCGCGGCGAAAGACATGTTCGCGTTCGAGCTCATGGAAATCATCAGAGGTGTAAAAGCTTGGATGCATCGTGCGGGCATTTTCCCGATCCAAGGATTTCAGATCCGTAAGTTCCTGACGCAGTGCGTCGGCTGTGTTTACTTTCGCGTACGACATGAGCTTCCTCTGACTCTAAAACTGTGATCACAGATAACTAACACTAAAATCGAGTACCGCCAAGAGAATTAGCAATGCAATGCGCACCGATTAAGCAATTGTGGGTTGAGATATTTCAGGCGCGATAAGGCACAAATGATCACCTGGTTCGACCAACGGATTGCGACGCACAACAGCAATGACCCCGTTTTGAGTTGCGGGCATCACTATGGGCTCAAATTGAAGATTGTGCATGTCGTACAAGGTGACGACAGGATCGCCTTTGCGAACATTGTCCCCCAGCAGCACATGAAATTCAGCGAGCCCGTAGTTGGTGCTGGTGATGTGCGTAGCACTATCATTGACGGCGATAAACCGGGTTGCAGGCGCTGGAGGGCGTTTCTCAATAATCCCCAAATGCCCCATCACTTGGTGCAGTCCCGCCCAGCCAAACTGAAAAGAGGATTGGGAAAAACGGCCAAGTCCTCCTAGTTCACACGCCAGAAATGCGGTGTTCAGATTATGTGCTGTTGTGTCAAAATCTCCTCCGGTGCCATCAATGTCACAAAGCATGGTGAAGGGTGCGCCAAACACATTTGCCAACTCCCAATTCCTACGGTTCAATTCCGCGTTTGGGCCACGGCATGTGAACCCGCAGTCGACATATTGCGTGGCCGTGCCACCTGAGTGGAAATCAACAATGACATCCGCCTGAGGGATGAGGTGCGTTGTAACGAAAGCCGCAACTTCATCCGTTGGACCCTGCCCAACATCGCCAGGGAAACTGCGGTTCATATTGCTCTGATCAATCGGAGATATTCGCGAGCGAGCCATGACCGCAGGCATATTGAAAGCGGGCAATATGATGATCCGTCCATTCACCGCATCCGGCTGCAACTCCTGCATTAGTTTACGCAGAATGATCTGCCCTTCGTACTCATCCCCATGACTGCCAGCCGTCAGCAGTAATGTCGCCCCGTTGCCGCCATGTATCACTCCGGCAGGCACTTTGATGGTGCTAAATGCATGCCGGTCGTCTGAATGGGTGACATCCAGGAACCCTGCCCGCTTGCCCAAACTGTCAAAATCCAGATTTGAGTGAACGCCACCATGGTGAAGCATTAGCTTTCCCTTCGCATAGATGGCGCATTGTCCACCGGTTCCGATATTTCGCGCAAGACCAGAATCCCGGCGACCAAAATAAGGGCCGCCCCCACAATGATATTCCAAGTGAGTGTTTCGCCAAAAAACACGGCAGCCATTATGAGCGCAGATGGGATTTCGACATATAAGAAAGGCGCAAGGAAATTCGCACGCGCCAGCCGGTAGGCATTTATCAACATTACATTGCAAGTGACAGATACAGCAGCGATTGCCAAAAAAGCAATCCAGTGTTGCAGGGTCGTTTGAGTGAGCAAGGGCCATACAAACGGCATCAACAAAGCGGCTCCGATCCAGAACTGCAAGAACAATGCCATGTTAGGATCCCCACGCACGGCCACCACGCGGTTTAGGAACAGATAGCAGCCAAACAAAACCCCCGTCCCGATAGCAAAATAGGCCCCTGGCGCGGGAGTGACCTGTGGATTTAGGGCAACCAGCACGCCCATCATCCCCATCACAAGTGCAAAGATCCCCACTTTGTTGATCCGCTCCTTGAGGAAGACAATTGCAAGCACCGCGCTCATGATCGGCGCGAAGGAATAGTAGGTTGCCGCTTCGGAGAACTGGATTGTTTGGAAAGAATAAACATAAGATCCAAACGCCACGATGATGATACAAGCCCGCAAGGTTTCGAATATCAGTGCCTGTTTGCTGGGTCGCTTGAAGGATCGTGTCACCAAGATCAATGGTGTGATCAACAGTGCTGAGCCCATGAACCTTACCCAAACGAGAACCAACAGCGGAACGGCACCGCTTAGGGATTTTGTGATCGCATCCGCCAGCGGAAAAACGACGAGCGATGCCGTCGCGAGTCCGGCGGCAACAAGATAGGATCGACTACTATTCATCAGCCGCAATCTTTTCTTTACGTCGGATTACATAAGCCTCCAGTTCTTCTTCGACGGCTGGATCAATTGGTGGCTTTTCGTACTCCCTCAGCAAGCGTTTCCAAATCTCGTTGGCCCGTTGGATTGCCGTCTTGGACCCGTCCTGTTCCCATGCTTCAAAATTCCGCCAGTCCGATAGAATTGGATCGTAAAATTCGGTTTCGTAGCGGGCAAGTGTGTGGGCTGTCCCAAAGAAATGTCCTCCCGGTCCAACCTCTGCGATGGCTTTCAGCCCAAGAGCATCGTCACTCAGATCAATCGGCTTTAGCATGGCAGCTTGCATTTGCAGCAGCTCCGCATCCAATATCAACTTTTCAAATGAACACGTTAGCCCTCCTTCGAGCCACCCACCGGCGTGCATCATCACGTTGATATGGCCCTGAACGCAGGCGTTGATGGACATGTTGCTTTCATAAGTTGCCTGCGCATCGGCACAAGCGGATGCCGTGGTGTTTGAGGATCGGATCGGAAGTCCGTAGCGGCGCGCCATCTGGCCAGAAATCATAACGGATTGCGCATATTCGGGTGTGCCAAGCGCAGGGGATCCGGTCTTCATATCAACATTGGACGTGAAATGGCCGTAAAAAACAGGCGCACCGCGACAGGCGGCTTGGCCGAGCACGATCCCTGCCAAAGCTTCGGCATTTTGTTGCACCAACGATCCGCCAATTGTGACCGGACTCATCGCGCCAGCTAATGTGAAGGGTGTGATATGTACAGGTTGTCCTGCGCGGGCAAATTCGATCACTGCTTCGGCTTGGCCATCGTCCAGCAACAGTGGTGAATTGGTATTGATCCCGCCCAATATCCCTGGTCGCGCCCGCAGTCCGTCATCGTCAGTTTGCAGGGCAATTTTCGCCATTTCGATGCAATCGCGCGCGCGATCCGCAGTGTTCATCCAACACGGTTGCCAGCCTTTGTCGCACAGCGTTGTTTGCGCCAACATCATATCCAGATGGCGCGTTTCAGGGGGCAATTCCAATGGCTCGCAACCTGCCCCTCCTTCGTGATGGAAGATGTTTAGCGACGACGACAGCTTCACAAAATTATGCACGTCTTCCAGCGTTCCTGCACGGCGCCCCTTATCTAGATCAGAGACGAACGAGGGGCCACAAACCGTTGCAAAAGTCAGAGAATTGCCACCAACAAGCACCGTCTTTTCAGGATTGCGGGCATGGATGGTAAATTCCGAAGGAATACCAACCAGCATCTCTTCGACCAAAGCGGGATCAAACCGAACGCGATGAGAGGACCGATCCACGTCGGCACCGATACCGGCAAGCAATTTCCGTGCGACGCCGCTGTCGACCTTCAATCCGACATCGCGAAGAACACGCAGACTGGCGTGATGAATGACCTCAACCTGATCGGTTGAGATCAGCTCGGTTGGAGGCAAAGGGTTCCGGACTTCGCTGAAGGGAAGCTGCTTAAATCCTGACGTACGAGAGGTGCGGTTTGGGCGGGATCGACGGGCCATTTGAATATTCCTGAAAAAGAGGTTGGGTTATGGGCAAAGCACGACCGCCAAGTGCTCCTGCCCAAGTTTCCTCGCCTACTATTTCTGTTCTGCGTCGATTGACCATTTCTTATTCTCTCATTCGGGAACCAGCGGGGTCAAACAGCGGGTTGGGCTGCAGTTGTGCCGGACAAAGTCGACCAAGTATTTCAACACTGTAGGCACCCCCCTCGTGGTAAGAATTTACGGGAACATATCCCAAGGCGATGTGATGTTCAGTAACCGGCCCCCAACCACCAGAGGAGACATATCCAACCGGTTCACCATCTAGGAAAATAGCCTCATCCCCCCAGATTGCGTCATCGCCAGCGTCCACGGTCAGGGTGATGGGCCGTTCGCGCGCAGCGCCGTAGTTTTGGGCCGCAACACGTCCAACAAAGTCACCTTTGTCTAGTTTAACATGATGCATCATGCCACATTCATGGGCGAAGTAATCCGATGTCAATTCTGTTCCCCAAGCGGCAAAGCCTTTCTCAAGTCGCAACATCATCAGGCTGCGCAATCCGCACAGCGACAGGTCATATTGTTCCCCTTCAGCAACCAGCGCATCAAATAGGGCGGGTTGATCTGTGCGCGGTAAATAAAGCTCGTACCCCGTTTCACCTGTGTAAGAGACCCGCAATGCGATTACGTTCTGGATTCCGGCAAGCGTGATTTCACCAGCACTTAGAAACGGAAAACCATTCGTGCTCATGTCGTGATCGGTAAGCCTTGATATCAGGGCTTTGGCATTCGGACCTGCGATGCTTAATCCCGCCAGATCATCAGACAGGTTCCGCAATTCGACGCCATCCGCTGGCAGGTATTTTCGGAAATGCCGCAAATACGCCAATTGCATCGCGTAAGTGCACACTAGCAAATAGCGATCTCCAAGGTTGGAAATCGTGAAATCGCCAATCACGCGACCGCTGTCAGACAGCATCGGCGATAGGCATAACCGCCCCGGTTTTGGCAAACGGTTTGCCATTATGTGATCAAGCCACTCTGCGGCCTTCGGGCCTGATACCTCAAACTTGGCCATATCAGAAAATTCAAACAACCCGACACCGCTGCGCAGGCGTTTACCTTCCTCAGCGACAGGTCCCCACCAGTTTGGTTGGCGGTAGGTCAGGCTGTCTTCTGCTTTGACGCCTTCGGGGGCAAACCACGTTGCGTGCTCACTGCCAAATCCAGTTCCGAACACCGCACCCTGTGCCGCTAATTTATCATGCACCGGAGATTTCGCCTGCGGCCGCGCCGCTGGAAAACTCTGGTAAGGGAAAATCTTTTCAGATCTGTTTTCATAGAAATAGCGGGTCATGTCTTCGGTGTATTTCTGTGTCGCGAAATCGCCAAAACGGGCAACATCCCAGTTGAAAATGTCGATCTCGGGCTCGCCCCCGATGATCCACTCCGCCATCACGCGTCCAATACCACCTCCCTGATTGAACCCAGCCATTATGCCGTTAGCGCAAAAGTAGTTTCGCAAAGCAGGGTGTGGGCCAATCAAAGGGCTCAGATCGGGGGAAAAAATCATCGGCCCGTTGATGACCCGCTTCACACCTGCCTCGGCAAGACAGGGCATGATCTCTACTGATTTTTCAAAATTCCATTCCATGCAGCTTAGGTCATCGGGCAGTAATTCATGCCCGAAATCCGCAGGCGTGCCATCCTTGGCCCAATGGGTGCAGGTGTGTTCATAGGCACCCAACAACATCCCCATGCCTTCCTGACGGGCATAACAGCCGGTTTCATTGTCATTAATCTGGGGCAGCTCAAATCCTAGGTTTTCGACCAGCGGGATGGTTTCAGTGACCAGATAGTGGTGCTCTACTGGCATCAGGGGCAGCTCAATTCCCGCCAAACGCCCGACTTCGCGCCCCCAAAGGCCAGCGGCATTTACGATGTATTCCGCATGGATCGTTCCCTTTTCGGTCACGACATCCCAAGTTCCATCAGCGCGTTGTTTGGTGGCCGTTACCGGCGTATGGCGATGGATGGTTGCGCCCAGTTGGCGGGCAGCCGCGGCAAAGGCTTGGGTGGCGGATGCGGGATCAACATGACCGCCCTCTTCTTCCCAAAATGCACCGATCATATGGTCCGTGTCCAACACTGGTGCCTTCTGTTTCGCCTCTTCAAGCGAGATGAAATGCCCTTCGATCCCCAATCGGCGACAGGCGCTTTGCATCATCGAGTTGCTGTCAATTTCTTCTTGGGTGCGGCAAATGTTCAACCCTCCGGTCGAATGGAACCCACATGCCTGCCCGCTTTCTTCCAACTCGCGATAAATCTGGAAAGTATAGCGGTGCATTTCCGCGGCGGAATTTGGCCGCACGACCGTAAAGAGACCGCCTGCTGCGTGCCAACTTGATCCAGAGGTCAATTCTTGGCGTTCCAACAAAGTCACATCGTTCCAGCCGTTCTTGGCCAAGTGATACAGGATCGAACACCCGACGACGCCGCCGCCGATCACAACAACCCGTGCAGTCGTTTCCATATGAGTAGCCCTATTCTTAAAATTAGCTGAGGCGTCAGCCTCTGTTTAACCCAATGCAGCCACAAGCTTACGGCGCTCGATGACAGCTTCGTCCAACCAATCCGTGCGCATCTCCGGTACGGAATTCAGCAATAGCTGTGTGTAGTCGTGGCAGGGTGGCGTCAGAACCTCATCCACCGGACCTTGGGCCACGATCTCACCCAATCGCATCACGGCAATCCGCTCCGATATCTTGGAAACTGTGGCAATGTCGTGCGTAATGAACATGTAACTTAGCCCTAGTTCATCTTGCAGGCTTTCCAACAGGTCCAGAATTTGTTGGGCAACAATCGTATCCAGCGCCGACGTAATCTCGTCGCAGATGATCAGGCGCGGCTCCGCAGCTAGGGCACGGGCCAGATTGACCCGTTGCCGTTGCCCGCCAGACAATTCAGGGGGGAAACGTTTGGCAAAATCTGTTGGTAGGTCCACCCGTTCCAACAGCCGTGCGACTTCGCGATCCGCGTCTTTTTGCGACAAGTCACGGTAGAACATCATGGGGCGGGATAGAATTTTGTTAAGTCGGTGACGCGGATTCAATGCAACATCCGCCATCTGAAACGCAAACTGGATTTGTTGCAATTCGCCATGACTACGCCCGGAAACGCTTTGGGCAAGTTGCTTACCATCCAGAAAGACGTTGCCCTCGCGCGCGTTCATCAGGCCGGATATCAGCCGACCCAATGTGGTTTTACCAGAGCCGGATTCACCAATCACGCCCACAGTCTCGCCTGCGTTGATGGTCATATTGATGTCTTTGAGCGCAATGGCCTCCTGTTTGGGGCCATAACCCGCAGTGACATTGCGCACTTCCAGCAATGGAACCTCGACGCTGGTATTCGCGGGTGGTGCATGGATCTCATCAGGCATCACATGTGCCGCTGCCATCAGTGCTTTTGTGTAGTCGTGTTGCGGGTCTGATATGATTTGTTCAGTCGCGCCATATTCAACCATCTTGCCATCTTTTAGCACCAGAATATGGTCTGCGATCTGTGCAACCAATGACAGATCATGGGTGACATAAATTGCAGCGGTACCGTTATCTTTGATCAGCTTCTTGAAGCTCGCCAACACTTCGATTTGTGTTGTCACGTCCAGTGCCGTGGTTGGTTCATCAAGAATTAGAAACCGTGGATCACTGATCATCGCCATAGCTGCCATCAAGCGTTGCAGTTGTCCGCCCGACACCTGATGCGGATAGCGTGACCCGATGGTTTCTGGATCAGGCAGCTCAAGTGCAGCGTATAGCTTGGCGGCCTTTGCCAACGCGTCTGGACGGGTCATGCTGCCGGTAATCACGGGAATTTCGGTCACTTGCGCATCGATGGTCATTGCGCTGTTGAAAGACGCCGCTGCAGATTGCGCCACATAAGTTATGTCATTTCCACGCAGCTTTTGCAGGTCCGCTAACGATTGCTCCAGCACGTTTTGACCCTCCAAGGTCACCGACCCAGAAGTAATGTGACACCCCGGCCGTGTGTAACCCATGCACCCCAACGAGATTGTTGTTTTGCCCGAGCCAGATTCACCTATCAATGCGATGACTTCCCCCGGTTGCACATCAAATGAGATACCATCGACGATCTTGAATTCGTGACCCTTCTTGTCACGGACTGACACATCGAAGTCGCGCACTTTCAAAAGAGGTTCAGTCATATCAGATCTCATCCGGAAGCTGTGCGCTTGAACGTTGAAGCAACCAATCGACAAAGACGTTCATAGAAATTGCGATCAGCGCGATGCAAATTGCGGGGTAAAGCGTGGTATATTCGCCGTAAAGAATGGCCTGCATGTTTTCCTTAACCATGACCCCAAGGTCAGATTGCGGCGGCTGCACCCCAAGACCCAGAAAACTTAGCGCCGAGATAAACAGGATTGCATAGGTAAAGCGGATACCAAACTCTGCCGCCAGAGGTGTCAGCGCATTGGGAAGAACTTCTTGCCAAATGATCCAACCTTTGCCTTCCCCTCTGACAATGGCGGCCTCGACATAATCCATAACCATGATGTTCACGGCCAGTGCCCTTGCGACACGAAACACGCGGGTCATGTCGATGAATGCGATGGTAAAGACCAGAACCACAAACGAACTGCCCAGCGAGTTGATGACGATCAGCGCCAGCATCAAAGACGGGAACGACAACATCGCGTCGTTCAAGCGGCTCACGTACGAGTCTACTTTCCCGCCAAACGCCGCGGCCAGAAAGCCCAGGCCAACACCGGCAAAGAACGACAGAAACGTGATTGCCAAAGCAAGGAACAATGTCACCCGCACGCCGAATATCATACGCGATAGAATATCACGGCCCAGATAATCGCTGCCCAGCCACATGGCCGCACTTGGCGATTCAAAACTGTTGTTAGTTAGGATTGCCCCCTCGTCATAGGGTGCGATCCATGGGGCAAGCGCGCCAACAATAAAGACAAATATCAAGATCAGAAGGCAAACCGTGACACCTGGTGTCAGGTCAGACAACACCTCTCGGAGATCTTTATGCCATGTGCTTGAATCAGAACTCACTTCTTATACCTCACCCGCGGGTTTGCCATAATGGAAAGGATATCGGCGCTCATGTTCAGAAGGATGTAGAACGAGCAAAAAATCATTGCACAGGTCTGCACGATTGGAACATCGCGGTTCGTGACTGCTTCGACCATAAAGCGGCCCAAACCCGGAAAATTGAAAAGGGTTTCGATAACGACGACACCGCTGATCAGATATGCAAGGTTCAATGCGACCACGTTTACGATCGGCCCAAACGCATTGGGCAAGGCATGCCGAAGCAATAAACGCCGTCGTGGAACACCTTTCAAAATTGCCATCTCAATCGCAGGACTGGAAAGCACGTTTAGGACCGCAGAGCGGGTCATCCGCACCATGTGTGCCAGAATCGTAAAGGTCAGCCCGGCAACGGGAAGGATCAGAATACGTATCCAGTCAAAGATATCATAGCTTGGTCGAATTGAAGCAATCGCAGGCAGCCAATGCAGCTTGACCGCGAAAACCGTGACAAGAATGACGGCGACCAAGAAGTCCGGAAAGGAAATCAGTGCAAGGGATGTCGAAGTGACAACACGATCAACCAATCCGCCTGGCTTTGTTGCGGCCAGAAGGCCAAGCGTAATTGCCAAAGGGACCGCGATAAGCGCAGTGCAGGTCGCCAATATGACCGTATTTTTGCCCCGGCGTGCAATTTCTGTACCGATGTCAGCACCGTTCGCAAGTGAAGTGCCAAAATCACCCACAACGAAGTTTGTGAGCCAGACAAAGTAACGAACATACATCGGTTCATTTAGACCTAAGCGGTCTCTTACTTGTGCCAGCAATTCTGGTGTTGCCCCCTGCCCGAGGATCGCATGTGCGACATCCCCTGGCAAAATCTCTGTTCCCACGAATACAAGAATAGAGACGAAGATCAAAGTCGCGAGACCAATCAAAAGCCGCTTTCCAAGGATTTCCATCAGGCTCATTTGATCCCCTTTCCAAGTGGCGGCCACGCACTGGAGATCAGCCAACTGTGATCACAGTTTTTAGAAATAGCAAGTAAAATGTGCGATAAAGTGACCAACCGTCTGCTTCAGCCTATCCGATTGTAAAGATGCACACCCCATTCTGCATCTTCTTCCATAAGACGCCGCGCCGCAGCGCCATCCCTTCTTCGCAGCGCATCAATAATCTCCAAATGCTCACCCATCCAATTGTCTGGATTGACCAAATTGACGATACCATGCGCCAGCCAAGGGCCTGTTCGCACGTAAAGTGACTCGATCATCGACTGCAGTGCGTGGTTTCCGGTCAGTGAATAGACATGGGAGTGCAATCGGAAGTTACTCGCAAGAAATGAACTTGCGTCCTGCTTCTGCCACGCGATTTCCATCTCGTTAGCAAAGCGCTCCAAGATTTCTAGATCTTGATTGTTGACCCGCTGTGCTGCGATCTCAGCGGCAGCGCCCTCCAAAACAGCACGCACAAAAAACAGGTTTGATGCTTCAGCAGACCTAAGGTCGGGAACCCGGTACGCTTTCTTTTTGGCACCAATCAAAGCGTGTTCGGTAGCGAGCTGACGTAACGCTTCGCGCACCGGCATTGCGCTGACACCAAACTTTTCCGCCAACTTTCGGATCGATAGTTTCGCGGCGGGCTTTAGGTCGCCGACAATGAGTTCCATGCGCAACCCAGAATAGATTTTACTGCTCAGATTTTCTGACAGATCATCCCCTGTGCTCTCTGGGTCATTCATTTTTCTGGGTGCCTGCTTCAATTTGTGTAAGCGCTGAACCTAGTACATCTTCTTGTGAAAAGGCAACTTCACCAGCATCGCGAGCGGATCAAAGGACTTGCTTTTGGATTTTGACTGTGATCACAGTTAGAGATCACAAGGTGACAGCAAGCCAAAAATGGGCAAGAAAAGTCGTCAGAGGGCAGACTTTCTGGATCACCATGCAAGGGAGAAATGCGAATGTCAGACGACGAATTCAACGACTACCTTTTCGGCCAGTATGTAGCCAACAAAATTTCGCGACGGAAATTTATGGGTACGATGGCTGCAGCCGGTGCGACGGCCAGTGTGATCACTGGGATGACCGCCAAGCGGGCCTCAGCGGCCACACCGAAAAAAGGTGGACGGTTGGCTATTGGTATCGAAGCCGCCCAAGCACAGGACACTTTAGACCCCGGGAAATACTTCAGCACCGCGAATATCCAGATGGGATATTCCGTACATGACGTGCTGGTGAACCGGGACGCAGAACTAAAAGCCCAACCATGGTTGGCCACCAGTTGGGAATCCAACGCTGACGCTTCGTCTTGGGTGTTCGATCTGCGCGACGACGTGGAATTCCACGACGGATCAAAGTTCGGCGCTGACGATGTGATTTACGCAATCACCCGTTACACCCGCGAAGATTCAGAAGCGCCCGCAAAATCATTTCTGAGCCAAATCACCAGCATGGACAAGTTGAGCGAACATCAAGTTCGTTTCAATCTTGCCGCATCAAATGCGGACTTCCCGATGGTGCTGAGCGATACGCGCGTGCATATGACTAAGGCGGGCTTGGAAGATTTCACTGGCAAGCCCACGGGTCTGGGACCATTCAAGGTCGTCGAATTTACACCGGGCAGTCGCTATGTGTTTGAACGCAACGACAACTATTGGGGCAGTGATGGTCCCTATGTTGACGAGGTGGAATTCATCGGGATTGCCGACAACACCTCACGTATCAATGCGTTGATTGCAGGGGACATTAATGTCCTGTTGCAACTGGACCAAAAAGCAACACGGCTAATCGAAAACAGCGGATCGTCCTACGTTATCAACGCACCAAGTGGCGCGTTCCTAAACCTCGCGATGATGCTGGACCGTGAACCGACAAACAATCCTGATTTCCGTCTTGCCATCAAGCACGCAATCGATCGTGAAGGTATTCGGGACAACATCCTTAAGGGACTGGGTACTGTCGGCAACGATCACCCGATTTCGCCCATTGACCCCTATTACAACGCCGACATTCCACAACGCGTCTACGATCCAGAAAAAGCGCGCTTCCACATCAAGAAGGCCGGTTTGGAGAATACCCCGATTGACATCTACGGTTCGGATGTCGCCGGTACAGGTGCATTGGCAGCAGCACAACACCTGCAGCAAAGCGCAAAAGCGGCGGGGATCGATCTGAATGTAATCAATCCGCCTGCTGACAGTTTCTGGTCAGCTGTTTGGATCCAAAAGCCAATGATCACATCCGGCTGGGATCCCCGCCCGGTGCCGGATTTGATCTTCTCGATCGCATTTTCCAAGGCTTCCGGTTGGAATGAGACACTCTGGAAGAATGACACCTTTGAAAAGCTTCTGCTTGAAGCGCGTGGCACCCTTGATTTCGCGAAACGCAAAGAGCTTTACGACGAAATGCAGTTGATGTTGCACGATGACGGTGGCCACGCGACGCTTGGCTTCCGCAACTTTGTTGACGCTGCCGCGAACGAAGTTCAGGGCATCACCCCACACGGGTCTGGTCCATTGGGTTTCTATCAAGCACAGCGGACGGCTTGGATCGACAGCTAAGCTCCAACCCAAAGTGAATGAGGCCGGCATTCATGCCGGCCTCTTTTTCTTGAGGAACGCGCAATGGCGAGACGTGCACATTCTCGGGGCCGCAAGGCTGCGCAAGATCGCGCAGGGTCTGTTCCTGTTCAACGCCATGAGCGGCGCAACCAATTAAGAACAATTGATGCAGATTCCGCCGAGATGATCTTCTCAGGGGTTTTAGATCTACTTGGCAATTTGGGCATGCAAGTCGACGACCCGCAGGCGCGTCAAATTCTGGTAGACGGCGGGTGCCGCGAAGATGGGCACAGGACGTATTACCCCCCCGAATTGGTCCGACGCACCATGGAAACCATCCCGCGCCGTATCGAGTTCTTTAACCAAGACGGACATCTCGCTTTTGCCACTGATGATAAGACGCCTCGCTTTGGCACTGCCGTAAATTGTGTCCAAGTTCTTGACCCGCGTACTGATATCTATCGCCCTTGCGTACTTTCAGACATTTCTGATCATGGTCGGCTTCAAGACGCGTTGCCACACATCGACATGGCCGCATCGCTTGGATATCCCAGCGACATTGGTGCCGAAGATGAAGCATTGGCAAGTGCGCGTGCCCTGCTGAACACAACCCGAAAACCGATTTTTTTCACAGGCCATGATGAACATGGTGTCCGCGCCATCTGGGAAGAAATGGGACAGCGGGTTGGGGGTATGACCGCGCTGGCTGACAAGCCAATTGGGCTGGATCTTATCGGCCCGATTTCGCCCATGAAGCTGGGTGAGGAAACATGCCAGCGCTTGATCATGGCCGCGCAATTGCATCTGCCCGTTGTATGTTATCCCGCGATTTTCCCCGGCATGGCCTGCCCCCTCACTCTGGCGGGGGCAATCACCCAAGCAACGGCAGAATCACTTGCCGGGATTGTACTAAGCCAACTGGTGTCGCCAGGTGCGCCCGTCATGTCAGGGTCGTCCGTGATGCCAATGGACATGCGTCGCGCTGACATGGCGATTGGATCACCAGAATATACTTTGGCGGGCTTGGGGGCGGCAGATATTTTTGACTATCTTGGCATTCCCAGCTGGGTAGGGTCGGGCTGTACCGATGCGCATGATATTGGCCCGCAAGCATTTGCCGAAGTGAGCGCGAGCCTTCATGGGACCAGTGTTTCATCAACCGCTTTGACACATAACCTTGGCGTCCTGTCCAGCGGGCGAACGGGGTCGATGGAAATGCTGGTTGCGTGCGATGAAATGGCCGCGATGGCAAGCAGGTTCAGCGCCGGCATCCTTGTCACCAAAGAAACCATCGCAACCGAGGTTGTGACGCGAGCTGCCTTGGATAACAGTTTTTTGACAGACCAACATACGTTGGATCGGTATCAGACCGAAATGTGGATACCGGAGCTTTTCCAACGCGAGGGGCTGGAGAACTGGCAGGAATCTGATGCGCTTGATATGTCTGCGCGTCTAAAAGAGAAAACACTGACACTGATGCAAGGCTCATGAAATGACCGAATACACTTTGTTCTGCGCACCGGACACCTATGCGATGTCTGCACATGCGATCCTTGAACATGTCGGTGCCGACTATGCCCCGCACTGGGTCGAACTTTTCCAAGCGGCCCCTGATCCGGCATTTTTGGCTGCCAGCCCCCATTGCCGCACACCGGCCCTGTTGGGGCCGGATGGGCCGGTTTTCGAGACCGGTGCAGTGGCGCTCTATGTTGCGGAAAAACACCCGGACTCTGGCTTGTCGATACCGCAAGGTGATCCCCGACGCGGGGTGTTTTTGCAATGGCTTCTCTACCTCGCCACCACATTGCAGCCCGATGTGATCATCCAGTTCCATCCTGAATTCTACTTTGCTGATACAGGTGATCAGGCGCGCCTCAAGGCGGCATCGATGGAACGGTTAGAAGGCGTTTTTGCGACACTCGAAAGCGCGTTGGAAAATGGGCCGTATTTCTTTGGCGACACGCCAACTGTGCCCGACTTCATCCTCGCGACACAAACCATTTGGGATGTGATCTTTCCTGATCAGGACATTACCCGTTATCCAAACATCGCCCGTCAACGTGACGCGATTTACGCACTACCAGCGACGCAACGGATGGTTGCCCAACATGCCGCTGAACGTGAACGGCTTCAACAAAAGGCTTAAGGCGCTACTGGGAAGGATGCGGCGTTTGGGTCAAGCCAACGTCTGCACCAAGCTGCGTTCCCAATCCGTTGATCATCCGAGCCCAATAGGCGAACGATGCGACCAGTTGGATGATATAGGAAATGCCCTTGTCGCAAAATCCAGCATCGCGCAGGATTTCGACATCCTTTGCGTTCATGTCTTGTGGGGTCAGAGACAGTTTCTGAGCGTAACGAACAGCCGCGAGGAAGCCCGGGTCTTGCAGCGTAACAGGCCAAGTCTCGTCGTGCAGCGAAGCTAGCATTTTGTCTGCAAGCGGACGGTCATTCATGTAATGGCAGAAATTCTCGCCGTGGTTCGCCACTGCATATGCGCTGCCGCAAAGGATCGCGACGTAGGTTGAGATAAATTCAGCCAGCGCCGGTTTCAACGGATTGTCAGGGTTGTGTAGCAACGCCAAATAATGCGCGTCCGCAGGGACAATCGCCTTTGGCGTTTGTGACATCGCGAGATACAGGTTTTCGACACGTCCATCCGGACCTTTCACCGCATCGTAGGCAGCAGCCAATTCACCAGTCGCTGCATCCTGTGTCGTGACGTCCACCCACGCTATTGGATTGGTTTTGTTTTCGCTCATCTACATCCCGATGCTGTGGCGCACAGCCGAGTTCAGCAGCGCGCGTTGGTCTATGTTCATCATGGCTTGAATTTCCGGCCTGTCTATAAAAACAAATCGTCCTTCATCCCACAAAACTTGACCATCAAATGCAATGGTAGCGTCCATAAAATGGAAAGCCGCGTCTCCGGGATCAATTCCTGCGGCGTGGATGTGTGTGTATCGCGGAGATCCATAGGCAACTGTGCCCCAAAGCTCCAAGTCGCCATAGGGGTCGCCCTTGTAGTAGGTATTTGGATTGATCCCAGTGTGCCACGAATTGATCAGGTACGGATCGCCCCCTGTCACAGCCGCAGCCTTTATCAGTTGCACTTTGAACTTCTCAACCAGATCATCTGGTCCCTTAAAGTCAGTGATCCGGCTATCGACCACCGTTACCATCACCGGGCTGTCCATCACCAATGTGCTGCCTTCATAGGCATTGGTTGAGCTAGACGTGACAAAATGATCAATCACCAGCTTACCATTCAGCTGATAGCAGTTGACCGGAGGAAAGATCATGACTGGAAACAGTTCAAGCGCGAACTCTGATACTGCGTCTTTCCCGATTGCATGTATCTTTCCATGTAGGTTTGTTCCGTTGGCAGCCGTGATCGTATAGCTCTTTGCATTAAGAACGACATCCAACAAAGCATCGTGCATGCGTTTCATCATCGTGAAATCCGCAGATGCAAACGGCGATGCGAGGTAAGAGCGGTCCAGAGTGTATGTCATCACCGTTTTCTTGTTTCCGGCATCCAGTGAAAACCTGACTTGGTCCCCCAGACGCGAGAAAAAGATGATCTGATCAGCAATCTCCATTTCGTGACGCACGTTGTCAGGAAATTCGGCTGCGTTTTTGACAGGCTTAGCCAGAATAACCGTGGGCCTCATGCCAAGACTTTCTGCAATCAGCGCGACATCACGGCATAGCTCAGGCTCAAAATACAAATTCTCGCCTTGTTCGCCGACAAGCAGAACTTTGTCACCCGGCTGTGCCCCAGCACAATTTATGAGCAAATTACGGGCGCCCGGCTCTAGTTCGTCCAAGGTGAATTCGGGCATTCCGGCCTCCTGTGATCTAGACAATACCTCACTATGACTAAACTGTGATCACAGATCAATGCGAAACTGACCCTTGCCAACGGAATGCTTCTGATCTAACTGTGATCACAGTTTTCGCTTTGGAGTCAGAGATGCGTTATTCGGGGGTTTCCCTCCTTACACAAGCGCTACGTCGCAACCGCAATTGGCCCGCGTTTGTTGCGACTCCAGAAATGAGTCCGACCTATGACATCGTGATTATTGGCGGCGGCGGACATGGGTTGGCCACGGCGCATTACCTTGCTGCTAACCATGGGATTACGAACATCGCCGTGGTTGAAGCGGGCTGGATCGGAGGCGGAAACACCGCACGCAACACCACGATTGTCCGTTCGGATTATTTGCTGAATGCCAGCTTCGCGCTGAAAAATTTCGCGCTAAAGCTTTGGTCGGATCTCAGTCAGGATCTGAATTTCAACATCATGTATGAGCCGCGCGGCTACGTCGATCTTGCGCACTCAGATGGCGAGTTGGAACATTTCACCGTGCGCGCGAATGCCATGATTATGGGCGGTGGAGATGCCCAAATTTTGGACTGTGATGCGCTTCAACAGCGCGTCCCCGAATTGGACTTACGCGCTGGCAAGCGTTTCCCAATTTCAGGTGCTTTGGTTCAAGAGGCTGGCGGCGTAGTACGCCATGATGCCGTCGCATGGGGTTTTGCCCGACGGGCATCTGCTGCGGGCATTCACATATTCCAGAACTGTCCTGTGACTGAAATTCATGTGTCAGGTGGCAAAATACATGGCGTAGAAACGCCCCGAGGCCGCATCGCTTGTAAGCAGGCCCTTATCACGGTCGCGGGACAAAGCTCTGCTGTCGCGGAATTGGCAGGTCTCACGCTGCCCATCGATTCAATCAACGTACAGGCCTTTGTCACAGAACCTATCAAGCCCGCGTTGGACACAGTTTTGAATTACAATGCAGGCCTGTCCTATATCAGTCAAACAGACAAAGGTGAATTCGTACTGGGTGGTGCCACGGATGGGTATAATTCCTTTGCGAAGCGCGGTTCGTTTGAACGGATTGAAGATGTGCTTGCCCGCGCCGTTCAAATGTTTCCGTTCCTGTCGCGTTTGCGTCTGATGCGCCACTGGTCTGGGACTGCGGACATCGCGATGGACGGAAACGCATTGGTCGGGCGCACACCTATTGAAGGGCTGATGATCAACGGCGGCTGGGGCTATGCTGGCTTCAAGGCGACGCCAGCTGTAGGTTGGTGCATGGCCGACCTTTTGGCCACGGGCAATATGCCCGACCTTCTCGCTCCTTTCGCACCAAGTCGATTTGAAACAGGCGCGGCGCAAGACGATGCCGGTATCGGCCCCTATCCTTGGCTGCATTAGGGAGGATGTTATGCTGTTGATCCCCTGCCCTCATTGTGGCCCACGCGACGAAAGCGAATTTGTCTACGGCGGGGCCACGCGCGCGCAACCCGCACTAGATGGCAAAACCACAGTCCAAGATTGGCAAATTGCATTGCATCAACGCACAAACCCGCGCGGGCCGATAGAAGAGCTTTGGTTTCATAGTGGCGGATGTGAAACTTGGATCACCGTTACTCGAGACACCCTTTCACATCAATTCTCGGATGCGCCATGACGAACCGTTTATCCATCGGCGGCCAGATTGATCGCACCCGCATCATAGACTTTACCTTTGATGGGCAATCGATGCAGGGCCATCCTGGTGATACGCTTGCGTCTGCATTGCTGGCAAACGGGCAACATCTGGTTGCGCGTTCAATCAAATACCATCGCCCGCGCGGCATTCTGTCTGCCGGACTAGAAGAGCCCTCGGCGTTGGTTACTGTAACAGACACCTCTGGCCGAACGCCAAATCTGAAGGTAACAGAAGTTCCATTGCGCGACGGCTTGCAGGTCACCAGTCAGAACAACTGGCCACGACTCGACCGCGATGCAGGGGCGCTGATGCAGTTGTTCAGTGGGCTGTTAGGACCTGGATTTTACTACAAAACGTTCATGTGGCCGCGCAAGGCATGGCACAAAACCTATGCCCGTATCATTCGCCGTGCTGCCGGACATGGCGAGGCAGATACATCGGCGAACCCCGCCCAGTATGACAAGCGCCGCAAATTCTGTGATGTGCTTGTCATCGGCAGTGGTGCCGCAGGATTATCAGCCGCAACTACCGCAGCTCAGGCCGGGGCCACCGTCATTTTAGTTGAACAAGATCAGGCATTGGGTGGTTCGGCGCTGACGAGCAGCGATCAGCTGCAAGGTCAGCCCGCACCCGATTGGGCCGTAGACGCTGTTGCTGCATTGCGGGAATTGTCCAATGTCACCGTGATGGCAAATACGTTGGCCTTTGGTCAATACGACCATGAATATGTGCAAGCGGTTGAAACACCCCAAGACGATAACGCAACCAAAGCAATCTTTTGGAAAATTCGCGCACGCCGGATTATCCTAGCCGCGGGTGCAATCGAACGCCCGGTCGTTTTCCCCGGAAATGATCGCCCGGGTGTGATGCTTGCAAATGCTGTGCGCACTTACATTCGCCGCTTTGGCGTCGCACCGGGTGCGAGCGCGGTTGTGGCAGTGGCTGATCCGCAAGAACGTGAAGATACGGTTGCCGCTTTGCACACCGCCGGGATCGAGGTCCAGGGCGTACTGGAAGACGGTGAAACGCTGCTTGGCACCACAGGCCGGCTGCATTTACGCACCGTGTCCTATCGCAACAAGATAGGCAAACGCAGACGCGTCGTCTGCGACCTGCTTTGTGTTTCAGCAGGCTGGATGCCAACTGCACATCTTTTTGCACAAAAAGATCAGCGCCTGGCGTTCAACGCAGCAACGCAAAGCTTGTTGCCCGCAGATGCCGGTGGACTGAAACTCATGCAACCCGTTGGCGGTGCGCGCGGGGTGCTTGACCTGTCAATGTGCATCGAGGACGGCAAAGCGGCCGCGCATCGGGCTATGGCCGAGCTGGAGTTGCACAGGCATTTAGACCTGCCGCGCCCCACACCAACGTCCCATACCGGAACAACGTTTAATTCCGACCAAGGCAAAGCGTTTGTTGATTTGCAAAACGACGTCACACGCAGGGATATCAGGCAGGCCCAAAGCGAAGGCTATGACAATATCGAGCTCACCAAACGCTACACCACGCTTGGAATGGGTACGGACCAAGGCAAAACAAGTTGGACCAACGGCCTGCTGGAAATTGCCGCATTGACCGGTAAGCCCGCCGAAGCGATTGGGCACACAACCTACCGGCCCCCCTATTCGCCAGTTTCCATTGGGGCGTTGGTGGGCGCGGATGTTGGGGTTGAAATGACGCCTGTTCGTCGCACCCCGTTTCATCGAAGCTTTGAGAAATTGGGGTGTGTTTTTCAAACATCCGGTGATTGGCTCTATTCGCGCCATTTCCCGCAGGGTGCAGAAACAATGGCTCAAGCAATCAAGCGTGAATGCCGCGCGGTGCGCAACAGTTTAGGCTGCGTGGACATGTCCACATTGGGAAAATTTGATGTTCAGGGTCCAGACGCGCTGGAGTTCCTGTCACGCCTCTACTGCAACAACTTCGCAACGATCAAAACAGGGCGCCTGCGTTATGGTTTGATGCTGCGTGAAGACGGGATTGTGTTTGACGACGGCACCATCACACGTCTTGGCGAAAATCACTATCTGGTCACCGCCACAACCGCAAATACCTCTTCTGTCTGGCGTCACATGCAAAAGCTGCTGCAGGTCGACTGGCCAGATATGAATGTGGATCTGACGGACGTAACCGACCATTGGGCGACGCTTGCGATTGCAGGGCCAAACGCGCGCAAGTTGCTGGCGGCCCTCAGCCCCGACTTCAAAACCGACAGCGACAGTTTTCCATTCGCGGCCGTGCGCGAAGGCACGTTGGAAGGTGCCCTGCCCGTACGCACATTTTCGGTCAGTTTCTCTGGCGAGCTCAGTTTTGAAATCGCCACTCCTGCTGGATATGCCGAGGCGTTGATGGAACGCGTCATGAAGCAAGGTGCCGCTTGGGACATCACCCCGTACGGCCTTGAAACCCTCGACGTGTTGCGGATTGAAAAAGGTCACCTTTCGGTTGGAACAGAGATCGACGGCCGACGCACGCCTAAGGATTTAGGCATGGGCGGGATGGTTTCGTCAAAAAAGGATTTTATCGGGCACGCCTTACTGCAACGCTCTGCGCTACAGGCTGAAGGGCGCGGCGAACTTGTCGGGCTGGTTCCCGAAGACGGGACCACGCCCATTCCATTCGCAGCCCATCTGAGTGACGCCCCGCTGTTCGAGGATAATAGCGGTGTTTCGTTAGGCTATCTGACGGCTTCCGTTCACGAATCAACGCTAGGGCATCCGATTGCTTTGGCTTTCTTAATGAACGGGTCAAACCGCATGAATGAAATTCTTTGGGCGCACTCTCCGGTCGAAAACCGCTCTGTTCGCGTGCGTGTCAGCCCTTCGTGCGCCTATGATCCAAACGGGGGGCGCCTCCATGCATGATGTCTTACGCCGCACATCTGCAACTGATGCTGATGGTTACCTGACTGGCCCTCTAGGGCTCCGGTTAGACGAAGAATTCATCCCTTTAAGTGCTGTGCATATCCCTTCATCGGACCTTGATGAATTGGTTCCATTTGGCCAACGCATTTCCGGGCCTCAGGGTATCTGGCTGCGGTTATGGCCTGAAACCCTTTGGGTCTCGGGCACACCTCCGCAAAGCGGGCACAGTTGCGTCGATATCAGTGATGCGCAAACGCACATGCGCCTTAGAGGCGTCGAGGCCCTGCATTTTCTGGCGAACTATTGTACGACCGATCTGCATGATGCCGCCGTGCGCAGTGCCCGTGTCGTGCGCACTCAAATTGGGCATTATTCTGCGGTCTTGTGGTGGGAAAGTACACGCGACATCCATATCGTGGTGGCCCGCAGTTTGGCGCAATCGTTCTGCGACCACATGCGCAGTTTAGCGCTGCGCCATGACCCGACAAATTCAACGCAAAATCTACGTTCGGTGGCCCCCACTGCCCCCAACAGAAGAGGATAGAAAATGTATCTCAGAAACACATGGTATGTCGCTGCATGGGATACCGAAGTCACCCGTGAGCCAAAACAGATCAAAGTCCTTGGTGAGAAGATTGTCGTTTTCCGCAGCCAAGCTGGTGAACCCATCGCCCTGATGGACGCCTGCCCTCATCGCAAATTGCCCCTTTCCAAAGGTCGCATCAAAGGTGACCACATCGAATGTGGCTATCACGGCCTGACGTTTGATTGCACGGGAACATGCGTACGCGTTCCCGGCCAGGATCGCATTCCGGCCGCGACAAATGTACATTCATACCCTGTGGTAAGCCGCTACGATCTCGTATGGATATGGATGGGCGATCCTGCCTTGGCTGACCCTGACAAGATTTTCCATATCGAACATTTTGATGATCCTGAATGGGGCATCAATCGAGGTGACGCAATTCCGTTCGCTTGTAACTACCTTTATATTACCGACAACCTTCTTGATCCCAGCCATGTTGCATGGGTTCACCAGTCCTCGTTCGGCACCGCCGCTTGCGAAGAGGAACCGCTCACCATCACCGGAACCGACAACGGGGTGATCGTATCGCGCTGGATGTATGACACTGAGGTAGCCCCGTTTTATAAACGCCTGGTCCCGTTCGAGGGCAATTGTGACCGCGAACAGCACTACGAAGTCCGCTATCCTTCACTGGCCTACATCAAGGCGATCTTTGTCCCCGCTGGATCGGGCGGCGATGCAAATAACCTGCCCGAAGGTCAGTATTTCCAGATGGACAGTTATAACTTCATGACCCCTATCGATGAGGATACCACGCGCTATTTTTGGTTTCAGGTTCGCAATGTGAGCCCCAATGATGAGGAAGTGTCCAATTACATGAGCGAGTCGGTCATGCACGCCTTCAACGAAGATCGCGAGATTTTGGTCGAAGTCCAAAAGGGCATGAGAGATAAGATCACCCGAAACGTAGATATCGCAATTGATGCAGGACCGTTGCTGTTCCGCAGGCGGTTGCAAAAACTGATTGCAGCAGAAGAAAACTCAAATCAGGAAGCCTAGGTGTTCAGCCCCGGCATCTGGTGGATCGGATTTAAGATGAATCGATCCTGCTCGGAAGTCCAGTTTTTGCAAATGTATGCGTAAGGCGTGAGACCGCTGAGTTTTTTTGAGACGGTGCGCGTAAGTGTAGGCGTCAAGGATGTCGCCGCGATGTATGCGGCTGACCACTTCAAAGGGGGAGGCTCAGCCTCGTTGGAGAACGTTGCGCGCTTGTTCAGGTCAAAGCTGGCTGAAGCGTTTCGTCTGGCTGTGTCTTATACCCGACTGCGCCCGGTGGTGGACCATGGGTCTGTTGCCTTGCAAGGTGATTTCAATCACCCCAACAGCCAGCAAGGCGAACAATGTATAATCTTAGTTTCTTGCACGCGTGCAAGATTGACGGTGCATCAGCAATAATGCCGGACGGCAATTCGCATTGAACATCGTTTGTTCTGCATGAAAAATACTTCCATTCGTGAGTGGCACTGTTATCGTTTGAAGTGATCTGACGTCAGTGGAAGGTTAGGAATTTCGAAATCTTGCACGCGTGCAAGATGGTCGATGGCGTCGTATACAGCTTCAAAACGTGCGCGAAATTACGATGTGCGTACGGTATCTGTACAAATCACCGAAAAACGTGCTAGTTCATGTGCGAGCCGAATCCATAAGAGAATCGGAAAAGCGGAATACGACATGAGCGGTAATCTAGAACAGTTTTTGCAAGAGCTCTCCAGAGGGCTCGATAAGACCATGGTGTCTGTCAACAAAGAGCTCACGATGCGAGATCGCATCAAGCGCTCTTGGTCAATGCGTCAGTGTGCACGGTTTCTCAATGTTAGTCATCAGCATCTCACAAAGCTGGCGAAAGATCATGAAGATTTCCCGGCTGGACAATACGTGGGTAGAGAGCGGGTCTTCACTCTTAAGGAGCTGATGCACATTCGCGCGCTATTGGCAGGTACGGGTAAACGCCCTTACGAGTATCTCGCATGGCGCAAGCCCGAAGATCCTCTGCCGGTTATTTCTTTTGCCAGCCAGAAAGGTGGCACTGCCAAGTCACTTTCAGCAGCGCACTTCGCACAGTATCTCAGCCTGCATTACGGCATGCGTGTGGGTATCATGGATGCAGACCCCCAAAGTACAATAACGCTGTATTTTGTAGGTGGCGAAGAGATGCCGACCATGCCGGATGAGAACACTCCAACCATGGTGGATTTTGCGGGCCTGTTTCAGACAACCGAAGAGCAACCGTTCACGGACTACGATGCGCCGACGCTTGACACATTCTTCAAGAAGACTTCGTGGCCGGGCGTGCGATTGCTGCCAGCTCACGGTGAAACGTCTGAGGGCGAAATCCAGATTGCAAGAATTCTGCGCGCGGATATTCCAGGTAAACGGTTTTATCGATTTCTGAAAGATGCAATTGATCGTTGGCGTGTGGGGCATGTCCCAGTCACTAAACCCAACGAGCTATTGAGTGGTGGGAAAGTAGATAAATCAAAACTCGATGCAGCCCTCGTCGAGACGCTTGATTGCATCATCATTGACTATCAGCCTGCTCTTACTCTTTTCCAACTCAATAACGTCATAGCGTCTTCTTCGCTTATCATTCCTCAAACGATGAAGGGGTTCGACATCGCAACCCTTTCAACATTTGTCACGGGACTGCTGACTATGTTGCGTCACATATTCGCGAATGAGCGATTAGATATCGGCGCAGGTGCAAACATGTTGCTGCCAACCATAGTCCAAAGAACGAATGAGCAGGATTTAAAACAGGTGAGCAACCTGCTGGAAAACTGTCCGGACGAAGTGCTTCCCGTATTCTATTTGCGTTCAGACGCCATCTCTAATGCCTCTGACGTCTACCAATCAGTCTATGAGTATGAGCCAGATACCCCCGGCAAGAAGAAAGGCATCAATCGTTTTATCGACAACGCTGATGCTGTGAACGATGCGTTGGTTTCACGTCTGTGGCCCGGTTTGGAAAGAGGTTATGCAGACGCTTGGATGGAAGACTTTTATGACTTTGGAGAGGATGCAGAATGAAGCGTTCGATCAGCAGCTCTGTTTTACGCAAGAAATCATCTGAAACCGCTGACGCCCCACCTAAAGACGTCGTAAGTGAGCCTACGCAGGACGCTAGGACCATCTCGCCTGCGCCTTCCACTGGTTTGAAACCTAGGATGGGCGGCTCAGGCAGCGCTTGGAAAGCGGGAGCACTCAGTGACACTCAGGTCCTTCTGAATGAGAAACGTGCGCAGATCGTAGGTCATATTCTACAAGGAAAGCATGAGCTGGAACTTGATCCTACCCAAATCAAAGATGAGATTGGGACGGATAGACGAGATGATTGGATAGATCAGGATGCTTTCAACTCTCTGCTCGAGAGCATTGAACAAAATGGTCAAGACACACCAATTCAGATCTGGCCCGTCGATCCAAACTGGCAACCCGATCCGCTAGATCCAGAGAACTGTGCTGGCGTTCCATTTTTTCTAATCACTGGACGCAGACGGCATGCCATTGCTCAGAAGCTCGGTCGGCCTGTCAGGGCCATTTTGGCGTCGCCGGAGAAGAGAGGGGTTTCAGACGATCAGTTTGAGATGCTGTTTATGCGCTTCCGAGAAAATGAAGAGCGCGAAAACCTCGGTGCTTTCGAGCGCCTTCTATCAGTTGGCCAGATGTTTGATCGTTATGAAGCTTCGAACCCTGACAAGAAAGTAACCGCTGTTAGTTTTGCGAGCATCATCGGTGTGCACGAAAGCCACGTTTCGAGAGGGAAGGCGGTGTTTAAGGCACGCGATGAAATCTTGCACGCGTGCAAGAATGTGTATGCGCTTAGTCATCGAGAGCTTGAGAAAGTTGTTGCTGAACTCATAAAGGGTCCGGTTAAGACGGCTAAAGGTACCGCCAAGACGAAGAAGTTAACAATCATACGCAAGTTCGGACGAGAGAAGCTTTCTGTTTCATCACAAGGTGGAAAGCTATCGGTCAGCGCTGCGGGAATAGATTTGGATAAGCACAGCCTAGAGGGCTTAGGCGACATGATCGCAGCTTATCTACAAGAACATGGGTCGAAGAAATGAAACGCTCACCTGCAACGATAGGAAAGGGCGCTCGACCTTTATTGAGGTAAGAGCAGAAAGGAACATCACGTGATCTAACGGCAAAAGAAAAGCCCCCAAACCTCGCGGCCTGAGAGCTCGTCTAATTTCTGTTGCAAGACTTAGATAACTCTCCCGCGAAACGAAGTCAACGAAACAACACCGATTTGGTGAACGGGACCCTTTTGCCTTCATTCAACTGATGGAGGTTTAACAACACTCATGAAACATACAGGTTGGCGCAAGCCAACACCGGGCCTTGTCGCCGCTGAAAAGCACGCACAAGCCGGTGAACGGCTATCTATACCCAAATCACAGGCTATTGTTGCCGCAAAGAAGATCGCGGCTGCGATCGGACTGAAGTCTCAGGACCTGCTGCTTTTGGATACATTCGGAGCTGTCACGCAGCCACAGGACTGGGAGCAGGGCAGGCGGCCGATCGTATGGGCCTCCAACAACTTCCTGATGGAGCAGACAGGGTTTTCCCTTGCGACATTGAAACGCCATGCACGCCGGCTTTGCGAAGCGGGCCTCATCGCGTTTAAAGACAGTCCGAATGGCAAACGTTATGGATACAGGGATCATGAGGGGGTCATCGTGGAAGCCTACGGCTTTGATCTCGCCCCTATGGCGGCGCGCACAGCAGAGTTCGAAGCGCTTCACGTTCAGATCCTCGAAGAGCGCCAGGTCTGCAAGTCACTTCGCAACACAATCACCGTGACGCGCCGTGTGATCCGCGCGAAGATCGAGAAAGCCCTGGAGAGCCATCTCAAAGGCCCGTGGCGAGAGCTACAGGCTGAATTTGTTCTGATGCTGGAGCGACTCCCTAAACGCGCTACAGGCCCTGATAAGCTGGTCAACATCGTTGATTGGTTCAAAGCGCTACAAGAGCGCGTAGAAGCGGCTTTCGAGGCAGCGTTTGACTGGCCGCAAGAAACGGACGCAAGATCGCATCCACAGGAGGGTTCAACAGAAACTATTGCTGTCACATATTCCCAAAATATGAACCCCAGGGAGTTCACTGGTGAACCCCACATACTAACTACTATTGAACCTAAACCTGTAATTAGTAATAGCTCAGAAAAACAGCACGCGGCGGGCGTTGGGCCAGAAAGTCCACCGGTAGAGCAGGTAGAGAAACCGGAAGACGTGGATCTTGATGGCGATTGGAGCACTCACACAAACAGGCGGCGATCTGACATCGATATTCCGATGCTGATGCTGACCTGTCCACATTTTGGCGAGATGGCGCGGGGTATGGAGGGTTACATCCGTGATTGGAATGGCGTGCACAGGGCTGCAGCCAAGATCAGACCGATGGTCGGCATCTCAGAACACGCTTGGAACACAGCGCAGAGGGCACTTGGGGCTGAAGTTGCGGCCGCCGCGGTCGCTCTGATCTACGATAAGCATGCGTTGGGGGAGGTTTCCTCGCCGGGCGGATATCTGCGGGGTATGATTCAAAAGGCTCAGGCCGGTGAGTTGCACCTTGATCGCAGTTTCTATGGTCGATTGAGCGAAGTCAGGGCGTGACATGCGACACGTGACGCTTGACACTCGCTGTTTGGCAAGATAGGTAAGACGATGAAAATTGAGAACATCGGCCACAAGGGTCTACGGCGGTTCTTTGAAACAGGGAATCCGAAAGGTCTGGTGGGTGACACGGGCAGGCTTGGAAAGATGCTCGCGTTCATTGACGCGGCAGCCGACCTTGAAGAACTCGGAACGCCGCCAAACTACGGCCTTCACCAATTGACCGGTGATCGGAAGGGAACCTGGTCGATGACTGTAACAAAGAACTGGCGGATGACGTTTCGGTTGAACGACGAAGGTGCTCTGACAGACATGGAACTGGAGGATTATCATGGCTCTTGAGATGCACCCGTCTTTGACGGTCCATGTTGGCGACTGGCTTAAGACAGAAATTGTCGAACCGGCGTCGATCAGTGTCAAGGATCTGGCCGATCATTTCGGTGTATCCCGGCAGGCTGTGAGCAGCTTGCTCAATGGCAATGCGGGATTGTCCGCAGAGATGGCGATCCGCTTCGAGAAGGCCTTTGGTGTCAAGGCGGATACTCTTCTTCGCATGCAGACGAGTTATGAATTGGCGCAAGCGCGGCAGTATGAAGATGACATCAAGGTTCAAAAACTGAAAGCGGTGGCTTGATAGGGCAAGAGCGTCAGAGACCTGCCGCCTTGGTCAGATTGATCCGGAACCGATCCCGACGGCGCTGATATTTGCGTGTCATCTCGGCTGAAGCATGGCCGAGGTGTTTCTGGACATAGCGTTCGTCAACTTCGGCAGAACTCGCGAGGCCGGCGCGCAACGAGTGACCCGAGAATAGCGCCAATCGTCTTTTTTCAGGCAGGTCTGAGCGGATACCGGCGTCTAACACGGTTTGCTTAATGAGGCGCACGACGTGCTTATCCGATAGCCTTGCGGGAAGGGCTTTCTTGCCATCACGAGAGGTGCGTACGAACAGAGGCCCAAAATCGATCCTGGCAAAATGCAACCACCTCTCAAGGGCATGAACGGGGCAGGTTTGGTTGCTTGATCCCCGGCCAATCTCAACCTCGCGCCAGCCGGTCTTGGCATTCAGCGTCAGCAGGGCCCCTTCGTCGGTAATATCTACCCAGCCGCCTGAATCCGGAGTGTCGTCTTTGTAGACATCCAGGCTGACGATCTCGGAACGCCGCAACCCTCCCGCGTATCCGATGAGCAGGATTGCCCGATCTCTTAGCCCCCGTAGGTCTTGGGGCAGGGTGGCCACCATGGCGAGGATATCGTCGCGCAGAATCGCTTCCTTCTGCACCGGCGGCTTGCCATGTTTGCGTTTGATCCCGGCCAGCACGGTGACGATGTGGCGGTTCTTGCGGTCAAGTGTGAAACCGCGCTGCTGGTAGTGCCAGGCAAGGCCAGACAGGCGGCGCTCAATTGTCGAGACGGTGATTGCCGGAGCCTTGCCAACGGGTGCTGCCAAGTCCGCCAGATAGAGACCAACCATTTCGGGAGAGGGGGGCAGGAGATCCAAACCCTTGATCCGGCACCATCGCCCAAAGTGTTTCCAGTCGGCCGCGTAAGCCTTGTTGGTGTTTTCGGCTGTGGCGGCCTTGGCGTAATCGCGCGCGGTATCGGCAAGGCGATCGAGGGTGCCCGAGCCTGCAACATGAGAGGGCAGGGCGATGCCATCGCCTTTTTCTTGATCTCTCTCGTCGCCCCGAGAAGTATCACCTGCATCAGAGTGTGACGACGTCGGTTTCTCGTCCTCTATGGTCATTTTCCAGTGAACTCAGCGATGAAATTGAAGTGCTTCCCAGTCTATATTTTAGTGTCCGATAATGCAAACTTATTGGACATAGAAAAGAGGTGCAAGGTGGGGCGGTTTGCACATCATATTGTGGACGTAAGCGCCGCCTTGCGATAGTCTTGTGGTATGACCTATCAGCCAACCGTGAGCTCTGACGACCCGATCACCCTACCGAAACTGCCCGCATGGGTCACCACCGGGCGGGCAGAAACCCTTGAAACTGTGGCATTTCGGTCAGGGGCGGCCCTGACCGTGCTGGATACATTGGTCTCGGACCCCAACCATGGTGTGCCGGTGAAACTGCTGGCCAATCGCCTTGCCCTGACAGCCGCCACAGCGACCTCGAAACTGGAGGGGCGGTTGGCGCGAGAAGCTGATATCCGCGACGCCTACCACCTGACGCCCCCAGGCGAAGCGCGGGGTCCCGATGGCGATCTTTTGGCCTTTTGGCGCGATGCGGGGCGATTTCGTGCGAACGGGACTGGCGAGATTTTCGACTTGGCTGGTGCGGGCTTCGCGGGCGAGGTGGGCGCAGGGCTGAAGGCAGGACAGGATCAGGCCCGAACCCATGGGCCATTGGCCGGATGCGTGGCTGTTCTTCGTTCCGTTCTGGATGCCGACGACCGAGCGGAGCGTGCGGCGTGTCTGCTCTCTGATATCGATTTAGCGCGGGTTCTGAACTGGAAAATGGTGCTGCCGATAACTGCGCAGCGGCTGACAAAGGCGACGCTGCGCAACCTGAACGGAGAAGGGCAGGGGGCCGAACTGGCAGTCCAAGTGCGGATCCTCGAGTCCATCGAGAGCACAATACGGCTAGCCCGGGATCTGGCCCGTCGTGCCGAAACGCTTCGCAGCGTCGCCCCGAGGCTCCGCGCAAAAGGATCGGACGCAGCGGTCGATCTCTTCCTCGCCGAGGATGCCGTGGCGCCCTCAACGATGCTGTCCCCAATGATCCAAGGGACGAATTTCCCGATGACCGACCGGGCGGCACGGCGGTTCTGCGATCGGCTTGTCGAACTTGGTGTGGCGCGGGAACTGACCGGACGCCCGACCTTCCGGCTTTACGGGATCGCATCATGACGCTGGCGACCAGGAAACGGAAACCCGCGGATGAAGGTGAAGCCGTCTTTGATCGTGAGCTCGACGATTTGCCTCAAGAGCTACGCTGGCGCGAGTGGATGGGGCGGATCGAAGCGGTGCTGTTTGCCAGCGCGTCGCCGGTCGACCGCCACGACCTCGCCCGTGTGGTGGGGCAGGGGGTCTCGGTCGAGATGCTGATCGATGACATCCAGTCCGAACTCACCGGTAGACCCTACGAGTTGGCTCAAGTCGCCCATGGCTGGATGTTCCGCACGAGGATCCAGTTCGCCGAGGCAATCAAGGCGGCAGCTGATCTTGACGATCAATCCCTCGGGTTCACTGATATAGAAATGGGCGTGCTTTGCGCCATCGCCTATCACCAACCGATTGACCGGGCAGGGTTGAAGGACATTTTTGGCAAAGATGTCAGCCGCGACCTACTGGCGCGATTGCGCTTCAAGGATCTAATAGCGTCAGGTCCGCGGTCACCTCGGCCCGGGGCGCCGCATACTTTCGTGACCACGGAAACGTTTTTGGCAACGTTTGATCTGCAGACATTGCGGGATCTTCCAGAGCTTGAATTGGCTGTTGGAAAGGCGGGTGAGGAGACACAGACAGTTCAGGTCTGAGGCTCTTCGCTTTCAATTGGTCGGAGGTGGAAGCAGACTTTACGTGTATTTCTGGTTTGGTGCATCCGCCACGAAGTCACGATCCAACAGATTAGGCGCGATGTTGAACTTGTAATCGCTATCGGTTGTGACCTTGTGTTTGCGCGTTCGCACAACGGATATGCCGTTCTGACGCATCAGACGGCCAACGTGATCAAATCAGATCGCTGTCTGCGGCTGGCTGGACGGCTGCGGAACGCACGCAAACCACGTGTACTGACGCCACGAACCTTACGCAACCGATTGGCTGGAAAGCTGGACCTGTGTTCTTCGACAAATCTAGATCTCATTGCTTTAGCTCTGAGCACGGCTGATGTTGAAGACCTGTTGGCCGCGCGAGGCGCGATCGACGCGGATGGAGACATCCTCGATATTCTCCTGCAAACACGCCGCAGTGCCAAAGCAGCAAAGCACCTCTTCCAAAGATTGATTTCACAGTTTGGCGAGCCGAGGGTGATCATAACCGACAAACTGCGCAGCTATATCAAGCCGGTCAAAACACTGACCCCGAACGCTGACCATCGCGCGCACAAGGGCTTGAACAACGCGATTGAAGTGTCGCACCGGCCGACACGTAAACGAGAGAAGATCTTCGGCAGATTCAAATCCCACCGGCAGGCTCAGAGGTTTTTGGCCGCACATGACCAGATCAACCTGCTCTTGCGTCCTCGTTGCTCTCAACTGAATGCAACTTCATACCGCCACGCCCGCTCCGATGCATTCAGCCTCAGGGCAGATTACGCCGCGGAAATGGTGGCATGATCCTGCCTTTGCCAAGCTTCACAAACTGACGCCAACAACTTGGCAATACCCAGCACAAGACCTCACTTGATGGTGTGCCAGATAGCGGAAGGACGATACGTCGCCAGCCGCTATCGACATGTGATGTTCTCAGCTGTTTTGGTTTGGGGTTCGCAAATCAATCACCGCGTCTAAGCGCCTGCGCCATACAGTGAATGCCACCACCGGTTTTTGAAATCTCCGCTGTTTCGACCGCAGCGACCTCAAAACCGCGTGCGCGCAGCTGGTCAATCAGATAGGTGGATGACGTTGGCGCGATCACTTTATCATTGCCCAGCGACATCAGGTTGCAGCCCAAGGCCATAGTCTGTGGAAATGGCACGTCGATAATCTCATGTCCCTTCGCCTCAAGCCATTCCACGATGCCCGGTTCCGTACACGCAAGGCACACGGCGGTCAGTTTTTCGGCAATGGGTACGACCATCAGATCAATATGGACGTAGTATTCGTCGATGAAGGCAAGACGCACTTCCCAGCCTTCAGCCTCGAACCACCCTGCCACCTGACGCGCCCCCGGCTCATTGGTCCGGGCATCCCCGCAGCCGATCAGCACGCAGCCCTCTTCGATCACATTGAAATCGCCGCCCTCGAAAGTACCGGCTGTCACCATGTCGTAGATCGGGATACCCAGCTTTTCATAGGCACGGATGGCCGCATAGTTTTCACCGCGTCGCCACCATTGTGACATGGCCGTGATGAAGGCCCCGTAAGGCGTCATCACGCTGGAATCGCGTGAATAGACCTGCATGGTCAGTTCTGGTTCAGGCTCAAGCATATGAACATTCACGTTGAAGTGTTTATAGGCCGAGACAAGTTCGGCATGTTGGGCCTGAGCCACCTGAATGTTGCAAGGCGCTTCGCGCAGATGCTTGCGCGACAAACTGGACGTTGCGCGGTGAAACAAATGCGCAGGCGAGCCAAGCAGAACGTCGGTGAGCGGATCCGTCTCGTTGCGAAACCCCCAGTTTGTTAGGGGTGCCGTGCTTCCGTTTTGATTGCGGCGCTGAAGGCTGAAGGTGTCTGAGTGTTTATCAAGGGCCATTGTGTTCTCCTGCTAAATCAAGCGTCGGGCACGGTGGAGGGGATCCACCAATCTTGTCCGCGCGGGGTGTTGATATATTCGGGCCAGCGAAAATGGATCGGTGGATCATAATCACAAAGTGGTGGGTGCCACGTGGTGCCGCCAATGCCGCCACCCGTTCGTGTCTGGAACTCTTCCATAGCCGCATCGCGTGCGCCTTCGTCTTCGAGCAACCGGATTGCTACGCAAGCCAGTACCTTGGCGGCGGTTTGCACCATTGGATCAATTGTGGCGGGTATGCCGCCAAGCGCGTTCATTACCCAAGGCGGATAGGCGCCCGTTTCTGGTGCCTTTAGCGCCGGGCGGGCGATATAGAACCGTGCAGTTGGCGTGTGCCAGGTCATATCGGTATAATCATCAGATGTTGAATTCAGCTGAGAGGGTGGCAAATCCCGACGTAGGATCGCTTCGGCCTGCTGTGGTTCAACCAACTGCGTCAGAGCGTTGATGAATGGTTCCTCCATCGGGACCATCCCCAGATTGCGCTGAATGTCGCGCGCTACACCTTTAGCCGCTTCGTCCCAAACCGGAGCCCCGACCTGTTGCAAGGCGCCCCACACGACATTTGCCATCGCATGATTTGCCAAACCAGGGCGGGATTTGCTGACCCAGTGGCGCTCCCATCTACAGCCGGTCATTGCAGCACTGGCGGCGGCGTTGCGGTCCAGAACGGCGGTGATCTGTTCGGCCATCGCCACAGTTGGCACGCGCATCATATATTGGATCTCTGCCAGACCTGCTGGCAGGTTGTCTGCGGTGGCCTGCCCGGCGGTCAGGATCGCTTCGGATACTGACCAGCCGCCTTGATGGGGCAGCATCGCCTCGCGCAGCGCCTTTGAAGACTGATACATTGTCATCAACGCGTCATTCGCGCCAGGGGCACGCACGGCGGAATGAGATTGGGGAATGGGCGCACCATCGCTGCTGCCCCAGCTCTCAGGAGCATCACAGATAAAGCGGTAAACCATCGCATAAGCAGCGCCACAATGCGTATCCCAACGCACCGTATTGCACATTGGCAGCATGTAGAACGGATGGAACGACAGCATCGCTGCCAGCCCGTCGTAGTATCCTTTGGCCGCATGGATCGGCTTTGATCCCCGCACCTTTTCCGCCGGCTCTCCGGTATAACGCAGACCGCCCTTGATGCCGTGTTTTTCCATCGCCGCTTTGGCGGCCAGCAGCCCACCCAGCGTCGCAATGCCAAGCCCCGAGTGCGGGTCGGTATGCCCGCCTGCTTGAAATCCCAACCCTTCGCGCGGTTCTCGACGGGTCGATGCCGCCTGACAATTGCCCGGAACAGCGTCGTACTCTGCATACATGCCGATTACCGGACCAGCGCCGTTTGACCATTCCGCGCAAAAGGCCGTAGGCATACCGCCAGAACCTTCTTCAACCCTAAAACCTTCGGCGCGCAGCCGTTTCACATACCATTCTGCCGAGCGGTACTCGCGCCAGGCCGGTTCAGCGAAATTGAATATTGTCGCGCACCAATCCGACAGCTCGGCTTGCCGAGAGTCGACAACAGCCAGTGCGCTTGATTGTGCATTCGACAGGGGCATCGGATTTTTCATGGTGCCAAGTAACGCAGCGCTACAGCAGATAGAAAAGTGAAATCATTTCAATCAACCTGCAAATTTGGTTCACCTCGTGGCTGGTTTCACCAAACGCATGTTGTATACCTACCCTAAAGTGAGAGATGTGATATGAAACGGCTACCTTCAACTCAAGCGCTGCGCGCTCTTGAGAGTTTTTTGCGGCACGGGGCGGTTTGGAAAGCTGCGGATGAACTGAACCTCACCCGCAGCGCAGTTAGCCATCAACTGCGTTTGCTGGAACGCGATCTTGGGTTCGCGCTGTTTAATCGCGTGGGAACCCGGATCGAACTTACCACTCGTGGGAGCACCTACGCCAATGACGTATCCGCTGCTCTGTCATTGATCAGCTTGTCCGCTGCGCGCAATGCCGGGCAGGAATTGTCCGGCCAATTATGTATCAGCTGTACCCCCGGTTTTGCCGCGACCTGGCTTAGCACAAAAATCGGAAAGTTCAGGCGGAACTTTCCCGAAATAGCCCTTTCTATAATCACACCAAAACTGCTTGAAGATGTTACAAACCCCGATGTGGATGTGTTTATAGCCTTTGGTGAAAGCACCATGAAAGATGTAGAAGTCGAGTTATTAAAGGAAGTTGAGTTCACCCCTTTGATCAGCCCGGTTCTGCTGAATAGGTTGGGCGCGTTTCAGGAACCAGGTGACGTTTTGCGGGGCGATCTTTTGCATCTAGCCGATCAGGAAGACTGGAAAGCGTGGTTCCAAGCTGCTGGTTGCTCTCCTGATTTGACAAATTCCGGTGTCTTTTTTGCAGACATGAATCTGGTTTATGGGGCTGCAATGAACGCTCAGGGTTTGGCGATGGGGGATGAATTCATCTGCCGCGAGGCGATGGAGACCGGCCACCTGGTGCGGTTGTTTGATTTGTCCATCAAGTCACCCAAGGCATATTATCTGGCAATCCCATCCGCGAAATCCGACTTTGCCAGCGTGGTCGCATTCCGAGATTGGATCTTGGATGAATTATCACGTTCGAACACCTAAATATCTGCCTTTGGCAAATTCTATTTGCCAATGATGTAAAAACAATTCGTTTGTCAGGAAGTATTTCCTCCTTCTAGCTTAGGCCACACGGAGGAAGCCATGCTTGCTAAAACACGCGCAGCTGAGATTGACGCCCAAAACGTCGGCAAGGATTTTGGCAGCTTTACAGCGCTTGATGATATCTCCTTGACTGTTGGCTGCGGTGAGTTTCTGACCCTGCTGGGGCCGTCGGGGTCCGGCAAGACAACCTTCCTGATGGTTTTGGCCGGCTTTGAGGCGGCGACCCGTGGGCGGATGACGCTGGATGGGCGTGATGTCACGCATGTCCCACCCGAAGATCGCGGATTTGGCATGGTGTTTCAGGGCTATGCCCTGTTCCCGCATATGAGCGTCGCGCAGAACATTGCATTCCCCCTCAAGGTCCAGCGCCGCAGTGCATCCGACACTAAGCGCCGCGTCGCAGAGATGATTGAAATGGTGGGTCTTGGGGGCCACGGCCAAAAACGCCCATCCGCCCTGTCGGGTGGCCAGCAACAACGCGTGGCCCTTGCGCGGGCTTTGGCCTGTGAGCCATCGGTGCTTTTACTGGACGAGCCGTTTTCAGCTTTGGACAAGAACCTGCGCAACCAGATGCAGGACGAGGTGCGCAGGTTACATCAGGAAACCGGTACCACCTTCATTTTCGTCACCCATGATCAGTCAGAAGCCTTGGCGTTGTCTAACAAGGTTGCGATATTTGAACAGGGCAAGCTGCAACAGATCGGCACGCCACGTGATGTTTACGAACAACCCCAAAACCGATTTGTTGCGGAATTTTTGGGGGATATCAACATCCTGCCAATGAGTGACGTCAAAAGCCACGGCAGGTTTACAGAAGGGCTGTTCGAAGATCAGGCCCTGCGCATTGTGCGCCCGGCACAGTCGTTCGGTCAAACCTTGGCCGTGCGGCCCGAGTACATGCATCTGACGAACAAACAGCAGTCAAACGGCAATTCCATCGCGGCAACGATCACCGGCCTGACGTATCTGGGCGCGGAAACCCGGCTTGATCTCACAACCCGTGGTGGCACGCATTTGATACTGTCTCAGGTCACGGCCGACTTGCCTCAAGGGTTTGGCCCCGGATCTGAGGTGTGGGCAGGCTGGTCCGAAGACAAGGGCATTCTACTATAGCGCGAGGGGCCGCCCGGACTGCGAAAGACGACCAATTTTCAATAGGGAGAAAGACACATGGACGGAAATTTTCAGAAGGACTGCCTTGATATTCTGGCTACCAAAACCCAGAAAGGTGATATTTCGCGACGCAGCTTTACCACGCTGGCAACTGCCCTTTTGGGCACAACGGCTCTTGGACTGCAGGGCACGCCGGTACTGGCTGATAGTGGTGAGCTGGTGTTCGTCAACTGGGGTGGGGATGCCATTACGGCCTTTGACACCGCCTTTGGTCAGCCATTTCAGGAAGACGGCGGCGTGGTCGTAAAACAGGATGGATCCGGCCCAACTGAAGGCGCTATCCAAGCCCAGATCGAAAGCGGCAATCCAACCTGGGATATTGTTGATGCTGATCCATTCTCGGCGCAGGCATTGGGTCGCAAGGGCATGATGGAACCGATTGACTACAACGTGGTTGATCGTGGCAAAATGCGCGAAGGCTTTGGCTGGGATTACGCCGCATCATCCTATTTCTATTCATATGTCATCGCCTATGACGCGACCAAATTCGGTGACAATCCCCCAACCGGTATGGCCGATTTCTTTGACGTTGAAAATTTCCCAGGCAAGCGCGCCATGTACAAATGGGGTGTTGGCGTTTGGGAAGCCTTGCTGATGGGCGACGGTGTGGCACAGGGGGATCTCTATCCATTGGACATTGCCCGCGCCCACGACAAGCTGCGCGCATTCAAGGACAATGTCGTGGCCTTCTGGGGCGGTGGTGCTGAAAGCCAGACGCTGATGTTGGAGGGCGAAGCCTCAATGGCGTTGGTCTGGTCAACACGGGCCAAGCTGCTGGAAGAGGATAGCGAAGGCGATATCAAGTTCATCTGGGTGGATGGGTTGTTGGCCCCCGGGTCCATGGCCGTGTTAAAGGGCAACCCGGGTGGCGCTGAGACGGCGATGAATTTCATTGCCTCGGCGCAGGATCCCGCGCGTCAGATTGCCTTGTTTGACATCCTGTCAAATGGTCCGGCGAACCCAGCAGCTGATGCGTTGATCCCGGCGGACCGCAAAAGGTTCAACCCAGTCGATCCGGCCAATTTTTCCGTGCAGGTTCCGTTACAAATGGAATGGTACGAGGCCAATTATGGTGCGGCGCTTGATGAGTATCTCGGTATTGTCTCTGCCTAACCAAAGGGCGCTGCACTTGGCTCTCCCACAAAATGCAGCGTCCATCTGAGGACTGATATGCCGAGATTGTCAAAATCTGCTGTTCTGCTGGGCCCGCTCCTGTTGTTCCTGGCTCTGACGTACATCCTGCCGTTTCTTGGCGTGATCAGCTGGAGCGTGACGCTCCCCGAGGTCGGGGTTGATCAATATGCAACCGCACTGAGCGATCCGCTCATTCTTTCGGTGTTTTGGCGCACCTTGCGGATTTGCGCGATGGTCACGCTGATCAGTGTGACGGCGGGCTACATGATTGCCTTGCTTTGGGTGCGGGGTGGCACGCTGGCCCGGCTTTTGTGTGAATTATGTATCTTCATTCCATTCTGGATATCGGTTCTAACCCGCGCTTTTGGTTGGCTTGCGCTGCTGTCAAATCGCGGCCTGATCAACAGTTGGCTGCAATCTATCGGTCTACTGGATGGCCCGCTGGCACTGGTACGAAATGAGATCGGCGTGGTCATCGGAATGGTGCATTTCCTGATCCCCTTTGCCGTCTTTCCAATTGCCACCGCGATGCGAAATGTCGATGAACGCGCCGTGATGGCCGCGCGTGGGATGGGGGCTGGCCGTGCGCGCATTTTCTGGCAAGTCTTTGTACCGATGACTGCGCCGGGCATCCTTGGCGGGGCGCTGTTGGTCTTTGTTTTTGCCATTGGGTTCTTTGTGACGCCGGCAATCCTAGGCGGCGGGCGCAGCGTGATGATTGCTGAGCTCATCTACCTGCGTATCTTTCAAAGCCCGAACTGGGGTCTTGCGGCGGCCATCAGCGTTGTTCTGATGCTGTCAATTGCCGCATTGCTGGCGCTGCTGCTGCGACAGCTGCAACCGGGGGGCGCGAAATGACAACCCTGCGCCCCGGTCTGATAGCAGCGCTTCTTGCCGCTGTTGTTGCCATTTTTCTGATGATGCCTTTGCTCGCAGTTGTGCCCGTTTCATTCACGCCAAAGCGGTTTTTGTCGATCCCCACGGATGAATGGTCGTGGCGACATTACCGCACCCTGATCGAAAATCCGGCATGGGTGAATGGCATCTGGCTTTCTGTCCGCGTTGGACTGCTCAGCGCTGCCGTGTCTACCTTGTTGGGGCTGTTTTTCGCGCTTGGTATCTGGATGATGCGGCCGCGATTTGCGGGACTTTTGATGGGCATTGCGTTGCTGCCGATGGTGGCCCCACCTGTTGTCTCGGCGTTGACGCTCTATTTCTTTCTGATCACTCTGAGCCAATACAATGGCATTATCGCCTATGACACCTTGGCAGGCGTCGTGTTGGCGCATTCGGTGATGATCGCCCCTTTTGCGGTTGTGATGATTTCCGTCTCACTGGCCCAGGTTGACCGGCGCATTGATCTGGCGGCCCGTGCCATGGGTGCAGGTTTAGCGACCCGCATCCTCAGAGTGATCATCCCCAACATCCGTTTTGGTCTGATTGTATCCTTCTTCCTGACCTTCGTTTTGTCGTGGGAGGAAATTGCTGTCACCATCTTTATCACCTCAGTGGATGCAGTGACATTGCCGCGCCTGATGTGGATGGGATTGCGTGACAACATCGACCCGGCGATTGCAGCAATATCCGTTGTTCTGATTGTTATCGTCGCCCTGATCGCTATCACCAGATCGCTCTTTTCCAGTTGGGTTTCGTCGCGCCAATAACTTGAGATGTGCCATGGTTATGAAAGCGGAAGACCCAGATGGCGACTAAGAGGTCTAAGCCCCAGAGGTTGTCGGGACTGAGCTACTCCCTATTTGTTGGACAGGATCTGAGCTACTCTTTGCACCTGCTGATCGGGGTTTGTTGTTACATTTGTCTGCCAATAGTCCACGGCAGGTGGTTTGCCGCCAAGTGCAGAATGTGGGCGTTTGTGATTGTAGAACTCGATCCATTCTCTGACGCTGGGCTTGGCTTCCGATCCGGTTTCTCAGGCGTGCAGATACCGGTTCTTCGGCAGGCAATACCTAAACTTGAAATGACACCAGATACCTACTCAAGTCAGAATATTATCCAGCGCACTGTGCTGCGGTTACAGCGACCATCAGTACAATATCCTCAGTGCTGCATCCCCGTGAAAGATCGTTCGCGGGCTGCGATAGCCCTTGAAGAACTGGCCCCACGGCAGTGGCGCCGCCAATACGTTGTGCCACTTTGTAGGCGATGTTGCCTGCGTCCAGATTTGGAAAAACGAATACATTGGCACCACCACCCAGAACAGAGTCGGGAGCCTTTGATGCAGCGACGGCCGGCATAAAAGCTGCATCGAACTGTAACTCGCCATCGACCATCAAATCTGGGGCGGTATCGCGTACAAGTCGTGTTGCTTTTACGACTTTCGAAACTCTTTCCCCTCTAGCACTGCCTTTTGTCGAAAAGGACAGCATCGCCACGCGAGGCGCATCTTGGGTTAATTGAGCAAACGACGTTGCAGACGCCATTGCAATCTGCGCCAACTCGTCTGCGTCGGGGTCGATCACAAGTCCCGCATCGGAAAAGACATGCACGCCTTGTTTGGGATGATGGTCCTGATCTAGGATCATCAGGAAGAAGCTGGAAACCATTTTGGCATCCGCCGCTGTGCCTATGACCTGAATGGCTGTACGAACGATCTCGGCGGTGGATGTTGCGGCACCACCTAATGTACCGTCAGCATGGCCCAGTTTTACCAGAAGTGCCGCGTAAACGTGCGGGTTTTCCACAGCTTTTGCAGCAAGATCGATTGTGACACCTTTGTGTTTGCGCAAATTGTGGAAATAGTCTGCCATGGGAGTTCTGAGATCGCTGTCCGTTGGATCATGGATTTCAATCCCGTCGAGTTCTTGCCCGCCTTTGGTGGAGAGAGCTGCATCAATGGCGCTTTTGTTCCCGACCAGCACCACTTGCGCAAGGCCCTGCTTGCGCGCCTCTATTGCCGCTGCGATGACCCGAGGATCTTCACCCTCGCTCAAAACAATTTTGCGGTTCAGCCGAACAGCTGTATTCAGAATGCGCGTCATCGGGTTCATTGTCATGTCCTCAAATGCCAGTCGTGTGGGTCAATCGGCGCTGTAGTCGCGAATTACGAAATGCTTGGTAGTTGTTTCCAACACATTCCAGTATCCAACGAAGCCGTTTGGGATCAGAAAACTGTCGCCCGCGCGAAAATCCTGCACCGTGCCGTCTTCGGAAATCAGCTGTGCGTGGCCTGAAAGGAAATAGCAAAACTCGTCTCGGTCGGCGAAGGCATGCCATTTACCCGGCGTACTGGTCCACGTCCCCGCCAGCAAAGTGCCATCAGCGCTTGTAAATCGCATCTGTGTTTCGTGATGTGGGTCACCTTCGACAACGCGGTCAGGCAAATCGGCGAGACGCCGCTTTGTGATCGATACGTCTTCTTGAAAGTCTACAATACGCATAACGGTGTTCTTTTCTGTTTAGTTGGCGAAATGGGTAATGCCATAAAGGATGAAGCCTGCGATGAAGATTGTCTGGGCCACGATAAGAATGATTGCCTGCCCGCCGACATCGAAAATTGTCTTGAGTGAGGTCTTCATGCCGACGGCGGCAATAGACACCAGCAGTGCCCACTTTGACATATCAGCAAGGAAACCTTGCATGAATGCTGGGATCAGACCGAAAGAATTGATTGCGGCGAGGATCAAAAACATGATGACAAAAAATGGCATAAGCGGCGGACGTTTGCCGTCTGCCTGAGGATCATCGTCAGCATAGGTGCGGATGATAAGTGCGAACACCAGCACGACCGGCGCAAGCATGGTCACGCGGATCAATTTCACAAGCGTCGCGGTTTCTCCGGTCTCATTGCTGACCGAGAAGCCAGCACCAACGACTTGCGCCACATCGTGGATCGTTCCACCAAGGAAAACACCAGCGGCAAGATCATCCAACTCAAGCCAATCCGTGATGATTGGATAGGCGATCATCGCGATGGTGGACAAGATCGTGACACTCAACACGGTAAAAATCAGATTTCGTTCAGAATGCTCGTTCTTGGGCAGAACGGCTGCAATCGCCATCGCAGCTGATGCGCCACAGATGGCCACAGATCCGCCCGTCAGCAGCGCAAAACGCCACCCCCGCCCCAGCAGTTTTGCGCCCAGAAGGCCAAACAGAATAGTCAGAATGACACCTGCAACGACAAGCCCAATCAGCTTTGGCCCCAGCCCAATGAGCAGCTCAACGCTGATGCGCGCACCCAACAAAGCCACGCCAATTCGCAACACTGTTTTGGACGTAAAAGCGATGCCCGGAACGCAACGCCCTTCTTCAGCCAAGAAATGGAAAGCAATCCCCAACAGCAAAGCCATAAGCATCGCGGGCGCGCCGTAGTGCTCTGACAAGAACTGCGCACAAACTGCGATCACAACCGAAACGGCAAACCCCGGCCCGTTGGTTGAGAAAAACGCAGGGACGCGGTTCATGAAGGTCTGGGAGGAACTTGCAATCGATGTCATCAGACATGCTTTCCGTGACCGCACCAGATCAGTCCGGCACGTCAACATATGTTAAGTGGTAAGAAAGAGTGATCGCGTCACTCACAGAATATTGTCGGAGAGGCACCCAAGCGGCCGCCTCTCCGTTTTGTAATGGGCTTAGACGAACTGCTGCTTTTGCATGTCGCCTTTGTTGATGCCTGCCACCGAAACCGGCTTTTTCATCGCGTCGCGGCGGAAAGGTTCACCTAGCTCTTGGTTCAGGACAACTTCGATGAACGTCGTGACGTTGTCTTTCATCTGCTCTTTGACGGCTGTGTTAAGCGCGTCTGTCAGTTGATCCATACCAGTGACCTGCACGCCTTTAAGGCCACAACCCTTTGCAATCTCTGCATAGTTCACACCTTCGTTCAGCTCCGTGCCGACAAAGTTATCGTCAAACCACAGTGTTGTGTTCCGCTTTTCAGCGCCCCACTGGTAGTTGCGGAAGATGATCATGGTGATCGCAGGCCAATCGCCGCGGCCACAGGCTGTCATCTCGTTCATTGAGATGCCAAATGCTCCGTCACCGGCAAAGCCGACAACCGGAACATCCGGGCAGCCGATTTTCGCGCCGAGGATCGCAGGCAAGCCATACCCACATGGGCCAAATAGACCAGGTGCCAAATATTTGCGGCCTTGATCAAAAGACGGATAGGCGTTGCCAATCGCGCAATTGTTGCCGATGTCGGACGAGATGATCGCATCCTTTGGCAGCGCTGACATGATTGCAAGCCAGGCCTGACGCGGTGCCATGTGTTCTGGCTTGGCCTTGCGCGCACGCTCGTTCCAGTCGATGCCTTCGTCCGCATCGTCTTCGTGAACCATAGACGACAGTTCTTGCGCCCAGCGGGATTTTGTCAGCGCCACCAGCTCGGTACGCTCTTTGCGGCCCTTGTCGCCTGCGCCATCCGCAAGGTTTTCCAACAGTTGCTCGGCCACACGCTTGGCGTCACCCTGAATGGCCACGTCAACCTTTTTGGTTAAGCCGATGCGGTCAGAGTTGATGTCGACCTGAATGACCTTTGCATCCGTAGGCCAGTAATCAATGCCGTACCCGGGCAGCGTGGAAAACGGGTTCAGACGGTTGCCAAGGGCAAGGACCACGTCTGCCTTCTGGATCAACTCCATCGCCGCTTTCGAGCCATTGTAGCCCAAAGGTCCAACGCCCAGCGGGTGCGAACCCGGGAACGCATCGTTGTGCTGATAGTTACAAGCAACGGGCGCATCCAATGCTTCTGCCAGTTTGGCACTTGCATCGATCCCACCGGACAGAACCACACCTGCACCGTTCAGGATAACGGGGAATTCAGCCTCTGACAGCAGCTTGGCCGCGTCTTTGACCGCTTGCTCGCCCCCTTGCGGGCGCTCCAGACGGATGATCTGGGGCAGCTCGATGTCGATGACTTGCGTCCAGTAGTCGCGCGGGATGTTGATCTGCGCAGGGGCAGAACCGCGCCACGCTTTTTCAATCACGCGGTTCAAGACTTCGGCCATGCGAGACGGATCGCGCACTTCTTCCTGATAGCAAACCATGTCTTCGAACAATTTCATCTGCTCGATTTCCTGAAAGCCGCCCTGACCGATGGTCTTGTTTGCGGCCTGCGGTGTCACCAACAACAGCGGCGTGTGGTTCCAATAGGCTGTTTTGATCGGCGTAACGAAGTTGGTGATGCCAGGGCCGTTTTGCGCAATTGCCATGGACATCTTGCCGGACGCGCGTGTGTAACCATCCGCGATCATACCGCCAGATGTTTCATGTGCGCAGTCCCAGAATTTGATTCCTGCATCAGGAAAGATATTCGAAATCGGCATCATTGCGGAACCGATAATGCCAAAGGCGTTGTCGATACCGTGCATTTGCAGAACCTTAACAAAGGCCTCTTCGGTGGTCATTTTCATGTCTGTAATCCTTGTGTCAGGGCGTTAGAGAATTTCGTCTTGAAGATAGTAATAAGGATAGGCCATTCGCTGACCCAACCGACGGAACGGAGTCAAAATGCCATGGCTTGGCAGTTGTGACGTAAAGATGGGAAGCTTGAGGTCTTTGCCTTCACCTGCCACCATCTGCGCCATGCGCTTACCAGCTTGTGCAGAATACATCACACCGTTGCCGCCATAGCCCATCGCATAAAAGATCGTTTGTTTTGGATTTGGCTGGAAAATGCGTGGCATCATGTCATGACTGACATCCACCCATCCCCACCAAGAGTAATCAAGCTCGATCCCTTCCAGTACAGGGAACTTGCGATAAAGGCCCTTTTGCAACAGCGCGAGGTGCTTGGGATTTTCCGCATCCGTTCCAGTGATGGCGCTGCGGCTTCCGATCTGAACACGGTCGTCGGGCAGAAAGCGATAGTAGTGCCGCAAGGTGCGCGTGTCTGTCAGTGGGGATTTCACCTTAAACCCGCATTCTGCTTTCTCTTCTTCGGTCAGCGGGCGCGTCACGATAGAGTTCGACAAAATCGGCATAAGGCGATGTTTGGTTTTTTCGTTCAGGCCGGGCGGTGTGTAGCCAGCGGTTGCCAACGCAACTGCGCGCGCGCGCACAGTGCCGCCGGGCGTAGTGAGATGATGCACCCCGTCCACGGTTTTCCAACCCATCACAGGGCTTGCGGTGTGGATTTTCGCGCCGAGTTTGCGCGCAAGACGCACATAGCTGAACGCCAGCTTCGCGGCATGGATGGAGGTACCATCAGGCTCCCACATCGCACCGTTTGCTTCTTGGTCGCGCACGTATTTCTCGTGCAACTCGCCTTTTGAAACCATGCGCGAACCGTAACCGAACACATCGTTCAGCAGTCCGCATTCCTTTTCCAGCTTTGACATCACCTTTTCGCGGTGCGCCAAATAGAAATGACCACCAGTCTGAGGGTCGCAATCAATGTCGTCCGACCCAATCAGGTCGTTGAATAGCTCAAATGCTTCGGTGACTTCTGCATGCATGCCCTTCGCAACATCAACACCCCAACGCTTGATCCACTCGGATCGCTTCAGGCGGCCAGACGAAATCTGCGCCTGACCACCATTGCGGGTGGAACAGCCCCAAGCGACTGTGTTGGCTTCAAGAACATGCGCTTTGATACCGTGTTCTTTGGCCAGATGAATTGCGGTCGACAGACCTGTGTAGCCGGAGCCGATGACAACAACATCCACGTCGATATCACCAGTCACAGGGCCATCGTCTTCAGGCGGAGTGCCCGCCGTGCCGATCCAATACGTCGGCGCATGATCCCGGTTGTGCCCGGGACCAGAATCGACAATCGGATCGTATCTAGGATCGTAGCTGGCCTTGGGCCAGTGCTTGGGTCTGTTCGGCATTTTGCAACTCCTTGAGCGAGATGAAAATTACGCTTTGAAAGGCGGGCGGGATTTGCGCAGGGCTTGCTTTACGATGATCATGCCATCGCGCAGGGTGAACAGATCAGCACCCTGTGCTTCGACGCGCATGCCATCAGCGCCCGTGCCTGAGAATGTCCATTCAGATACCGCGCGATCACCGTGAACAAAGTGGCTGTGGTGGTCCCAATGCGCGTCTTTCATACCGGCCCAAACGCCAGAGAAAGCTGTCGCAATAGCGTCTGCGCCTTCAACTTTGCCGCCATACACTTCGTCACCGCCAACAGTGTAGAATACGCAATCGTCGGCGAAGTGGGTCATGACGCCATCAACATCGTGACGGTTGAAGGCATCAAAGGTATCGGACAAGTCTTGAACTGTCAGTGTCTTGGTCATGGTAGTCTCCTGATTTTTAAGTGAATTTAGGTGCTTGGGTCGGTGTCCCGATACGGGACGACCAGTGTTGGTATGGGGGATCGTCGCAGCACTCGTTTCGCGACGGTCCCTAGAAAGGTTTGCGAGAACCCGTGTTCATGCGCGCCAATCACGATCAAATCGCATCCGAGCTCGGAGGCACGACGCAGGATCACTTCTGCTGGGTAGCCATCGACAAGCTCGATGGACGCAACCTGCTTCTGGACATCCTTGTTTTCCTCGCTGACATGCTGCCAGAACTCTTTCTGCCGCTCTGCCATGATCGTGCGCACGTGCTCATGCCGCGCTTTTTGCGCGGTTTCACTTGACCCCGTTGTCTGCATGTACATTTGCAGTGCGGTCCTTGTTTCGTCACTCATAGGCTGGACCGCATGCACCAGATGCAGCTTGGCTCCGGTTGATGCCGCAAGGCTGGCCGCATGACACATCGTGTATGCGGAATGCTTGGACAAGTCCGTCGCACAAAGGATATGTGTAATCGTCTGTTTCATAGGGAACTCCTTTCCAATCGCGGATCAATAGCCAAAGAACCGTGGCAGCCAGAGCGAGATTTCGGGAACAAATGCGATGATAAAAATCGCGATCGTGTTGATGAACGCGAACGGCAGCGCCGCGACCGAGATCTTTTCGATCGAGATGTTTGAGATGCCCGAAGCAATGAAGAGGTTCTCTCCCAACGGAGGTGTTTGGAACCCGATGCCAAGGCAGCAGACCATGACCACGCCAAAGTGGATTGGATCAATCCCGACGCTGTACGCTACAGGCAACATAACCGGCACCAAGATCAAAATGGTGGCAAGCGTCTCCATGAACATGCCGACGAACAGCAGGAAAAAGATCACCAGCGCCCAGATGATGTAGATGTTGTCAGTCACAGACAGCATGCTGTCAGCAATGACTGCCGGGATTTGGTTTTCCACGAGAAGGCGACCAAAAACAGTTGCGGTGAACATGATCAACAGAACTCGGCCCGTTAGCCAGGTTGTCGTTTCAAGAGCGGTAAACAGTTTTGTCCAGCTGAGTTCGCGATAAATAAACGTACCAATGATAAGCGTGTAAAAGATTGCTACGATGGCTGCCTCGGTCGGCGTAAAGAAGCCGGAATAGATGCCACCAAGGATCACAACAGGAGCCATCAGCGCCCAGAAGCCACGATACAATTCACACCAGATCTGACGTGCAGACCAACCTTCAGCAGAGCCTTTGTAGCCGTGCTTTTTGGCAAGAATATAGTTCATGATCAAAAGGCTGCCTGCGATCAGAAACGCTGGCATGAATCCGGCGATAAACAGCTTTGGGATCGAAACAGTCTGGAATTGACCGAATTTTTCAACCGCTTCAGGTGGGGCAGGCATACCAAGGGCTGCAATACCGAAAATGATCAACGGGATGGATGGCGGAATAACGATACCGAGGCCACCAGACGACGCAGTGATTGCGGATGCGTAACTGCGCCCATATCCGCGTTCAATCATCGCTGGGATCATCAGCATGCCAACGGCCGCCGTCGTTGCCGGGCCAGAGCCCGAGATCGCTCCAAAAAACAAACAGGCAAAAACAGTAGCTGCAGACATGCCGCCAGTGAAAGGGCCCGCGAAACTCTCGGCTACGTTGATGAGACGCCTCGATAGGCCGGACGCTTCCATCAGCGCCCCTGCAAGGATGAAGGCAGGCAAGGCCATCAATGGGAACGAGCCCACCGAGGTAAAGGCGATCTGCACAAATTTGATCGGGTTTTCGTCCAGATAGAGAAATGAGATAAGTGTTGAGACACCCAAGGCAACCGTGATCGGCGCGCCCATGAACAACAACAGCAAGAACCCTCCAAAGAGGACCAGGATGATTTGGCTTTCCATTATCTTTGCTCCCCATCAAGATCTGGCTTGCCAGAATCTTCGGTAATTTCTGCGCGCACTTCTTCGAGGTCGATTGCATCAGGGTCGCGCAAATCTTCGCCCAGAATGATTTTTTTGTAATTCACCTGAATGACCCGGATGGTCATCAAAGTGAACGCAATCGGCAGCACGATGTAGACCCAGCTCAGGTGGAACCCCATGGTTTGGGACGACTGAAAACGGTTCATCTTGTTGAAGATGAAATCTATCGAGAGGTAGACAAAGTAGACGTTGAAGAAGATCCAGAACAGATCGGCAAAGGCCGCAATGTATTTGATTTTCGAAGGTGGCAAAAACTTGAATTGGAAGGTGACGCGGTTGTGGGCACCCATCTTGGCCGCATAGCTCGCCCCAAAGAAGACGAACCAGACGAACATGTAGATCGACAGTTCTTCGACCCACGAGAATGAAAAATCGAACAACGTGCGCACGATAACCTGCAAGAACAGCAAGCACACGAAAATCGCCAAAAGCGTACGACAGATGTAGCTTTCGATATTGTCTACGATGTACCAAAGTTTAGCCATTGTCCCCTCCCACTGAGATGAGACAAGCGCTCATGAGCGCTTGTCGTTCGCTTTAAGTCAGACTTATTCAGAGACGGGATCACGGCCGATTTCAGCCAAAACAGCGTTCAGCTTTTCAATGCCGCCGATGCTCTCGTAGAATTTTGGCCAAACAGCAGCTGTCGCCAGGTCAATGAACTCTTGCTCATTGTTTTCTGGGTCATCAATCTGCATGCCTTGGTCCAACAGGATCTGCTTGATCTCGGCTTCCTTGTCGCGCAGGAACTGTGCAGATGCCGCAGTGGCTTTTTTGCCTGCTTCAAGGATGATCTCCTGATCGGCAGCGGACAGGCCTTGGAAGACTTGCTCGGACACGATCAGCGGCTCAATCGAGAAGATGTAGCGGATGTTCGTGACGTACTTTTGCACTTCATAGAACTTCATCGCGTTGATGGTTGTGTATGGGTTGTCCTGACCGTCAACAACTTTGGTCTGCAAACCAGCGAAAGTCTCTGACCATGCCATTGGTGTCGGGCTGATGCCCCAGGCTTTGTACGTGTCGATCATGATTTCGTTCTTGGGAACGCGGATCACCAGACCCTGCAAATCAGCAACGGATTTCACCGGCTTTTTGGAGTTGGTCAGGCGACGGAAGCCTGTGTAAGTCCATGCAATAACGCGCACGCCGGCGTCGTTGATTGTGTTTTCCGTCAGTTCCTGACCGATTGGGCCTTGTGTCAGTTTTTCAGCATCTTCCAAGCTCAGAATAACGTAAGGCAGTGAGAACACGCCAACAGTTGGTGAGAATGGTGTAACGTTGTTGATCGCGAGGATCGACATGTCGAGCGTGCCGATGGCCGCTTCGTTGACTGTGTCCTGCTCGGAGCCAAGCTGGCCGTTGAGGAACAAGGTCGCGGTGTGGTTGCCATCTGAAAGCTCTTCGAGAGCTTCAACAAATGCCAAACCAGTTGCTTCCTGGCTGCTGCCGCCGCTGTCTCCAACTGCGATTTTGAAGTTTTTCGCATCAGCAGCGCCGATGCTTAGGAAAGTTGCCGTTAGTGCGACTGCCGCAGTTGACGTCATCCGTGAAAGAAGTGTCATTGAGTGTCCTCCATTGTTGCTTAAGCAAGAATTGCTCAGATTGCGGAGAATTTGCATCGCCCACCCCCAAGCTACGCATCGCCTAGGGGGAATCATTAACCTAGCGTTAGGGCCAGAAATTTTATTGACTTAGACCAGATCAGCTAACACACTGAATCATGGCCAAACCACGCATCGCAGCAGATGTCTTCTTTTTGGATCGAAAATCCAAAAGACCGCTGCAAACACAGATACGCGAAACCGTCATCGCGTCGATTCTATCAAAGCAAGCCATGCCTGGCTCTTTGATGCCCTCTTCACGCAAGCTTGCAGACCACCTAGGAGTGGCCCGCATGACTGTGACGCTGGCTTTTCAGGACTTAGTCGATCAGGGATTCCTCGAAACTAAAGATCGCAGTGGGTATCTTGTTGTCGATAACGGTGCGGTTCCACAGCTTCCGAAAGGCAACGTAGCAGACGTAGCCAATACTAGCACCGTCTGGAAAAACGTTTTGTCAGAAAACCTCGCAAAGCGGCGCCGGATTATCAAACCTGCCGACTGGCGGTCTATGCCCTACCCTTTTGTGTTCGGCGAGATGGACAGCAGCTTGTTCAAACACACCGCTTGGCGTGAATGTGCGCGCCAAGCAATGGGGAAACGCGACTTTGAGCTTATGGCAAGCAATGAGGCGACCGATGATCCGCTGCTCGTGGACTATATCTTGGCACGTATGCTACCGCGTCGCGGCATTACCGCTAGGCGCGAACAAATCCTGATTACCGTTGGCGCGCAAAACGCGCTTTGGCTTGCAACGGAACTTTTGACCCGCAACCCTTTGAAAGCCGTCTGTGAGAATCCCGGCTACCCGGATACAGCACAGACTTTGCGGTGGTGCGGTGCAGAAGTGACAACCGTAGATGTCGATCAATATGGCCTTCCCCCGAATAAGATACCCGCTGGAACGCAAGCTGTCTTTGTGACACCCAGCCACCACGCACCGACAGGAGCGACCTTGTCCCGAGAGAGGCGCATCCGTCTTCTTGAGCAGGCACGCGACAATGATTTTGTGATCGTTGAAGATGACTACGAGTTCGAAATGAGCTTTATCGAACCACCAAGCCCTGCACTTAAGGCGATCGACAAGGACGAGTGTGTCCTTTACGCGGGCAGCTTTTCCAAAGCGCTGTTCCCTGGCTTAAGGTTAGGCTATCTCGTTGGACCAGAAAGAGTTATCGCTGAGGCCAAAGAACTACGATCGATGATGCTCCGCCATCCTCCCGGGCATCTACAACGGACGGCTGCGTATTTCCTGGCACAAGGGCATTATGACCTGCTGATCCGGGATATGCGGCGGGAATTTGCAAAACGGCGTACGGCGGCAGTTGATGCTTTGAAGGACACTGTTTTGGAAACGGCAGGTGCTGCCAAATTCGGTGGAACAAGTCTTTGGATCAAAGTGCCGGATGGGACAGATACTGAAATTTTAGCGCAAGAGCTTTTGAGCGATGGTGTTGTGATCGAACCGGGGGCACCGTTCTTTAGTGGCGATAACCAACCGAACGAGTATTTCAGACTTGGGTATTCTTCCATTCCCGTCAATCGCATAGCCAAAGGTATTCGGATTATTGCGGACAAGTTCACGGGCGCTTCAACGCCGTAATACGGCTGCCGCAATGAATTTTTGAGGTCAAGAAAGGACAACATAAAGTCCCCACAGCCGTTTTCCTCCCTCTTGGTCGCGAACTGCATCGTCGTTCTCGCCGCAATGTTTCAGACATCGACGGGCATGGGGTTTGGGAGGATTGCCGCGCCTTTGCTGGCGTCGATCACGCCCCGCGCGGCCAACAGGTCTTCAACATCAGCTGTGCTCAGAGCTAACCGATGGTACGCCCAAACAGCCTACGCAATAATCCCACAAGGATAACGAAAGCCCTTCAAGCGTGGCAATTCAATTGGAATATTCATGGGGCCAACATAGCTTTATCAAACCCAGTCAACAACTTGGCAATACGCCTTTGCCAACTCTTGCGCATAAATCGTTTTGCCGGCGCCCGTTGAACCGCAGATCAGATGAGCAAGCTGTGTTTCATTGTATGTCATTAGGAGACACCTTTCTTCATTTCACTGAGGTCTAAGCCGCTTTGGGCTTCGCAATTGTGCGGACGAATAAGAAGGCGAGGAAACCTGCTGGGCCAAGAAGAAAGGTCAGTGGAAGGCACGGCGCAACCAACCAGAAGGTCAAACCATCGTGTCTCGCTGTCCGGCATATCCAAGCTCCGATCAGAAGGTCAAATGCAAGGTAGTGGATCCAACCAGCCAACATCGCACTCGGCTGCGAAAAGAGAGTCATAACAGCGTCGAGGCTGCCAAACCCGCCGTCCCCACCTGAAGGAAAGAAAACCGCTAGCACCACATAGCCAGCCGATAGCACCGACGGAATGAGGAGCCCCGAAATCCGATCAGACCACAGTGGAATAAGAGGCGATACAAGCAAGACTAACCAGCCTGCCATCGCCAGAACGCCAGCCAATGAGAATAGAAGTTCAAAATTCATGTTTGGATCAGGCATAGACCACATCCTTTGACTGAAGTTCCATTTCAATGGGCGAACGCGTCCTGTCTTGAGATGTCACAGTGACGACCACGTTCCCCTTCTTACGCCCCGTATCGACATGGGCATGTGCAGCTTTCATATCCTCAAACGCGTAGCTTCTGTCAATGACGGGCTGAAAAACACCTTGATGGGCGAGTATTACGACCGCCTCCAAGATATCCCGATCCTCAGACGCGACGCCGCCCACCATTTTCTTGCCCGCAAGGCGCGCCTTGAGACTGCCAAAGAACATGTCCGATGTTATACCCGCGATCAGGACCATTTTTCCGCCGCGTTTGATGGCGTGCTTGGCCTTGGCCCAAGGCAGCGTTCCGACCGTGTCGACAACCATGTCGTATTGGGTGCCCTTCTCAACGACGTTTTGCGCACGATAATTGATCACGTGATCTGCACCCAAAGTGCGCACCATTTCCGCGTTACCACCGCTACAGACAGCGGTCACATGCGCGCCGAGATGTTTGGCGATTTGCACACAGGCCGACCCAACCGACCCAGAGGCCCCGTTGATCAGCACAGTCTCACCCCGTTGTAGTTTCGCCTTATTGACCAAAAAGTCGTAAGCCGTGGTTGCACCAAACGGGATCGCTGCTGCGTGTATAAAGCCGATGTTGTCCGGCTTCAGGGTCAGCTTTCCGTTCGCAGGCATCGTGATGAATTCTGCATGTGCCCCAAATGCAGCACCCGGAAATCCAATCACGGCGTCGCTGGTTAGGTAATGGGTGACATTTGCGCCAACCGCCTCGATCACACCCGAAAATTCAGTGCCGAGGATCGGCTTGCGCGGCCCGCGTAGGCCAAACACCACACGCCCCATCAGGCCAAGACCCTTCGGCATTGTCAGGCTGCGCGCCCGCCAGTCACCCGCGCTGACAGTCGTAGTGAAGATGCGGATCAAAACCTCATTTGGTTTTGGTGTTGGTTGGGGCAGTGTGACTTGTTTGATCACGTCGGGTGATCCGTATTGTTTGTATGAATAGGCCAGCATTGAAAGTCTCCTTTATGCGGGTGCAGTTGAGAATTGGGGGGAAGTCCGGCCACCGCGGATCAGCAGCCAAAGGCCAAAGCTGATTTCGGAAATCGTGACGATGACCAGTAGCGCGATGTAGGTGTAGTCGAGTGCGGCGACATCCGTGAACGTCAACTCGACGATACCTTGCAACAGATAGCCAAAAGCACCGATGAACAGACCCCGACCCAGAATTTGTGGAACGACATCGGATTTCATCGCCAGCCAGCCAAGCGCTAGCAGGTGCGCCCCAAAGAACAGCTGCCAGACAAAGACGCCCGTCGCATGCGCATCAAAAAATATTTGAACAAGGTCGTGCTGTTGCGCTGTGTCCCAGCCGGTGTCACGGGTCAGCAACATGTAAGGCATCACCCAAAGCAGGATGTTAATCCCCATGACGGAAATCATGCCCGCACGAGAGATCAGCGCGACCATCGCCATCTTTGGCCCAACGTTCCGGAACATCTGATAAAGAATCGCGGTGATCGCCAGTTCAAACAGGATCACCAAGCCGTCTGCGATGATGCCAATTTTGAACAGCCCTTGATTGGCCATAAGGTTCGCGGCTGACGTAGCCGCATCAGTGGCAACGATTTGCATTGGAACAAAGCCGACGCTGAAACCGCCGCAGACGGCGATGGCGAGGTAGAGAGCGCCAGCAGTGCGCGCAGCGACAGGATCCCAGTTTGTATGTGGAATAGTCGTCATGGTCTTTCCTTTCTTGTTTCCAGTTGGCGTTGCGAAAGGTCTACGACTCAAAACCAGCTATGCGAATTGACCAGATTTCCATTTTTGATATGCATATCTGCATGGATTGGCGTGCTGTAAAATTCGACTGGAACAAAGCCCGGGCCTTTTTGGTGACGGCGGAAGAAGGATCCTTGTCTGCCGCAGCTCGTGCTTTGGGCATGGCACAACCGACGCTTGGGCGTCAGGTTGAAGGATTGGAACAGGAGCTTGGTGTCGTCCTATTTGAACGTGTGGGTCGCGGCCTGACTTTAACGCCAAGTGGCATGGAGTTATTGGACCATGTGCGCGGCATGGGCGAAGCTGCGGGCCGTGTATCGCTAACTGCCCTTGGCCAAAGCCAAGCGCTGGAAGGGTCGATCAGCATATCCGCGAGTGAAATTTATGCCACTGTTCTGTTGTCGCCGATTGTTGCCAAGCTGCGCGTTGAAGAACCGGGTATTCAGGTCGAGATCGTCGTTTCTAATCATGCGAGTGATTTGCTACGCCGCGAGGCGGACATTGCAATCCGCCATTTTCGCCCAACTGAACCTGACCTGATCGCAAAGAAGATCGGCATGGCGGACGCGATCTTATATGCCGCGCCTAGCTATATCGAAAAACTGGGCCACCCGACCAAGCCATATGATTTGCGCCACGCTGACTTCGTGAACATGGATCGCAATGGCATGATGCTGAAGGGCCTCAATAGCCTTGGGCTGGGCCTGACGGAGGCGAATTTCCCGCTGCTGACGGAAAGCTATCTGGTGATGTGGGAGTTGGTAAAGCAGGGGGCTGCCATCGGTATTCTGGATGCCTACATTGGGGACGCCGAACCTGATGTGGTGAGAGTCCTGCCTGATCTGGAACCGCTGTCTTTCCCGATCTGGCTGGTCGCCCACCGCGAATTGACGACAAGCCGCCGCATCCGGCGGGTCTATGATTTTCTGATCGAAGAGTTGAAGCGCTAGCTATTGCGCAACCGGCTGAGTGTCACTGGCGTGATACCCAAAAGCGACGCGATAAGCGCGTGATTGAAGATGTCCTCAAAACCCGGATAGGTTTCGCGAAACCAACTTAGTTGATCTGCCCCACCAAGGGCCGCAAGACATCATTCAAGATCCGCTTTCTAGTTTAATGCGTCCCGTAAGGCACCATTGGCCTCAGACAAGTCATGTTCTGGTTCTTATCTATTGTTGTCGCTCTTGTTTCCTATCGATTTGTCGTGCAGGGGATGGATCAGGCATATGCAGGTACGGCCCATCAGCTTCTGACATCTGAAGAAGCGTTCTACTTGCATATCATTGCTGGTAGTGCTTTGTTTGCTTGCAATGTTCCGCGCGATGCAAATCGTCATGCGCGGTCAGATCGCGCTTCATCAAGAATGGCTGATCCGCTCAATCGCATTGACGTTTGCAGGTGTGACTTTGAGGGTAATATTGCCTGTTCAGCTTTTGGGAGGCATTTCAATAGACGTCGCTTATCCAGTTGTTGCTTGGCTTTGTTGGGTGCCCAACTTGGCGGTCGCTGAATTCGTCATCCGTAAATCGACACATCCACAGGGCCATCATGCCTAGACTAGAAAACAAAACAGCCCCAATAACTTGCGCACCCCGAAGCAATATTACAGGTGTCTTTTCTAATGAAGATGCTTGGCATTAGTGCAATGATTTTGAGTTGGTTCGACCTCTCTGCACCGCTTGTCTATACCTGCAGTATTGCGACGGTTGGAAAATCTGGTCTGACGACAGCCGCGGTGATGGTGGCCTTCTTGATTAGAGGTCGTGCGGCGGCGCAACGGGCTCAGCGCATTGCGTAAATTGGTGCTACACGATCCGAATGGGCCGGACCCCATCATCAAAGGGAACGATGCGCCGGCGAAATGAGTGACCCTCATCACAAACGGGTTCCCGAATTCGGTCCATGCGGAAGTGGCGAAAATCTTCGCGTGAAGGGTCCCAAGCGACCAGATACCAAAGCGGCGGCAGGATCAGCATCGCTTGCGGTTCGACATGCCGTTCGGTCTCCACACCTTTGGCGTCGCGATATCGGAACTGCAAGAAAAACCCCTTGAGAAATGCTGTCTCAAATGCGGGTAGCAAATCAGGCGCCATGTCTGCGAGATTAGATGTGTTTACTTGCGGCGCGAGAGGCCCGACATAAAGGCATTCCAGCAAGCGGCGTAGATCGCGGATCTTGTCAGATGGAAGGGCCTTCTCAATTTTGGATAGCCCCGCGTCGGCAAGGCGCGAAAACGGCAGGTTTCCGGCCGCACGCATTGCTGAGACACCAATGATCAACGCGAACACCTCTGCCACAGACAGCCGCGCAGTGGTCTGGATGGAAGACGCATCCAGGCTGATCCCGCCGCCGCGCCCCGGTTCGGTCTGAATGAGGAACCCTTCGTCACGCAGCGCTGCAATGTCGCGAATGATCGTGCTGCGGGACGCGCCGACCGTTGATGCAAGCACCTCGATTGTTGAGGTGCCGTTGCGGCGGAGGTTGCGCACAATGGCGTCTTGTCGGCTGCGTGTTTTCATACAGGGAACATAGCACAAAAGGTATCAAATTCTGGAATGTTTTCATCTTAGGCAATCAGGATGCATCTGAAAGGGAACCTGAAAATGTCTAAGATTACGAATTTACCAACGCCCACACTCATTTCAGTGAACGGCGTCGAACTTGAAATATTTGAAGCCGGTCAGGAAAATGTGGGCAACCCGATTGTCCTTTGCCATGGTTGGCCAGAGCACGCCTATTCATGGCGTCACCAGATGCCTGCTCTTGCCGACGCGGGTTTCCATGTCATCGCCCCGAACCAGCGGGGTTATGGCAAATCATCACGTCCCGATCAGGTCACGGATTATGATATATCTTATCTGACAGGTGATCTTGCCGCATTGCTTGATCACTTTGGGTATGACGATTCCGTTTTTGTCGGCCATGATTGGGGCGCGAATGTCGTATGGAGCTTGGCACAGCTGCATCCAGATCGGGTGTCCAAAATCATAAACCTCGCATTGCCTTATCAGGCACGCACCCCAAAGCCTTGGATCGCGTTCATGGAAGAGTTCTTTGGTGCCGATAACTACTTCGTCCACTTCAACCGGCAACCGGGCGTTGCTGATGCAGTGCTTGACCAGAACACCTCTCGATTTCTAAGCAATTTATATCGCAAAAACGTCCCGCTATCTCCGCCCGAGCCCGGCATGACGATGATCAACCTCGCGCAGGCCGCAGCACCCTTGGGTGAGCCTATCCTCAGCGACGAAGAACTTGCGGTTTACGTCGCAGCCTTCGAGAACGCTGGTTTCACCAGCAGTATCAACTGGTATCGGAACATGGACCGCAATTGGCAGATACTCGCAGACGTGGACCCGATCATCCATCAGCCTGCGCTTATGATCTACGGCGAACAGGACATGATCCCGAAATCGGAAAATCTGGCGGATTTCGTGCAAAACGTGGATGTGGTCAGCCTTGATTGCGGGCATTGGATTCAGCAGGAAAAACCGAAAGAAACGACCCGGACAATTTTGGAATGGTTGGCAGAGAGCGGCGGCACTTAGGGCCCTGCGCCACTCTGTAAGCCTGATCGCTCGGGTCGCCAAATTCGCCACCAGAACGGCTGAGCGAGTACACACCAGCTTCGCAGTACGGCGTCGATCGCATCCGTTTCGGTTGCTAAAGAACTGGGTCAGGACGTATTCTGGGCGATGTGGAATTGCGCCCAGGCGTCGACCGGTTCGAATTTTAACGCAATGCGGACGGTCTGTGGATCGTTGATCATCGCATGTTGATGCGGCCCTTAGAGGCCGATCAAAGATCGGTCGGATGCAAGCTGTGTGGAAGGTTTTGATAACTTACTGGCCGCAAGAACCGGCGGATCGCCATACTGCCAACTGAGGTTGCCCCAAAGTTTGTGGACGCGGGGTAGGGACCACCGTGAACCATTGCGTCGCAAACTTCGACGCCGGTCGGAAAACCGTTTGCCAGAATTCGACCTGCTTTGCGTTCAAGAACAGGCATCAAAGTGGTGGCAGCCGAAACATCCGCGTCATCAACCATTAATGTACACGTCAGTTGGCCTTGCAGTCCGTGGGCGATTTTTAGCATTTCGCCGGCGGACGATACGGTAACAACAATGCCGAGTGGGCCGAAAACCTCATCTTCGAGCGACGGATTAGACAGCCATGTTTGCCCGTCTGTCACAAACAAAGACGGGTCCGCATTGCGACCAGACGTGCGGGTTGCCAGTTGGGTTACCACACCGGATGTTCCAGCAACCCGATCTCGGCCTTTACAATAAGCAGCCGCAATACCGTCAGTCAGCATCGTCTGAGGCTCGCTTTGATCAAGTGCGGCCTTGGCTGTTTCTATAAAAGCATTGGCGGCTTCGCCTGCTGGCAAGAAAACAACACCGGGGTTTGTGCAAAACTGCCCGGCACCCATCGTCAATGATGCAGCCCAACCATTTGCAATCGCCGCGCCACGATCCGCCAATGCATGATCCAAAACGAACACCGGATTGATGGATCCAAGTTCACCAAAGAAGGGAATAGGTTCCGGGCGCCATGCACATAGATCAAACAAGGCGCGGCCACCGCGCAACGATCCGGTAAAACCAACAGCTTTGATCAGCGGATGTTGCACAAGAGCGGCCCCGATTTCATTTCCCTGTCCTTGGACAACAGAAAAGACACCGTGGTGAAGATCACATTCTTTGATTGCATTTTGAACAGCAGAAGCCACAAGCGCTGTCGTTTCGGGGTGTGCCTCGTGTCCTTTCACAACGACAGGGCAACCAGCAGCAAGTGCGGATGCCGTATCGCCACCCGCAGTTGAGAATGCCAATGGAAAATTGGACGCGCCAAAGACAGCAACTGGACCGATAGGGCGTTGCATCAGGAACATCTCAGGCCGAGGTAATGGCGCACGATCTGGCAGGGCAGCATCGTGGCGAATATCCAGATAATCGTTACTCTGAATGTGATCGGCAAACATACGCAATTGCCCCGTGGTGCGTCCAAGTTCCCCACGCATCCGGGCCTCGGGCAGGGCGCTTTCCTTTTGGGACACTGCAACAATCGCGTCCGCGTTGGCATCGATGTGATTGGCAATTGCAGATAAGAATTTGCCACGTACTGCACGGTCGCTGTATCCGAAGCTCCAGAATGCGTCTTCTGCAGCTTCTACGCGGCAGTTAACTTGGTCACGATAATCTTGGCTGATGGATGTACTGCCTTCTGACATGTGCAGGCCCTTTTCTACAGTTATGAGTCTAGTATGGATTAGGTTGGGTAGGCGTGTTTGATCCGCTCGAAACGGCTCGCAGCGAACGGCGCGATGCCAATTGGAGTTGGGGTATCCGTCGCTAAATCAGCAGCGATTTCGGCTGTGGCAGCCGCTTGGGTCAGGCCCAAGTGGCCGTGCCCAAACGCATAGATTACGTTTCGGGATTTCTTGGAACAGCTGATCACAGGTAGGCTGTCAGGAAGAGACGGGCGAAAGCCCATCCATTGTTTTCCGCCATGTGTATTTAATGCCGGCAGGAAACCGGCTGCCTTGTTCAACAGATGTGTGGCGCGCCGGTAGTTGGGTTGCATCTTCAAGCCACCCAATTCGACCGAGCCTCCGACCCGTACACCATCATCGATTTTGCTCACCACAAACCCGTGGTCCGCAAAAGTTAAATGCGTGTTCAATTCAAATGCGCCTTTGGGCAAAGTTGTGTTGTAACCGCGTTCGGTTTCAAGCGGGATGATGTCCCCGAGGGTTCGCGCCAACTGATGGGAATGCGCGCCTGCGGCCACAACAATCTGGCGCACGCCTATCGTATATGTGTCTGTTTCCACCGAAACACCCGTTTCACCGAATGCGATCGAGTTTACTTTGCCGATAGAGAGTGTGCCGCCACCTTGAATAAAACGATCAGCCAGATGCGCGACCCATGATTTTGGATTAACGGTATTCATCCAATCAGGCGTGTAGACGCCGTATTTGAACTGTGCGGCCAAACCAGGTTGGATATCTGCCAAAGCTCCTGCACTTTGAACGAGATCAAAGGCGATGCCATGGGATTTTCGTAATTCCCAGTCGGTCAGGCTGTTATCAAAACTGCGCTTGGTATCATAAAGCTGTAGTTGACCTTCACGACGCATCAGATGTTCCCCATCAACGCGCTTGATCTGACGTTCAAGCGCAGCCCGCGATAGGTTCATCAATTCTGATTGCGCCGATACGGCCTGAGCGAATTTCGACGGTCGGCTGGCCCTCCAAAACTTCCAAAGCCAAGGTGAGATCTGAGGCACATAAGAAAGTGGAATGGACAGGGGCCCCATCGGATTAAGCAACCAATACGGTGCCTGACGCATGATCCGGGGCGTGGCCAAAGGCAAAACGTCGGAGAAGGCGAAAGCCCCAGCATTGCCTTGCGATGCACCGGCGCAAACGCCTAGGGCGTCAATCACATGAACCTGCCGGCCTCGTGCCTGAATTTCAAGCGCGATGCTGATGCCGATCACACCAGCACCGATGACAATGATGTCGGTTGCTCCTGCCATTGGTCAGACCGCGATACCGTTGGGAAACGGATCATTGGCCGAAAAGATCATTGTAGTGTCGGCCAAGACATAGGCGTTCCCGGTGATGGTGGGGATAATTCCGCCAGTGGGTCCGTGTTGGTATGACAATTGATACTCGCTGCCTATGATGCTCTCTTGGGTAATTTGTTGGTCTGGGGGCAATCGCCCTTGATCGGCCAAGCAAGCGAGAAAGGCCGAACTGCCGGTTCCGCATGGGGATCTGTCGTAGGTATCGTCCGGGCACAGCACGTAATTTCGGCTGAAATTATCGGCGCTGACTGGGTGCCCTTGAAAGATGACATGGTCAACCTTTGCGCCGTGCAGTGTGGCGTTAAGCTGGGTTCGGATAGCCACGCCAGCCTGTGTTAGGCCCGCAATATTTTCGGGAAGCACGGGTACTGGATATGTTTCGACGATGTAAAACCAGTTTCCGCCATAGGCGATTGTTCCCGTCACAGGCCCCTGATCCGCGATTTCGACGGTGACATCCGACTGGATCACTCGGCTTTCTATATTGGTCACAGAGACGGTACTATTGTCTTGTAGATGCACCTTGATGACACCTGCCGGTGTTTCGATCAGATGAGAACCCGGCGTCGCCATGCCCAGATGCGCCAGTGTGACCGCCAACCCAATTGTGCCATGGCCGCACATGTCCAAGACGGCTGCGACATCAAAGAAGATCACACCAGTTAGACACCGCGGATCAACCGGTTCCACAAGCAAAGCGCCCACCATCGCAACCTGACCACGCGGCTCGCGTAGAAGGGTATGGCAAAACTCCATATGATCTTGTGATAGACGTCGTGCCCGTTCTGACAGCGGACCTGACCCAAGGTCAGGACCACCGTTCAAGATGACCCGGGTTGGTTCACCACCGGTATGACTGTCGATTACGCGCATTCAGCGATGATCCCGCCCTGAGCTGACCAATCCGCGAACCACGTTTTGAACAACTCATATTGCGTTTCACAGTAGTGGCGCTGCGCATCTGACAAAGCATCGGTGGGCACGAAGTGATGGCGGTATTCTTCCTCGCCATTCAGGACGAGAAGGTATTTGTAATACAGAACAAGATCTGTGCCTTCGTCAAAGCTAGCCAAAACACCGAATGCTTCTTCCAGTTCCAACGCCCGTTGGCGTGCCTCTGCTGATCCAGCGGCCGCTTTTTTGGAGAGGTTCGCCAAAAGCAGTGCTTCTTTTGGCAACGCCGTTCCAATCCCCGTGATCGAACCGGTCGCACCACAGTTGACATAGCCGTGGTAGACTTCGGTATCGACGCCTACCATCAAAGTAACCTGATCATCTCGACTGGTGATATGCTCGGCTGCATAGCGCAGATCATCTTTGCCGCCGAATTCTTTGAAGCCGATCAAGTTGGCGTATTCGGCGCGCAGCTCAAAGAACAACTCGGCTTTGGTGGCGAAACCGTAGACTGGGCTGTTGTAGATGATCGAAGGAATGTCAGGTGACACATCAAGGATCGCTTTGAAGTGCTGCTTTTGTGCTGCGGATGATGCACCACGCGACAGCACTCGTGGAATAACCATCAAACCGGCGGCTCCAACTTTCTGGGCGTGGGCCGCGTGGGCCACGGCAGATTGTGGATTGATTGCACCGGTGCCCACAATGACAGGCAGATCAGCATTGACGAGGCGTTCGACGCCTTCCATGCGTTGTGCGTCGGTCAACAGGGGCCAATCACCCATAGAGCCGCAATAGACGACAGCTGACATGCCTGCTGCGATCATGTCTTTGCCCTTGCTCACAAGAGCGTCAAAGTTTGGAGTGCCCTGCGCATCGCAAGGGGTCATTAGGGCGGGCATGGTGCCCGTAAAGATATTAGTAGACATAAAAATCTCCGAATTTGATCACGCCGATAAGACGAGATGTGAAGGGGACAGGGGCGTTCCGTTAAAGGCCGACCAAAAGATCGGGCAACCAAGTTGCAACGGCGGGGAAGGCGATGATGACAATCAGCACTAGCATTTGTGCCCCAACAAACGGCAAGACTCCGCGATACATCTGGCCATAGGTCATATCGCGCGGGGCGATAGATCGCAGGTAGAAGATCGACGGTGCCATGGGCGGTGTCAGGTATGAGGTTTGAATGACGACAAGCACCAGCATCGCAAACCAGATCGGGTCGATCCCAGCGGACTTCACGATTGGCGCAAAGATCGGGATAAAGATCAAAACGATCGAAACCCAGTCCAGCACGAAGCCTGCGAAAAAGACCACCACAAGAAAGAACGCAATAATGCCCGCATTGCCAAAACCGATGCTTGCGACAGTTTCTCGGACCAGTTGACCGCCACCCGTGACCGCAAAGATGCTCGTGAACATTGTACCGCCAGCAACGATCAACATGATCATAGTCGTAATTCGCAATGTTACATTCAGCGCTTCCTTAAGCAGCTTAAGGTTTAGTTCGCGGAACAGAAACGCCAGAACAATTGTGCCGGCAGCACCGACGGCGGCGGCTTCGGTGGCAGAGGCCGCCCCAGCCAACAGCGACCCCAAAACGAGCACAATCAAAGCCAATGGCGGCAGCATCGCAGTCAGTGTGATTTTCCACTTTTCAGGGAGCGGCACATCGCGTTCTTCTTTGGGAAGAGCAGGTGCGTCGGTCGGATGCAAAAGACTGCGGATCACTATGTAACCCACGAAAAACGCAACCATTAGCAATCCAGGCAGGATGGACGCAGCAAAGAGTTTGCCGATGGAAAGCTGCGCAATCGAGGCATAGACCACAACAATCACCGAAGGGGGAATAATCGTGCCAAGCGAGCCGCCCGCACATATTGTGCCCGCGATCAGGTCATTTCGATAACCCGCCTTTGTCATGGCTGGGATAGCCATCAACCCGACGACAATCTCAACTGCGCCAACGACGCCAGAGGCGGCCGCAAAGATCGCGCACATTGCGATGGTAGATAAAGCCAATCCACCGGGCAGCCCACCAAGCCACAATTGCAAAGCGTAGAACAAACGTTTGGCAATTCCAGAGCGCTCCAAGATTGCACCCATGAAGATAAACAATGGGATCGCGGCCAGAACGAAGTTCGAGGCCGTGTGCAACAGTGGACCGTAAAGCTGCAAGAAAATCAGTTCCCCGAAAACGCTAAACCCGAACGCAATCGCGATGATGATCAGGGAAAACGCCACAGGCACGCCTGCGAAAACCAGCACGAAAAGAGCGGCAAACATCAAAAGGGGGGTCATTGTGCTTGTCCCATTTCGTCAAGCTCTCCGGGGGCTTCACCGGGATTCTTGCGTCCGCTCAAAAGTTTGATTGCCTCACCAAGAAATTGCAGAGCAAACGCAGCAAGACCGATGGCGATGATTGAGTAGAATGGCCAGACAACCGGGGCCCATGGGCTCACCGCTTCGACTTCGCCGGAGGTGAAAGCTTTGAGAGCTTTCTTCCCAGCAACGAATGCGAAAACCGATGTGATGGGCATCATGATGAAAAGGAAAACGATGCCATTTAACAACTGCTGCACCCGCATCGGTAAGCGCTGCGACAAAAAGTCGATCCGCACATGAACATCGCTGCGCAACGCATACGCGGCACCAAGCAGAAAGATTGATCCGTTCAGCATGTAAGAGATGTCGAAGGCCCAAAGGGTCGGCGCACCAAAACCATAGCGCGCGACTACTTCGTAAAGCATGGCAATGATTAAGACGAAAATCACAAGCCGTCCACACGCGGCTAGACCCTCTGCAATTGCGTCAATAATGTTTAGAAAGTGCGTCATTGGACCCCCCTGACTTGTGATGGCCGACCCTTAGGGGCCAGCCATCAACACGTTTTTGGTGCCGACTTAGTTCGCGCTGTCGCGAACAAGGTAGCCAGAGTTTTCTGCCCAATTCGCTTGATATGCGATGTAGCTGTCCAAGACCTCTTGCATCCGCGCGTTGCCGCCTTCAGCCAGTTCTGCAGCTTGAGCACTGGCCCAATCACGGCCTGCGGCGCGGATTTTTTCTGATTCAGCAGGATCCATATTGATGATCTCTACATTGGTGTCGCGGAACGCGGCCATCGCCAGTACGTCTTCGTGACCAAAGTGGGTGAAGCTTTCATATGTCGTAAGCTTTGCTGCCGCCGTCACCTGCGCTTGAATGTCTTCCGGCAGGGCATCCCATGTTTCCTGTTTGACGAAAACCTCCCACAAGAATGACGGTTGGTGCACCCCAGGCATGATCATATAGGGGGCCACCTCGTGGAAACCTTCAGAGATATTGCCGCCAGGCGTGGACCATTCAACCGCGTCTACGCCTCCACGTTGGAGTAACGTATAAATCTCGTTGCCTGGAACAACGGTGGGAACGCCACCAAAAGAGTCCTTCAAAACAGCGGCCCAAGCGCCGGATGTGCGATATTTCACGCCTTCGAGGTCGGCCGTTGTTTCAATTTTGACGTTTGAATGCGCCATGATCTCGGACGTGCCGATACCCACAACCATAGAGTGCAGGCCCATCTCCTCGCGACGGAATTCTTGCAGCATTTCTTCGCCGCCACCTTCGTAGATCCAGTGCAATGTTGCCTCGCCGGACATGCCGCCAGGGAAGCTGGCAAAAATTGCATTGGTTGGGTCTTGGTTCACCAGATAAGATGGGGTTGAGTGGCCAGCTTCGACAATACCGTCCTGCACGACCTCAAACGCCTTGAAGGCTGGGGCCAGAACGCCAGCACCAAAGGGCTGAATTTCCATGCCGCCAGCGGTCATTGAACCAACATTGGCAGCAAAGCGTTCCATGAAGTTCTGGTAGAAAAACGATCCCTCGCCAATCGCGGCAGTCATTTTCCATTCAATGGTGTCTGCGTAGGCCGTCACCCCCAGCGTGCTTGCCAGCGTTAGTGCCGCGATTGTTATCGTATGTCTCATAAAAGTCCTCCCGTTGAGGGCAATTGCCCCTTTGATTTGCGCGTGATGCGCATTGATGAGTTTTCTCATCTTGTTGCGGGCTCGCCTCGCCAAGAGCGCGGGAGTCTGCGTTATGGATACTGCATAATGCATATTGGATCCAATATACAATATAAAAACTTGCGCTATAGTCTGAAGAGCCTCTAGGAAAAGGCATATTGGGAGTAATTGAATGAAGTCCTATGCCGTTGATATTTCGAAATCTGCCTCGGCGGCGACCATCGTATTTGAGGCGCTGAGACAGGCAATCATTGATGGTGAGTTGGAGGACGGCATGCCGCTGCGGCAGGACGAAATTGCCAAAACGTTCAACACCAGTCGTATTCCTGTACGTGAAGCGATCACAATGTTGGAAGTGCAGGGTTTTGTTTCGACACAGCGATTTAAGGGAGCGGTTGTCGCTGGGCTATCACGAAGTGACGCCAGCGAGATTTTCGAATTCCGAGCATTGGTTGAAGGCGCAGTGATTGAACGTGCCGTGTCTGATATTTCACCGGAAGCATTGGCGCGGGCACGCGGATTTTTCGAAGCGTTTTCGACATCAACAGATCCGATGGAATGGGGCGACCTAAACCGCGAATTCCACTATGAACTATATAATGCGAGCGAACTAAAATATCACCTCAAGATCATTAACAATTCGCTGGATCGTGTAGATCGCTATCTACGGGCACAAATCACAATGACTGACGGCAAAGCGCGGGCGAACGAAGAACATGCAGCCATCCTTGAAGCCTGTGAAAAAGGCCAAGCCAGCCTCGCAAGCGACCTCACAAAAGCCCATATCTTAGGGGCGAGAGACACTTTGCTTGAGGTGTTGAAATAAACCAAAAACAGTAAGGTCGCCCGCGCAAACGTCGTCCGCGCGGGCCCATGTCTTAATCTGCGATATCTGCTATTTCCAAGCCAAGCGCAGCTGCGATCCCCGCACCATAAGCTGGGTCAGCCTTTGTGCAGTTGCGGATATGACGATGCTGAATTTCAAGCCGAGCAGGCCCAATCGCCCGCGCCGTATTTTCAAACAAAACTTGTTGTTGGGCTGCAGACATCAAACGAAATAGATCACCTGGTTGCGAGTAGTAATCTTCGTCCTCTCGATGGTTCCAGTGATCCGCCGCACCTTCAACACTCAACGGTGGCTCAGAGAAATCGGGTTGTTCCTGCCATTCACCGAACATGTTCGGTTCATATCCGATGCGTGATCCAGCGTTGCTGTCCACCCGCATTGCGCCATCACGGTGATAAGAATGGTAGGGGCAACGTGGCGCATTCACCGGAATTTGCGCGTGGTTCACGCCCAAACGATATCGTTGTGTGTCACCGTAAGAAAACAAGCGGCCTTGCAACATTTTGTCAGGAGAAAATCCGATACCGGGTACAATGGTGGATGGTGCAAAGGCGGATTGTTCAACCTCGGCATGATAATTGTCTGGGTTACGGTTCAGCTCAAGCTCACCCACTTCGATGAGTGGATAATCCGCATGAGGCCAAACCTTGGTCAGATCAAATGGGTTAACATGATACGATCCTGCGTCGGCCTCAGGCATGATTTGTACTGACAGGGTCCATTTTGGGAAATCATTACCCTCGATGCTGTCAAACAGATCGCGTTGATGGCTTTCGCGATCACCTGCCACAATTTGTGCGGCTTCCTCATCTGTCAGGTTTTTGATGCCTTGCTGTGTCTTGAAGTGGAATTTCACCCAGAACCGTTCGTTATCAGCGTTGATGAAGCTGTAAGTGTGGCTGCCAAAACCATCCATATGTCGATAGGTGGCAGGCAGGCCGCGATCCGACATGACAATGGTCACTTGATGCAAAGCCTCGGGTAGGTTTGTCCAGAAATCCCAGTTGTTGTCCGCGCTGCGCATGTTAGTGCGCGGATCACGTTTGACCGCATGGTTCAGGTCAGGGAACTTCATAGGGTCACGCAAAAAGAAGACAGGCGTGTTGTTGCCAACCAAATCCCAATTACCTTCTTCGGTATAGAACTTGACGGCAAATCCGCGAATATCCCGTTCAGCATCGGCGGCGCCACGTTCGCCTGCGACCGTTGAGAACCGCAAAAACAGATCGGTTTGTTTGCCAACATCTGAGAACAGCTTGGCCCGCGTGTATTTGGTGATGTCGTGGGTCACGGTGAATTTACCGAATGCGGCAGATCCTTTGGCATGCATGCGGCGTTCGGGGATGACCTCCCGGTCAAAATGCGCCATCTTTTCGAGGAACCAAACGTCTTGCAGCAAAGCCGGGCCGCGGGGCCCTGCTGTCATGATGTTTTGATTGTCAGGTACTGGCGCACCAAACGCTGTGGTCAACTTAGGTGTCTTGGTCATAGTCGTCTCCATTCTTTCTGTCTGGTTGCAAAAGATCAGAAGAGCTAGAAACGGTCCAAGTCATGTACGTTATTGCACCGATAATCAAAGGTAATACATGAAGAAAACAACGTCAGTTTCGGGTCTATCACTGCGGGATCTTGAATATGTGCAGAGCGTAGCGCAGCACGGCAATTTTGGTATGGCAGCATCTGTTTGCGGTGTGTCGCAACCCGCGATTAGCCAACAGATCATGAAGCTTGAGGCCCGATTGGGATTCTCTATTTTTGAACGTCAAGGCAAGCATGTTGCGTTGACGCCCAATGGCCGGATTGTTTTGCGAAAGGCCGATCTTCTTTTGAACGAGGCGCGCGAATTCCTGGATCTATCTGTAAGCCTGAACAATAGATTTGATGGGGAATTGAAAGTTGGGGTGATCCCGACGCTGGGGCCGTACTTGCTGCCACTTATCCTCAAATCGCTAAGAACAGACTACCCGAATGTTCAGTGGAACCTGTTTGAAGAACCCACACAAACACTTGAACAGATGTTGGCGGATCGGGAATTGGATGTTGCGTTCATTGCGACGGCTCCGAAACAGGAACACCTCGCTTGCACAGATTTGTTCTTTGAACCTTTCGTCTTTGCAAGCCCGATTGAGCTGAACCGAGTACCTGACAGCCCCATTGAGATGGTGGAGGTAATGCAATCCAAGCTCGTTTTACTGTCGCAAGAACATTGTTTGACTGACCAAACCGTTGCGCTTTGCAATCTACCCGGTTTGCAAGGGCAAAGGGTGGCAAGCAGTCTAGAAATGTTGCGCCACTTTGTTGCGCTGGGGGAGGGGGCTGCGTTGTTTCCAGTGTTGTCTGTTGGAACACCAGATCGTTTTGGTGGTCTAGCAACGCTACATCCCATCAGCGAAAAAAATATCGGCAGACAGGTTCGTCTCGTATGGCGCAAAAGCGATCCACGGACTGAGTACATCGCCGATTTTGGGGCTTTCATCGGAGAGAAAATGGCCAACTCCCCGATGAAAGATCATTTGACCCTGCTGCCTTAAGGCAAAGAACAACCTTCTTCGTTGCAGCCTGGTTGGGCAGACCCTTCTGTGGACGGCTCAATGTCATCAGGGGCGACTGCGCCTATCAAAGTTGCGATTTCAGCGCCCAGCATCAGCTCTGATACGTTACCAAAGTGATTGGCGCGTATATCCCCTGCTTTGTCGATCAGGATAAGGCTTGGAGTGCCCCGCATTTGATAGGACTGCATGGTTTCTGGCATCGCTCCGGTACCGGGCAAATCGACGGCGACTGGAAATGTGATCTGGTATTCATGCAAGAACGCGGCGAGGGATACAGGTTGCATCGCATCATGATGTTCAAACACCGTATGCAGACCCAGTACGGCGACTTTATCTTTAGGGAACATGTTGTGGATTTTTTGGGCCAGCGGCAGCCCATGCGACACGCAGCCCGGACACAACATTTGAAAAGCTTCGATCACGACAACCTTGCCGCGTAATGCTGCAAGTGTTGGGCTGTCTTTGGTGTTGAACCATTGTTGAATCTGTAGTTCGGGGGCTTTCATTACGCGGTCCTTTCTATGATCGGTTACATTTTGTGATCAGTCATTGAGAAATGGCAGGACAATGCGGCGCTAACCGCCGCATCCCGATTTAGTTAAGCGTACCCGGCAGGCTTAGGTCGCCCGATGCCACGTCAAAGACATCCACAACACACAGCAATGGTGCGTGGATATTGGCGTTTACTTTCAAAGCCGAGGTGACGCCGTCGTAAGACAACCCATCTAGCTGCACCGCCCGGTCAAAGGCTACGGTGACGGAAATCTCGGGGCCGTCAAACAGCGGAGAAAAGCCGGGGCTGTCGAGGAAGATTGGAAATCCAGGCCACGTCGCGGGCAGTTGTGGGGTGCTACCTTCGGGAATGTCACGGACGGCCAATGCGCCGGGCCCACAGGTTTCGGTTGGGGTCAACACAACCCAGTGGCTATGCCAGACGATCCCGTCGTTTGCCGGATCACCATCGTTGTTTTCATCATAAAGCGGAGTGTCGTCAAAGTCGGGGTGGCTGGTTGCGGCCAGCGCGAGAATACCTGTGCCACCTTCGAAACCCACAGTGGAAGGGTCCAGCGATGTGGGCCAAACGTAGGACAGAACATCGGATCCGCCGACCTCGCCCGTGGCGGCCGGGACGGTGTCACCGGCCAAACCATTGGTCGTCATATGAAAGGTCACGATGTTTCCAGTGCCGTGTGCATGGGCCGCTAAAATGTCAAAGGCGGCAATTGTGTCCACGCTCTCCTCGGACAGGATTGCCCCTGCTTGATTGACCGCGTGGGAGGCGTGGTTGCCATCAGCACCCGCAACCGACGCGGTGAATACCAGTGCGAGGGGCACGAGGGGTATTGAATAGTTCATGGTTCATCCTTTCTTTTTGATGTGATTCAAATAATAGCGAGTCGAAACTATTGCAAGTTTTATTTCGACTCGCTACTTTATCAACATGACACAAGAACTCCGTATCCGAGAACTTCTGACCCGCTTGGCGCGGCTTGATGCGACCGAAAGCTGGTCTGATGATGTGAACCCGGCCCAACGATCCGTGTTGGATTACCTGACACAAGCAAATCGCTTCTCGCGCAGCCCGTCCCATGTGGCTGATTATCTGGGCAGCACCCGTGGCACCGTGTCCCAAACGCTTAAGTCGTTGTCGGCAAAGGGCTATGTAACCGAACGAAGGTCTTCGACCGACAAGCGGGTTGTTCAGTATCAGATCACCGAAAAGGGCGAGGCTTTGGTCGCGCAACCGCTTCGGCTGATAGGGGGGATCGAAGGCCTGGACGGACAGCAATTGACCAGCCTTGAAACCACATTGAGGCAGACACTTCGCTCAATTTTGGACCAAAACGACGGCAAGCCCTTTGGGCTGTGTCGTGATTGTCGACATTTCCAAAAGAATGAAGGCCAATCATTTTGCCAACTTCTGTCAGAGCACCTGACCCCGCAAGAAACAGATCTTATTTGCCATGAACAGGACCCAGCATGAGCGCACCAGACATTTCGACCACACTTAACGGCATCTTTTTTGGGGAAATCGTGGATCGTTGGGCGGGCAAAGCGCCCTCCGCCATTGGCAAAACTCTTGTCTTGGGTCGTCAGGAAATTGGCGAGATGGGTTTCCTTGGAGATGCACAGGCGGACCTTGAACACCATGGTGGGCGCGATAAGGCCATTCATCATTATCCCTCAGATCATTATCCCAATTGGATCGCCGAAGGGCATATTCCGACAGGGACAATCCCAGCGGCCTTTGGCGAAAACCTTGCCACGTTAGGGATGACAGAAACCAATATTTGTATTGGTGACAAACTGCGCCTTGGGACTGCTGTGGTTGAAGTTAGTCAAGGCAGACAGCCCTGTTGGAAGGTAAGCGAGCATACCGAAAACGAGAAGATGGCCTATCTGTTCCAAAAAACGGGGCGAACGGGGTGGTATTATCGTGTACTGCAAGGCGGCCATGTCTCGGCGGATGATCCGATTGTTTTGTTTGAGCGACCTTGCCCGGAATGGACCGTTGAGACGGTGACGCGGGCGCGTTTGACCCGCCGGGTTTCACGGGAAGACGCTGCGATCTTGGCGGAGTTGCCTCTCTTGGCGCAGGGGTGGCGTGACGCGTTTGCCCGCATGGCGGAAGGTAACACAAAGGAAAACACCGATGCGCGGCTGAAGGGTTAGAAAATCAGCAGGACGGCGCGGGTTCTACCCTTGCAAGGGGCAAGCTTGATCCAACATATCCGACAGCAACACCCTGAGTTGGGTAAGCTCTGACATCCGGTGATCAACCTCTTGCAGCTTCTCGCGTAAAAGATCCGCCGTTTGATCCGCGCTAAGCCCTGTATCCGATACAGCGAGGGCGATATTGTCCCGCTCTCAATACTTAAAGCCAAGCGTTTTCCCTGTATGGATCAATTGCACAATCCGCACCATTGCAGGCTCAAAATCACAATATCCGCGTTATCGCTTCAGCCAAAAGATCAGCCGTCCATGCACCTTGGGGGAACCCATCTTTGTCAACAGGTCGCCCCGCTCCAGCAGACGTTAACTTCTTGAACAGTTCTTTGAAATCATGATCGTCTCTTTTTGGATGCAGGAAGTATTTTCCCTCCTTTATCAACGATCTAAGTTCTTTCGTTGCGTTGTATTTCGTTAGGCTTCGTTCCTTATCGTGCATTTTCCGAAGGCCCAGTTTCAACTAAAGCGGGTAGTTTGCCGGAAAACGAGCGGTATTCTTCCCAAAACTGTGAACTGAGTGAGCAAGAGGAGGTCATTGATGTGGCGGACGGCGCGAAACAGAACCTAACGATCCCAGCAATTTGTGAGGCCTACGTGCGGCTTGAGGCGCAGATGATAGGTAGCATCCGTGACCCACAAACACAGGAAGTCGTTGGGTGGATGTACGAATGGAATACTGGCGAGCGTGTTCCGAGGTGGAAAAGCGGCAGGCGTGTAGATATCAACGTTAGCCAGGCTACTTAGGCTCTAGGGACTGGAAAAAGTCACTAACAGCCCTGAAGAGCAATACTGTTGCGTTTTCGTGCGCGCGCGAATTTCACAAGCCAACGAACGATAAGTGATGGATTGGATGCCCCTCCTGTCGATTCACAATTGAACCGATCTGGCCAAGACTAGTCAGGAAACAAAGGAGGGCGAAATGGAAGAACTTCATATCATCGGCGTGGACCTGGCCAAGCGGGTTTTCCAAGTACATGGATCGGACAGGGCGGGGCACGTCTTGTTTCGCAAGAAACTCAGCCGCCTGTAGTTCAAAAAATTTCTGTTTGAGATCCCGAGCTGCACCATTGCCATGGAGGCTTGCGCGACGTCCCACAATTGGGGGCGCGAGGCGCAAGAAGCAGGTCACATCGTTCGTTTGATCCCGCCAAATTATGTGAAGCCTTTCGTGAAGCGACATAAGAACGATGCTGTGGACGCCGAAGCGATCGTTGAGGCCGCACTCCGTCCATCGATGAGCTTTGTCGCCGTAAAAACAAAAGAACAGCAGGCGCAGGCTGTTATGTTCCGGAGCCGTGATCTCTATCTGCGTCAAACGGCAGTTGCGATCCAGGCGTTCTGTCCGGCAGCAGATAATTTTGATAGTGGCCGCGGTTTTGCAGCCTGGCTCGGGTTGGTACCCCGGCAAAATTCGACGGGTGGCAAAGACCGTTTTGGCAGGATCACCAAAATGGGGCAGCGCGACGTACGCCGGTTACTCGTCACCGGCGCCATGTCGGTGATCAGTGCATCGGAGCGAAAAGGTCGTTGCGATGATCCTTGGCTTGCGAATATGCTGAAAAAGAAGCCACGCTTGGTTGCCG
>NZ_JBDWQO010000004.1:0-30225 GCF_039986515.1 Ascidiaceihabitans sp. | reverse complement strand
GCGCTTGATGTCTTTGACGATCTTCTCGCCAGGGCTCTTCGTTGTCTTTCTCATCATCCACTCCTCAGTGGCTACGATGAGCAACAAACACTCTCTTAGCAATTGACCCTATTTGGACCCACAAGCGCTGACGTCAGACAGGCGGTCGATGTAACTGTAGTGGTGGGTTTGGTGAATAATCCATCGATTATTTCAGAAACCCCCAACGACCATGTGTGCCTATCAGGACAAAACTCTCTTCCATCTTGAAAGCAATGTGCCCCATTAGGGGAGGTATCTTTGTAGTCTTCACTGACGCAGTGATTACTAAATTTAATCCGTGCACTAAAATTGACGGTCACGCCATTCATACAAAGTCAACTAAAATTCTTAAAGTTTGGCTGCAAATGCGCCAAATTGAATTTTTCGCCATGGTGTGTCACGTCAACTGGAAGCATGGAGTATCGGTAATCGCTCAATATCACATGATCAAGGTGCAACACGGTTTTCAATTGAAATCAGAGATATTGCCAAAGAGAACGCACTGTATGTGCGTAGCGTACTGGCATTATCGCCCACAGCATAACTTAAAGAGCCACCGATAATGAAAATCTCCCGCCAGCTATACTTTGGGCATGTGTTGTTGACCTTTTCTGCACCTTTGGACCTCGTTCGCCGTGCGCATCCATCAACGGCACACAATTCCTTTCCCGTTATCAGAAACGTGCGTTTTGACTCGACATGACTTAATTTTCTTATCACAGCTTCGCTTTGGGGTTAATCCCGGGACCGTCTTGGGCGACGCCAACTGTGCCACATGCGATCAAGCCCGCTGCCAGAATAAAAGTGAGCCTCATATGATCCTCCAGAGCTTTCCGCATTCACAAGGGGAACGGATAACAGCCTTCGATCAAGACACTCCCTTTACGAGGTCACCGTGACCTAATTTTACGCGATACCGTAGATGCCAAAAGCTGAATTCGAAAAACCGATGATTTACTTGGCTATTGAGGCGAACCGCAGTGATTTGTCATATGTTGGGTGTAGCAATTCACAGGAAAAAATTGCCCCCCAACCTAGTGACCAGACAGGTGGTGCTCTCAGTCAAAAGTAATAAGGTAAAGATTATGATTAAATGGGGGTTGTTGAAGACAAGTGATGTCTGCTGAAGCAGCACCAAACACCCGAACAGGGTTTTGTCTATTCAGTATCCGCCCCTCGCGAACCAAATGCACGAAAACAGCCTGCAAAATTTTCAAAAAAATACCACTTTTGAAAGGTATTGGTTAGGCCGTAAACTTGACCCGGAAAAGGTCGAAACCTTTGGACTGGTAACAAGGTTCCAAAAAGTAAATTCGGGTGGTATCCATGGTAATCAACAAGGCGAGGGCAAGGTGAGAATTCTTTTAGCCGACGACCATGAATTGGTAAGGGAAACGATCGCTGCGTTCTTGGAAAGCGATGGGACGTTTCATGTTGTGCAATCCCCTGATCTTCCAAGTGTTGAAAAGGCACTGACTACGCATGATCCGTTTGATTTGATCCTTCTGGACTACGAGATGCCGGGCATGGATGGCCTGGCGGGCTTGGATAAAATTCTCGAGGCTACGCGCCCGCGGCCCGTTGCACTTATTTCAGGATCTGCAAACAAAGATATTGCAGAACAAGCGCTTGAACGTGGTGCATCAGGTTTTTTGCCGAAAAGTATTGCCGCAAAATCGCTGGTCAATGCAATCAAATTCATGGCAATGGGCGAAAAATACGCGCCAATCGATTTCATGACCCAAGAAGCTAACGAAGCAGACCACCCGCTGAAAGAGCTTCTTACAGACCGCGAAATGCAGGTGCTGCTATGCCTTACGCGTGGTTTGGCCAACAAGGAAATTGCACGTGAAATCGAGCTGCAGGAAGTGACAATCAAACTGCATGTCAAAACGATGTGCCGCAAACTTGAAGCCAAAAATCGCACACATGCTGCAATGATTGCGAAAGAGGCAGGTCTGTTCTGACCCGCCTCCCACCACACTGTTCTTAAAGCTGCAAACCGTCCAGAACCTGATCGTAAAACTGATCTTGCAGGTTTGCGTGATCAATCAAGATGATGGATATACCACCCAAGCCGAGTGTGACACTGTTGTCGGCATTCTGCGTTATGTGATCGGCAATCCAGTCTGCTGACGATCCGCCATCAGATAACACATCAAAACTGCGCAGATCGAGGCGGTCATTTTCCACACCATCATGCGTGTAGTCATGTACCGTATCGATACTGTTGGTCGCGTCTGAACTGCGGAACACGAACCAGTCTGTGTCCGCGCGCCCCCAAATCTCATCCGATCCGGCCCCAGACAGGATCTTGTCCCGCCCCTCGCCGGCATAAACGGTGTCATCGCCCTGCCCTGCGTTGATGTAGTCACTGCCCTGGTCGCCATGGATCACATCATGTCCAGTACCGCCATACAGTTTGTCCTTGTCGCTGCCGCCGTTCAGGGTGTCGTTCATGTCGTGGTCACCACGGTTGCCTGCAACGTAAAAATTGCCATCTGCGTCGTGAATGGCGGCCCCGAACGTTACCGCAGGCACACCTGCATGCATCACCCCGTCGATCATTGTTCCGACAACGTCCAAAGCTTCAAACGTCGGCATACCGCCGTCCGCAACACCAGAGACATTGATGATATACATTGTCGCGTTTTCACCTTCTGCGGACGGGCGCGTCACCCCAGAAAAGCACTGCGATGCAGCATCAAACGCAACATCCCATAGATGATCAGTGATCATTTCCTTTGGGAATTTGAAGGTTTTGGTTGCCACATCACCATTGGCATCGACATTGTCCACATCGATCATAGTGATCCGGTCCAAACTCGATTGAAACGCCCACAAGTTGCCACTTGCATCAAAATCACCGATCCAAGATCTGTAAGGAGTTGCGCCAATCTTGTAGCCGTTGCCAGCCGCATCCAGCATCACCAGATCAGTCTTGTTGACCGAATTCCCCAAGCTGTCGAACCCGTTGTCAACAGCAATCCCGTAGATCAAACTGTCTTGCACATTGAAACCGATCGCATTGACTGTAACAGTCGCTTCGCTGCCCAACACTGTGTAGGTTCCATCGACAGGATCAAAAACTTGCAAGGTTCCATCAATGACTTGATAGATGCCGGCCTGACCTTCAGCAAAAGCTTTTACCTCAACTTTTTCGCCGCCGATCTGCTTGTCTTGAAGCGTATAGAACGCCGGTCCATCGGTATTTACCGTTGATGCAGTGTCGTCAGAACTGTCTATGGAAACAAATGTCAGAGCGCCCGAACCACCTACACCTTCAAATGTAAATGTAAATGTATGGTCGGAAAAGTTGGCACTGTTGGTGTCAAACATGTCTATCACGTCTCCGTTCCAGACGACCTGTACGGCCCCACTGAGGGACTGGGCGTTGTAGTTGGCGGCCAGGTCAAAACTGATTTCATATGTTTCGCGAAATTGCGTGTCGATCACCTGTGTCATGCTGGTGTGACCGCCATCTTCAGCCTGGACTTGCCATGCGCCTGATTGCTCGTATTGCGAAAAACTAGATGCGCCGTCTGTGCCAGCCAGCAAATTTTAAGAGGCGAAATCGCCATACACCACATCATCGCCCCCACCAGACGTGATCGTGTCGTCGCCAGAGAGACCCAGAACAACATCTGCCCCTTCCGTGCCATTCAATGCATCAGACACATGTGTGCCTGTACTTTGATTAATCGTGTGATTTGCGTTCATGATTTTCTCATTAAAAGTAGACAGTTGAGGGAAAGGAGCGATTTACCAACCGATCCCGTTGTAGTTTGGATGCGACGCAGCCTCGCGCTTAAGACGGACCAGATCGATGACCGGCGTCGCACCGGAATTCGCCACTGTATCGCGGTACAAATCGTTGGCATGTGTGACGATCAAAGCATCCACGGCCTCGACAACGGCTGAACAATCGCCGCGCAACATGGACGGTAAATCTGCCGCCAAAGACTTCAAACCAGCACTGCCATGGCGGACATATGCCAACTGGCCCGCCAATGGGGTCTCGGGCGTAATGGCCGGGTCGTGAACAACCACCTTCACACCTTCGCCATTCAAAGCAGCAATGACTTCAAGAATAGGACTTTCACGCAAGTCATCTGTTCCAGGCTTAAATGCCAGCCCGAGAACACCCACAGTTTTTGCCCCCGTCTCGCGCACCATTTCGATAGCCCGCGCGATATGCGTGGTGTTTGACACGCCAAGACTTTCGATCATTGGCAACGATACGCCGGCTTCTTTGGCGATATGCGCAACAGCGCGGACCTCTTTGGGCAAGCATGACCCGCCAAAGGCAAAGCCCGGTTTCAGGTAATACGAAGACAGGTTCAGCTTTGTGTCCTGAACAAAAACATCCATCACGTCGTGGCTGTCGACACCCAAGGGTTTACACAATCGACCGACTTCATTGGCAAAACATACTTTTGTGGCATGCCATACGTTATCAACGTATTTGACCATCTCGGCCGTTTCGATTGAGGTCACGATCGGGGCTTCGTCGACGGCCTCGAAGATGCGCGTCATAATCATTGCACTGCGGTCGTCGTTCGCCCCGATAACGGTCTTTGGCGGCGCGTAGAAATCCTCAACGGCTACGCCTTCGCGTAAGAATTCCGGATTAAAGCACACACCAAAAAATCAAGCCCTGCGATTTTGCCTGATGTTTCTTCGATAATGGGGGCCATGTCGTTCATCGTGACCCCAGGAGGAATAGAGCAACGCATGACGATGACGTGAAAAACGTTCTTATGCTTGAAACCTTCGCCAATGGCACGGGCAGCAGCTTCGATGTAGCTGTGATCACAGCTGCCATCTGGGCCTGTGGGTGTTCCCACCGATACAAATGTAACATCGGTGTCGACAACAGCCTGGACAAGGTTTGTGGTAGCAGCCACCAAACCGTTGTCGACACCTTCACGTAACAAGCGGTCAAGATCTTGTTCGTGAATCGGGGATTTGCCATCGACGATACAGTCAACCTTGTCAGCATCAATATCGACGCCGATGACATTGTAACCCAAGCCGGACAAACATGCTGTCGAAACAGCGCCAACATATCCAAGGCCCACAACACTGATGGAGGGTTTTTCATCGATGACGCGCAGTGGTGCAAAAGCCGTTTGACCCGAGAGATGGTCGATGAACTGTGGCGATAAATCAAACATATGTTCATTCCTAACTTGTGATTAACCACTTTGTAGGAGACTGATTTCATTGATTCTATATCGCCAAAGGGTAATTTCGACGCCTGAAGTATGCGCGGTCTATCCTTTAGCATAGCTCAATATATCCTTGTCAAAATATGCAGTTTGTACAAAAAAAACGGCGCCCGAAGACGCCGCTGAAGGTGGTGTGAGAGTGCTTGTTGGTCTTGGTTTATGCAGCTTTGTCATCAGTACGGCTGCGGGCATAAATGTCCTCGTAGCGCACGATGTCATCTTCCCCCAGATACGCACCAGTTTGCACTTCGATCAGATGCAAAGGTACTTTTCCGGGATTCTCCAACCGGTGAATTGCACCAAGCCGGATGTATACAGATTGGTTTTCAGAGACGAGTTTCACCTCGTGATCGATGGTCACTTTTGCGGAACCCGCAACCACAATCCAATGTTCGGACCGATGGACGTGGCTTTGCAAGGATAATGCAGCGCCGGGGCGAACAACGATCTGCTTGACTTTAAAGCGGTCGCCCAAGGACAATGTTTCAAAATGACCCCAAGGCCGATGGTCTTTCGGGAACAGCTCGGCCTGTTTTACCTTTTCGGCCTTAAGCATTTTGACAGCGGTTTTGACGTTTTCAGACTTGCTCATGTCCGCGACCAAAACTGCGTCGCCTGTGGCAATCGCAGTGATATTGTCAAGACCGATACCCACAAGTTGCACGCCGTCCGTTTCCGAACGCAGCAGCGTGTTTTCACAGTCAATAGACGTGGTATTTCCATTCTGAACCACGCCATTTTCGTCGGCATCGCCCGTTTTCCAAACAGATGCCCAACTTCCCAAGTCGGACCAACCACAATCCAGAGGGATCACAGACGAAGTTTCACAGATTTCCATAATGGCATAATCGATCGAAATATCGTCGGCCATTTTGTACGAAGCCTCATCAAGGCGGAAAAAATCCAGATCGCGTCGCGCCCCGTCAACCGCGCGACGTACTGGCATCATCAAACGCGGGCAGAGCACTTCGAAAGCTTCCAGAATTTCAGAGACCCGGAACATGAAGATACCCGCATTCCATAGGTGGCGGCGTGACGCTAGAAATTCATCCGCAATGGCTTGCTCTGGTTTTTCGACAAATCCCTTCAGCGGTTGCGCACATGAGACCGCACCAAGGATAGGGTCAAACAGTTCAAGATAGCCATACCCGGTTTCAGCGCGGTCCGGTGTGACACCAAAGGTTATCAGTTTGCCAGCTTCAGCGGATTGTTCTGCGGCGCGAACAGCTTGATCAAACGCGTCCTCATCCGCAATCGCGTGATCGGACGGCATGACCAGCATAATAGCATCGGGTTGCTCATGCAGGCTCAGTGCTGCTGCCAGAATTGCCGGTGCTGTGTTGCGTGCTTCGGGTTCGATCATAATCGTCGGGGCGTCGGCCCCCGCCGTCTGCAACTGCTCTGCGGCGATGAAGCGGTAGTCGGAATGTGTAACAACGATCGGATCGGCAATGCCGGGGCGTTGAACGCGTTTGACCGTTTGTTCAAACAAGCTGGTTTCGCCGTTCAACTGTGAAAATTGTTTCGGGTAGCTTTTACGTGACAAAGGCCAAAGACGGGTGCCGCTGCCGCCACACAGAATAACTGGATGGATCATGGGTTAATTCCTAACACTCTCACATGCAGCCGCGCGTTGATCGCGTGGCTTATGGGTCAGGTTTAAAGGTGTGTCAGAAATAATTCTTGGTGCCACAAGGACACTCAAAGGCTCAATGGGATGCCAGACATAGCCAAAAGTATAGGAAGGCCCTTGCAACATTTTCAGCCTTAAAACAGCGTCGGCAACGGCAACAGCTCAATATACACTGCCAGGCCGATCAAAAAACCAATGACCGATGTAATCAATTGGAACATCGCGGTCGCGTTTTTGATTTTATCAAGTGTTGCAGTACCATCACCTGCACTTTGATTGCCGCGATTTGCCCATTTCTGCTTGCTGAGGTGGAAGATCATATACACTTTCACACTCGCGTTGATGATCTGGTTAAAATACAAAATGAACGGCCACGTGATGTCAGGGGCACGCGCATACCGGAACAGAAACAAACACAGCAAAGTACGGCTCAGAACAATCCAGATCACACAATGCAAGATGTAGAGTGGTTCAATAAACAGTGTCAAAATGGCCAAAGCCGGGCTGACCAGCATCGTCCACATTGCAATGCGTTGATCTACCAGACACCACCAAATGAACGGCTTTGCCACGAAGGGACCAAGCGCAATCGTCCGTGATCCGTTGCGCAACATGTTCCCGGACCACCGGCGAAAGTTCTGGACCATACGGCCAGTGCCGGAACCTTCGATCTGCTCAATCGTGTAGACACACGCATCGGGCACGTAGGTCATTTTGGCATGCATCGACAAAAGATAGTACCAACTGCTTTTGTCGTCGCCTGACAGAAACCGAAAGCGTCCCCAAAGCCAGTGATCAAGGTGGTCGGCTTCAATTGTGCGGATGAACTTTTCGTCGATAATGTAGCGGGCGCGAAAAACGCTCTTGCGGCCGGTAAGCGTGAGAACCTTGTCTGACATGGCGTGGCTTTGCATTGCCAATCGGCGTTGCGCAAACCGCATCGACAACCAGTTTTGAATCCATTGCGGGCCGTAACAGATGACTTCTTCGTTTGTCGTCAAAGCTTGCAGGTCAGTATCCGCCCCAAACATTGAACAGGTCTTTTCCAACACGCCGATCCTGTACACCGCGTCGCCATCCATAAATATCACTAGGTCATCAGGGCCAACGCCTGCACGGTTGATCGCGCGCAAAATCATACCGATTACCATACGTTTGCCCAGCTGATTTTGGCGCAAGAAAACGATTTCCGCATCGACATCAGCACCGTGGGTTCGCACGAAATCTATTATGATTTCTTCATCATAGGAAGAACCTGTCCCAATCCAAAGCGTCGTGGGAATCCCCTCGCGTCTAATTTGCCCAAGTATGGATCCGATAACCCGCCGTGTGATTGCGGCTTCTTCAAAATAAGTGGTCATTTGAATGTGCAAATGCGGCGGTCGCCAGCCCGCTTGCCAAACAGCATTTACGCGTGCCCGCATTTTGGGGAATCTGGACCACGCAAAAATCTCCGCACGGACTGCATGGGTAAACCACCACCCGAAACGCCAGATGCCCAGGGATCCCATGGCAAAGGTTATGTGGATAAGATTGGGTTCAAAAAAGCTGTTTGGCCAAAAAATCAACGCCGCAATCAACAATGCCAATAGGGTAGTAAACTGCGCGATCCGGTGCGGCGACCACTTGTCAAATCCAGTCGGTGACGGCCCCGAAAGGCTGCGCAACCATCCATCCAAGTGCTTTTCGAATGCATAAACCGTTTTAGGAGCGTCCATTGTCACGCTCAAACCAAGAGGCAAAGAGCCCGCGTTTCAATCGGATGCGCGCGGGGGCGTTGCGCCGAAACCACTTACGGGTCTTTTTCAGGCCTGCACCATCGGCTTGAATGGTTATTACCATGCCAAATTTGTCGGGTTGGGCGATGTCTGTCCCAGCCTGAATGTCAATGACTTGGCCCTGATTGTGTTTGGTTTGGCCACGAAAAACATACGAAATGTCTGCAGTCATTCCAATATGCACAGTTGTGGCCATGCTGTCGTCGATCCAGCCCACGGCCATGCGCGGGGTGTTGTCTTCGATTTCAACAACAAGGTCATCGCGTGCAATATAGCTGCCTTTAAGGGCATACACCCCGAACACAGTTCCCTCGAATTTTGCGCGAACAACCAATTCGTCGGCTGCGGCTTTTCGGTGGCGCAATTCGCGTTTCCAGCGACGCAGATCCAAATCCCGTTCGGTGACAGTTTCCTCAAGCGTGTCGAGCATATCAAAGTACCCCATCGCATTGGGGTCACGTTGGTGTTCAAAGTTGTACAGCGCCAGACGCGCGATTTCGATCTGGTCAGGATAGACCAAGACATGTCGGTCATTGATGCGCCACGGTATCCACAACGTTTGGAACCTGGCCAAAAGCGCCGCATGTTGTGCCTTGCGTTTCAGGCGATGTTCCGCAACCCGATTTCGTTCAATGCGCAGGCGCCGCTCTGCCAGAAGGACTTCTGCACGCACGTCCTCTACATCGCTTTCGCGGTCGGGGTCTTCGATGTGCGCCAGAATATCGCCTGGTTTGACCTGATCGCCAACCGCCACGTTGATACGCGTCAGATACCCTGCTTCAGGCGCTTTGTATTCGGTGATCGGGGCAACAAAACGGGCATCATCCAACTGAACATGCGACAGCCGTTGCCAAATTTGTCCCCCCAGAAACAAAACCAGAAAAGCAGCCCCCGCAAGATAGAACGCAACATTCCAAAGAGCCCGCAACAGGCGCGGTTTTGCCTTGGCTTGACCTGCCGTTTCTTCTTGTTCCGTCTCGCCCATCGGGACCAGATCAACGGGCGTATCCAGACTGGTTATGATGTCGTTTGTCGACACCATTTGGCCGGACAAAACACCCTTATAGAAGGCGCCAAGGGTCTCCCGTTGGCGAACGGTCAATTTGTGAAAAGTGTAATGCCCCGGCACATCGGTGGCCTTGAGCACGACAGGAAAGGAGACATCCACGCCTTGAAAGGGAACCGAAAGATAAATGTCACCAGAAAGATCATCGTCATCCGGCGCAAGCCATACTCCGGTCAAAGACCAACGGTCAGCAATCAATTTGCAGCCGTTTTCCTTATGTAAATGCAACGGTGCTGCCACTGAAAAGGACAGCTCCGGCATTGGACATTCGTGACGAATGTTCATTGCATACTCCAAGTTTATACAAGCACGCTGGCGACTCTCACTTGAAGTTTGTATTCATTTTTACAGAGTTATTTGGGGACGCAGCGGTTCAGTATTCCGCGCCTTTTCATAGGCCACCCTACCCTTAAGTATAGAATTTGGCCTTCAACGCAGTTTGTGTGTCTGGCCATGCAGCTTTGACAGCATTGGCATGATATTGCGCATCATCACTGTTCCCTGACTTAACGGCCTGTTCCAAACCGCGTAACACAGCTTGAAATTGATGTGCCCCGATCATGCCAGACGACCCGATGGATTTGTGGGTCTTCTCTGCCAAAGTAGCCATATCATTTTCCTTTATCAGGTGAGGGATCTCGCCAATAAGCGCTGAAATTTCGGCTTGGTAGTCTGACACGAGTTTCTGAAGTTTCGCAGGCTTCAGCAGGTTTTCCAAATCCGAAAAGGTACTTTCATCAATTGCTTGACCGGTGTGTGTGGGCCCATTTGAATATTGGTACAAATTGTCGCCTTGAACCGCCATCAGTAACGCACCCAGCAACGTCGATTGCGAAATGGGTTTGCTTAGGACTGTGTTCATTCCGGCAGCAAGAAACCGAGCTTGTTCGTCGGCCAGTGCATGGGCCGTCAGACCAATTATTTCTGATTTTTGATTGCGACCGGAGTTTGCCCGAATAATTTCAGTAGCGTCCACGCCGTTCATCACCGGCATGCTTATATCCATCAAAATGGCTGCATATTGGCGCATATTTGCAAGGTCGACGGCTTCTTGTCCGTTGTGTGCTTCGTACACGATCAAGCCGTTGGCCTTTAGCATTTCATGCACGATAAACCGGTTGATTTCGTTGTCTTCCACCAAAAGTATCTCTTTGCCCTTCAACGCGGACATATCGACCTTGGGTTCAGTTATCTGTGCTACCGGTTTGGCCAAGGTGTCGGATTTGAAGGGTATGGTGACCGTGAATGTCGACCCAATCCCGACCTGACTTTGCAGCGAAATGGAACCTCCCATCATGTCGACCAGCTGTTTGCAAATCGCAAGACCCAGACCAGCGCCAGATGCGAAACGGTCATAGGACCGTTCTTGCGTATAGAACCGGTCAAAAACATGGGCTTGATCTTCGGTGCGAATTCCAACACCGGTGTCCGTGACCGAAAACTCCAGAAGCGACTGGCCATCGTGATCAATGGATGTGTTCGCGTGCAGTGTGACGATACCGTCTGTCGTAAATTTCAACGCGTTGCTGATAAGGTTGTAGGTCACTTGGCGCATACGGCGTTCATCTAAAAGAACCGCATTCTTAGGCATTTTTTTGAGATCAATTTTGAGCGTATTTCCCTGCCCTTCAGCCGTTGCTTCATTCTCGGTAATCACGTCTGAAAAGAACTGGCCAAGGTCAAAGCTGTCTTCGACCAATTCCATTTTGGCCGCATCCATTCGGGAAATATCAAGGACGTCATTGACGTGGTGCAGTAAAATGTCGCCCGAGCGTTTTGCAATATCAAGATAACTGCGTTGCTTTATGGTGATCTTGGAATTGCCTAGCAATTCAAGCGTGCCAAAGATGCCGTTCAAAGGGGTACGCATTTCATGGCTCATAACGGCCAAGAAGTTCGATTTTGCCTTTTCCGCAGCAAGCGCTTCGTCGCGCGCGGCTTTCAGGTTCTCTTCGGCAGCCACACGTTCGGTAATATCGCGCAGATACGATATAAAGATTGTGCCACGATGGTCAGAGGCCATGCCAATCGAGATTTCCACAGGAAACTCTTCGCCCGATTTACGAAGCGCCGTTATTTCTATTCGCCCTTTGCCAACCAAATGCGGTTCTTTGGTTCTGTTAAACCGTTCCATTCCGGCGATATGGGCGTCGCGCAGATGCTCCGGAACGATCATTTCTGACATGTCCTGCCCCACCGCCTCGGCGGCATTGTATCCAAAAACGGTTTCGGCGGCCTCGTTGAATTCCAAAATTATGCCATCGGCATTCGCAACAACAATCGCGTCCAATGAAACATCAAAAGTCGATTTCAAACGGGCATTGGCGTGCGCAACAGCCTTTGATGCCTCATGGCGCAGACGGTATTGGCGCACAATCACGAATAAAACGAAGCACAGGAAAAGGATCGTGGCAAGGCTGATCACCGCTGCTGCAAGCAGCAAACGGACGAGCGTTGCGCGTTCAGCGTCCGCGGCTTGGGATCGCAAACCGATACCCGTCAATGCGATTGCGTGTGCTTCATCGCGAATGCGCCTTAGATCAGAAATCAATGGCTGCAAGTTGGCCACAAGGTTTGCATCCGTCCCGTCAATGATCTCTGTCAGCTTTAACATACAGCGTTCAAGCGTTACGAGTTGTTCGTTAAAAACGCTATCCCTGCGTATCTCAGCGAAAACAGGTGCGTCACGCAAAGTACTGGTACGGCTGTAAAGATTATCAAATCGGCGGCGAATTTCGCTTACATCCTTGGTCTCCGACTGCGCGGCCAACAAGGATTCATCCATCAAAACCAACACATCAACTTCGACTTGCGACAAGGTCCATGTCAGATTGTCACCAGGCGCTCCGCGAAGTTGGTTCATACGTTGGGCAATGCCCAAAGCCAACGCCGCCAGCACAACGATTCCAATCAGAATGATCGCAAGCGGCCAAAAACGCCGCAATTTGTCTTTCTTGTCAAACACGACCAAGGTCTTTCCAGGCGCATTGGGCATCCAGATGCCCTTCAGTTAGCAATTTCTATTCGGTCCAACTGCCAGATCGAACGTGAATAGACCACTTCTGTACGATATTTCGCATCATCATCGTAGGGGTAAACGACCCAAAGCGGACCCTTGCCACGGGCGGACATTTCCTCTCCGTTCATAAAGTAGGCCACAATCGGAGCGTCTGCCGATACTCCGTCTGCGGGGATTTCCACTTTGTAATCATTTGACGCAATCGCACGAACAGCGGCACCTGTTGCACCGGCATAGGTCAACACGTCGCGCAGGCTCACTCCGGTAAATTCAACATCACCCTCAATCCAAATCGTGGAAGTCGTGAAAATTTGGGTTTCCAATGACTGCAAAATATCAAGATCCAACGTCACGGTTCCATCGACAGCACCCGCGGTCTGATGTTCCAGTTCCCCCGAAATCGTCAGAAGAACCGGGCCTTTTGGTGCCGCAAGAACTTCAGCGAATGCGGGAAATGCCGTCAACGAAAGGGCAGTTACGGTGGCATACAACGTATTAATCAAGGACATGTCGGTTCCGATCTTGAGAATAGTTGCGACCGGAATTAACAGCGGAACCTTAAATCCCCGAATCATCAGAGGTATAGAAGGCTATACTTTAGTATAGTACCCCCCTGTAGGATTGCCCTTCAGTAGATGAAACGGATGGTTGCCGCTTCCTGTTTTTCCGATTTCGGAAGGCGCAATTTAATGCGAACAATTTGACCGATTGGCAATCCCGACAGCGACAACGCCCATCTATTGCTGCGCAGGTTTGCAGCCACCCGATTGGATTTAACCAGTTTCGTCCGTGTCTTTTCACCAGCTCCGTCAATGATTTCAACAAGCAATTGTCCGGTGTCGGTTCCTTCTGTCACAATCTCAAGTCCTTGAACATCTTCCATCGAAACACTGTGTTCGATGCTGATCCAGTCCTTGCCAATACGCGCATCAAAGCCTTCGATGTGTGACACCAACGCGGCAGATTTCAGGACACCCAAAATCTGGCGCAACCCGTTTACATCAGTCAGTGGCGCAGAATACGGCGCTTCCCAAACGACGGTCGTGTAAGATGTACTGGCCAAGGCCCCACTGCGAATAAACGCTTCCATAGAGCCCACTAGCCCCCCACCCGTCACCGAGAAATTGTCGACATGGACATCCATCATGAAGGCCAACGCATCCGCAACCCGGTAGGCGTCGCGTTGGTAACGATCCGAAAACTGGTGCCAACAAGCGCCAGTTTTTCCAACTCAGGTGCCGCACCAAGCAAGGACGCAGCACTGCCTTGTATGGCGTATTGGGGCGCAGGAACGGTTTCCGTCTTGGGACGTTTTCCGCAGGCGTCTTTGACAACACCGGCCAAAGACCCTTTTTCGTCGTAGGTCCCTGCTGAAGTAATCCGCGCCAAGTTGGCGTCGATTGCCCCCTTGCCCATCGCAGCATTCAGATGCGCGACCGACACCGCAGCCCCCATGGGCGTCCAATGCGTATCGCATGCGAAATAGTAATCTGCCGCCAAGGGGCTTTGTGCAACACGCGATAAATCAGGTGCTACTATTCCCGCAGTATTCAGGGCTGCAATATACGTGCTGAACCCGTCTTGCAAAGCAGGCAGCTCCGCGTCCAAGGGCATGCCCACCACATCAAGGGCAGACTTTGGTACAAAAAGCGGACGTGGAGGAGCCGCCAGAACAACCAGATCAATGGCGTGCTTTTCAAACTCGGCCCTGATGTCGTGCCACAGTGCAACGGCTTCGTCCGAAACCGCGTATTTGTTCCTGAGCTGGTCCTGACCAACGATCCAACCTGACGAGGTGTCCGAATAAAACGGTCCTCGTTTTTGATACTTCTTGGGCAGTTGGTCCTTTATGGCCAAGCTTTCGCAATATGGCGTGGCATACCTCGGGGGGACCAGTGGGTATCATCCCGCATGAAGCCGGTCTGCACGGCTTTGATCGCGCCAAAGGCGTCCAAAGCAGCGACATCCAAGTCCGCAAGCAATGACATAAAATGCAAGCGCCGATGTTGCACGTCATCGGGGCGAACCTGCCGCAACATTTGTGCAAACACATCCGCTTTGTCTGGCACGATGACAGGAACAAGTACGGTGCCCTGCTGCTTCATCACAGATTGCACCCGCGCAATCTCTGTCGCGGCACGGGACATGTTGGCATGAAATTCTTCCGTTACTTCCAACTCTTCCGCCGTGAACAGCCAACCATCCTTGCCAACGATTACTCCGGTTTTGGCTTGTCCAAACACTGCGTATTTGAAAGTACCCATGAACGCCAAGATCAACGGACAGTTTGCGTGACGGGCGCACACCAACAGCAAATGATCCCACAACCAAATTGGTCAGGTCAGGTTGAAAAGCGTACCCATACCGGTGCACCTGCGTTTGGCCGCGATTGTAGGTTTTGTTGGAATGCAAACCGGATTACCGATAACCTTCGGTGCCCGCCGCGAACCCGAACATCATTTGCGGATTCAGGTCACTTGTGCCGAATTTTCGGATTGATCTAACATCAATTCCAAAGCCTTCGTTTTTGCCGTTTGCAGCATCCCCAATGACCGCACCAAGGTTCAATTCATATGACACTTTCTTGGACACGAACACATTGGCGTAGCCTGCGAGATGGGCGCGGGTGTCTGGACTATCATTTTCGAGAAGTGCCAAGATACCCTATCGATTTTGGTCCATCACACGTCCGTGATGCGCCATTAGATAAGACGCGGTTACGTCACCCGTCCCCCGGAACACCGCAAACTCTGTGACCTGCTGTTTGCCTTTGTGACCGTAATGGACACCATCCACGGCCAAATCGGCCACCCATTTATGCGGGTCGGAAAAACGCATTCGTCCAACTGTAACGCGGGCTTGCGCAGCCACCTTGAACGAAACAAAAGCTTCTTTAGTCTTCCATTGGGTCGCAAGGTCATATCTGCGGTCCTGCGTGGACTTTGACCGCGTGTCCAATTCAGCGTGACCAAACGCAATCACGGCACGTCCCAAATCAGCGCGACCTACAAACCCCAGATACAGGGCGTATTCTTCGGTATGGTCATCAATACCGTCATCGCGGCGCCGGTTATTTTCGCTTTGATACCGAAAGCTTGAATATATCGAATAAGACAGGTGCTACCCGATGTCGTGTTTGGTCTTTTTCCGCTTTTCAGCATTGAAAACCGTCGATGGCTGCATGGGTTTGGCGCTTTTTGTGCCTGCACGACCAAGGTCAGGCGTCAACATCATCACACTTGCCAACAAGGCAACGACACGCCCTGTCCTTTTGTCACTCATCATCATTTTCTCAGTCCTCACACTGAAAGCGATGAGTGATAGGTAACCAAAGCCAAGAATTTCAGGCAGGCTTGCAAAGGTCTATTTATTCGGCAATTTGCCAAGAGATGCTATGCTTTGGGATAGGATGACGGACACAGATGACGGACACACAAGGCCCGCTAAGCCAAGATGTCCAAAGGTGCATGGAAGCAAAAGCGAACCGGCCTCGGGCAGCCAATTACAAAAACTGCTGGCAGCGTCAGGAATTCAGAAGCTCTTCAAGCTCTGCGTTGAAGTCGTCCAATGGCTTCGAAGGGTCCAGATGCGTCACACGGTCAAGGCGCACGTTGACGTGACGACGTCCTTTCTTGATGCCTAGAAAACTCCAGAACCCATCGTATCTGGCGGTTTGAAATTTACCCAAGCCATCAATGCGCAAAACCATAACAGGCGTATCGGGCGCATACCCCATGATGTCATGAACCCCCGACAGGCCCGGCTTGATGATCTCGCGTTCCTGCCTGCGCACGCGGCCCGCTGGAAACAGCAAAATGCAGCTGCCGTTTTCCATCACCTTGTGAATGATCCCAAGCGTGTCTTCTTTGCGTTTTTGACGCTTTTCGGCAGGCCATTTTCTTGGGGAACTCATAGGGATCGCCGACACCACATGCATGGGCAGCCACTGCAACCAGCTGTAGTATTCGTTGTAATGCACAGTGGGGCGCAATCGCGCCGTGGTGTAAAGGATCGCGGCCAACATGGGGCCATCGTGGCGACTGACGTGGGTGGACAGGATCAAAGCCCCAGGCGTGTCTTGCAACAAGTGCTTGTTTGAGCAGCTGACATTGTAAAACAACGCATAGTAGGTGCGCACCAGAATAAACAGGAAATGCCGCATGAAACGGCCCAATGTCGCGTCCAGAAAACGTCTCATACGTGGAACCTGTGATGCACTTGATAACCCTCAACTTCTTTTGTGACGATGCTAGCAGACAATCGCGCCGACCAGCAAACCATTGCGTCCGGTTTTGGCGTTTTTGTTACGTCGTTGGCGGTGCGTGCCACGCCCTGCGAAACGCGCGCGCCCCTCACCCGCATCCTTCGGCGGTTTTGCCCTGCCCCTCTTGCACCATCGCTTTGCCACGTTTACCTGTGAGCCATGCGTATTTCCCCTGCCCTCCTGTTGGCTCTGTGGCCCGTGTCGTTCAGCACCCAAGCGGTGGCACATCCGCATATTTTTGTGGATACCCGCTTTGAAGTTCTGGTGGACGCTCAAAACAACGTCACCCATATCCGGGTGTCATGGTCTTACGACGATCTCTATTCCTTGTTGCTGGCAGAAGATTTCGACATTGATCAAGATGGCGACGGGACGCTAACCCCAAAAGAGACGGCCTTGATCACCGGCTTCGATATGAAATGGATCCCCGGATACGATGGTGATCTGGATGCCATATCGGCGGGACGCAAACTAAAGCTGTCAGCCCCGATGGATTACACCGCAGATATGACTGATGGCATCATCACAACCACACATTTGCGTGCTGTGGAAGATGCCCCGACCCTGACCGAGACATTGACGCTAAAGCCTTATGATGCGGGCTTTTACACCGCATACGACGTCACCCAACCCACAATCATCACCGGGGGTGTTGGGTGTCGGGAAAACTTGATCACCCCTGATATTGATGCGGCACTGGAAGAGATGCGCACCCAAATTGCGCAGCTTGATCCCAATGTGGATCTGGAAGGTGAAGGGTTTCCGACCTTGGGTGAGAAATTTGCCCCAACAATCGAAATCACATGTCCCGCAATCTGATCTTTGCACTGGCCGCAGCGCTTGCGCTTTGCCTATTGGCCTTTCTATGGGGCACAGGCGGGTTGGACCGTTTGGCGATTTGGGCGGCTGAGGCCCAACGGGACTTTCAAAACCAAATCGCCCGTACGCTGCGCGGTTTGCGGGCAGGCACACCCGGTGCGCTTATCGGACTGCTCACAGCCTGTTTTGCATACGGTTTCTTTCACGCCATCGGGCCCGGCCACGGGAAGGTTTTGATTGGCGGCTACGGGCTTGGGGTGCGTGTTTCGGTTTGGCGTTTATCTTCAATTAGCCTGGCTGCGAGCCTTGGCCAAGCCGTCAGCGCCATTGTTTTGGTGTATACTGGGGTTCTGGTGCTGTCATTGGGCCGCGACGTTCTGACCGACACCGCGGATCAGATCATGGCACCCGTCAGCTACGCTGCCATCGGCTTGATCGGGCTGTGGTTGGTGTGGCGCGGAGTCCGGCACGCCCGCACAGCCGGGCACGTGCACGTGGGCGTTGGCGCTACCTGTTCAACATGCGGTCATGCACATGGCCCCACCCCGGAACAGGTTGCAAAAGCAGGATCCCTGCGCGAGGCGGCCCTGTTGATCGCCGGTATCGCGATCCGCCCCTGCACGGGTGCGCTGTTTGTGCTGTTGATTACCTGGCAGATGGGCATCCCGATGGCTGGCATTGTTGGCACCTTCGCCATGGCCATCGGCACAGCGCTTGTGACAATCGCAACTGGGTGGGCCGCCGTGTCTGTACGCCGCGGATTGCTGGCAGGGTTTTCCGGCAGCCGAATGCTTAGCCGCGCAGTCCCCCTGATCGAAATATCGGCAGGTTTGGTGGTCGCCGCAATTGCAGGTGGCTTGCTGATGCGCAGTTTCTGAACAAACAGTTAATGCCAACAGGACAAGGGCTTAGATCAAGCCGTTAAAGCGTTCTGGCAGCTTGTACTGGGTGTTATATTCCGGCCGGTCAAAGTGGAAAAAACCTGTCTCGCCGCGTGGTTTGAAACTGCGGCGCATTTTGCGGCGCAAGGGATGCATATTAAAGTCACCTTGCAGCTCCAACTCTGCAAAAGCTTCAAAAACTGCTCGGTCTTCGCCACGCGCCTCTGCGAACCAGTGGCGTCCGATAGATGCGTCTTTGATGCTTGCCTGCACAGAGGCCGTGACATCGTTACGATGATCCATAACGCCGACATACGCCCCGAAATCGCAGAATTTCAGATGCATCAAGAACAATTCATCAGGTGCATGTACCTTGTCATACTGGGTAAAGTGCCCCCCCCGTGCGATTTTCACAGGGGCCGAGACGATGCACGGCTTGGAATAATGTGGCGCAGGACGCACATAGCGGCGCGGCCCCAGAATAACGTCATCAATCGCATCAGGTTCCAGATCAATGCGATGAATGACCTCAAGCCCCAAAGGCGTGATCACGCGCCCTTCCGGTGCATCCTTTACGAAATCCAACAAGCTGCCGCCCAAATCGGGATCAACAACGACAAGTTCATCCACATCGCCAACAATCACATGTTTATAGTAGCGACGTAGCCCGCCTACGATATTGTTCAGCAACCCCCAGCGTTTGACGTCGAAGTTACGGTGCGGATCGCCTGGAATACCGATGATATTGCAGCCTTCGGCCAGTGCCGCGACCTCTGCGCCACGGCCATGGTTGACGATGTAGCAATTCTCGCGGCCAAACATTTCACCGTAATGACGCAACCACGCCTTCAGAAAGAACGCATCGTCCCGCACCATCGTCACAGCTGCCACAGTCTGCATCGCCAACCCCTTATATCCGCGCTTTGTCACGCTTTGTCTCGCACAGTACCGCTTTGACTGATAAAAGAGAATCCTAAATTTCACGCAAAGATGCCAGTCCCATGCCCCTGCCCCAAACCTTCGCAACCACCGGTTTTCACGCCATCACATCAGGTGAAAAGATAACGCGATATCAAGTGCTTGGGGAACGGTCATCGGGAACAAACTTTGTCAAACGCCTGCTGGGACGCAACAGTCCATTGACCCCGACCGAAGGTTTGGGCTGGAAACACAGCTTTGCGAACATGCGCGCAATCCCCGCCGATCTGGCTGTTGTTTGCGTGGTACGCGACCCCGTGGATTGGGTGCGATCCATGCACGCAAAACCGTGGCATACGACACCGGCCATGCAATCGTTGCCCTTCTCTGATTTCATACGCAGCCCTTGGGACACGATCATAGATCGACCACGTTACTTTGATGGCGAAACTGAGACGTTGGGGCAGCCGCTGCAACACGACCGTGATCCGATGACCGGCAAACGTTTCGATACACTGTTTGCGTTGCGCACCGCAAAGCTGCGCGGGTTACTGAGCTATCTGAACCGTGATTGCACCTGCATTGTATTGCGCCTGGAAACCACCGTGACCGCACCACAGGCCACACTGGAACAGGTGGCACAGACGCTGGGCTTTACATCACCACACGATAAATTCCGTCCGGTGATGAAGCGCTTAGGCGCAAAGTTTAAACCATCGGTTGATGCACGCCCCGACACACCAAAAACGCTGTCACAAAGTGATGTATCATTTTTGAAAACAGAACTGGACCTGAATTTGGAAAACAGCCTCGGGTACTGCCTGTAGGACCCAAACACTGTAAAAAAACCATCATTTCAGGCGGCTTTCCCCGAAGGGAAAATTGTCACATTCTTCGTATTTTTGGTAATTCGCAGTGGCGCGGTTGACGGGGCTCGAACCCGCGACCTCCGGCGTGACAGGCCGGCACTCTAACCAACTGAGCTACAACCGCACACTGCGTGTTGTGGGTTCTATGGCGAGTGCTGGGGCGCGTCAAGCGGGGAAATCGACAAATTTGCAGTTTTTTTACAAAGGCTAAAATCAGTTCCTTAAGACCGCTTGCTGAGGTGCCAATCGATGCGCATTTCGACGACGGTGTCGCCCTCTTCGTCTTGGATATCCACCTGAACTTCAAAGGAAACTTTGCCGACCTTTTCCAGTTCGTCCAAAAGGGCTGCACTGGGTTGGGACGTCTTGCCATGGGCTGTCAAAGTGCCCTTTGCAATTTTGGTAAACGCAATTTCCGCCTTGGCCGCCACGGGACGCACCTGCAAGATCACAGGCGCCATTGCACCGGCCATTGCAGCCCCAGAAGCCGCCTCACCCAAGGTGAACATTGCGCCTGCATGTTGGGTGGAAATGTGGTTGGACGTTTCCTTGCGTTGCGTCATGCGCGCCGATGCAACACCATCGCCGACCTCAAGCAATTCGATACCTACGTGGTTTTGAAACGGCACGACCTGCCCCAGTTGCGCTTTGATTACGTCATACGGGTTCATCTGAATATCTCCTATTTTTCAAAAGGTTAGAAAGGGCGAGACACCAGGTCAACCGTTCCCTCACGGCACCCTACCTTGCGATGACGATGTCAGCCTTCAGACCACCAAGACGTTCCGATCCCCCCAAACGCAACACCCCGCCGTGGGCGCGTGCCACATCCGTCGCAATGGCAAGGCCCAAGCCCACACTGCCGCCCTTGTCCTGATTGCGGGCCGCGTCCAGACGGCTAAAGGGGCGCTGTGCTTCGGCGCGACGGTCTTCGGGGATGCCAGGCCCGTTGTCTTCAACCCGGATTCGCAGGGATTTCTCCGTCAGGTCAAACGACACTTCGGCTTTTGTGCCGTAGCGCACAGCATTGCCGATCAAGTTTCCCACCGCGCGGCGCATGGCCCCTGCCCGCAGCATGACGTCTCCTGTCCCCTGAGCATGGACCAACGACACGTTCTGTCCGGCCCGTTGTGCGTCCTCGACAACCGATGCCATCCAAGCCGGTATATCCACAGGTTCCTGTTCGCCCTCATGGGCCCCTTTGGAGAAATCCAAAAACGCATCAATCATCGACTGCATTTCCGCGACGTCTTGTTCCAGTGGTTCGCGTTCGGCGTCGTCCAGCATGGACAGCGCAAGACGCATGCGGGTCAAAGGGGTGCGCAAATCATGGCTGACACCGGACAACATCAATGTGCGCGTTTCAATCTGACGTTCAATCCTGTTCCGCATGCTTAAAAAAGCCGTGCCCGCTGCGCGAACTTCTGTTGCCCCCGATGGCGCATAAGGCGTACTTTGCCCGCGGCCAAAAGCATCTGCCGCCATCGCCAGACGTTTGATCGGCCGCAACTGGTTGCGCAAATAAATCAAGGCGATGATCGTGAAGACAATGCTGAAAAACACCATATTCACAAGCAATTGGTGCGGATTGGCTGCCGATATCCTCCGCCTGTCAAACACCAGCTCATAGGCACCAGAGGGCAAGTCCAACACAAGGCGAACCATCTTGCTGTTCCTCAGATCCACCGTGGCCACTTCTGGCATGACGCGATTGAGCCGTGAAATGATCACGCGGCCGGTAAAATCATCCCAATTGCGGCCATCAGCTTCGCGCAACGCATCCGGCGCAACCAATCGCGCCTGAATGGCCAGCTCTGGCAAATCACGGGCCACCGCGTCCACCCCCTGATTTTCAATCAAATGTGACACCAGCCGCAATTCACGCACCACCGCATCCGACATCTGCAAAGTCACGTCTTCAAAGTGACGTTGTGTGAAGACGACACCCACAACAATCTGCAACACCACGACCGGCAGCAACAGAATAAGAGCAGCACGGCCATACAAGCTGCGGGGCATATAGTGTTTGAGCCATGCGAAAGACATAAGGTAGACCTTAACCACCATAAACGTGCTGCGAAAGGGCGGGCGATGACACCACCAGATGATTTTGATCCCGAAATTGGCGCAGCTGTTGCGTTGGAACCCGGGTTGCGCCGGATCGTGGCACCAAACCCGTCTCCCATGACCTACCGTGGCACAAACACCTATCTGTTGGGGAACACCGACATCGCGGTCATCGACCCCGGCCCAGCCAGTGACGCACATCTTCAGGCGATTCTGGATGCCGTCGGCCCCGACCAGCGCATCAGCCACATAATCGTCACCCACACCCATCTGGATCACTCTCCCCTTGCACGCCCACTTGCAGATGCCTGTGATGCGCCCGTTCTGGCCTTTGGTGGCCCATCAGCCGGACGGTCAGACACAATGACCCAGTTTGCAGCCACCGGTTACGCAGGCGGCGGCGAAGGGGTCGATATGGACTTTGAACCCGATGTCATCCTTAGGGATTCAGACGTCATTTCCACCCAAGACTGGCGCCTTGAGGTGCTGCACACACCGGGCCACATCGGCAATCATATCAGTTTGGGGTGGAACGATGCCTGTCTTACCGCCGATCATGTGATGGGGTGGGCCAGTTCGCTGGTGTCCCCCCCCGATGGGGATTTGACCGATTTCATGGCGTCCTGTGCCAAGTTGCAAGCCCGCCCGTGGCGCATATTCTATCCCGGTCACGGGGCCCCTGTGACAAATCCCGCGGACCGGCTTCAATGGTTGATAGATCACCGCACAGCCCGGGAAACGGCCATTTTGCAAGCTTTGGCAACTGGACACAAAACAGCGCACGCATTGGCATTGCAGATCTACACAGAAACGCCCCCCGCCCTGCTTGGCGCGGCCACCCGTAATGTTCTAGCGCATCTCATTGATCTTATGGGAAAAAATTTAGTCACACCAAATGGCCGCCTTTCCGCAGACACAGTTTTCACGCGACAAACATGAAACATGGATTTTTTTGGGATTCATCGGAAAAATCCACTGGACGGGGTAAAAGCACCTTGCTATATCGCACGGACCGTTCCGGCGTAGCTCAGCGGTAGAGCAGTTGACTGTTAATCAATTTGTCGTAGGTTCGATCCCTACCGCCGGAGCCATAATAAGCCACCAAGTTCAATGACTTGGTGGCTTATTTGCTTTCTGGGCCGTGACCGAAATTTGTCCACGGAAGCACTACGGAAGCACTCTGCGGATCTTTTCGACGTGCTAAATGCGCAACACCCCAAGACGCCAAAAAATGTCTCAGCGGAAATCAGGGTAGTTTAGGCCTTGCGAAAGAGACCGTGATCATGAAGTTCTCCAGCGCCCCTCTACTTTCGGCGATGAGCGTACTTTGCTGCGAACGCCTCACGCGCTCTTTGACGCTCTTGTTCGTCTGGAATTACTTTTGGGCTCTTCTTAGCAGAATGAGATGCAACAACTAGCGATTGCTTGAATGGTGGTCTCAGTTTTGATGGCCACCTCGGGGTTTCTAGTTTTGCAACCGAAGAACCATCAGTAAATCTGTTCCTCAATGCTAGGTAGCGTTCAATAGCGGCCTCTGTCGCAGCTTGCTGGTTATGATGCTTGAGGTTTTTGCGTGATACCCGCTTCTTAACTCTGTTGGGGTCCACAGCTTTTGATGCATCTAAAGGCTGCCGACGCCTTGCATGATTCTCAGATGAAGTGACTATCTCAAGATTTTCGGGCCTGTTGTCGCTAGGATCATGGTTGATATGATCAACGTGAGCCTCTCTGTTGACCCAGTTTCCTAGCGTGCTGGCTGCAATTATTCTATGCAGCCCGGTAACGGTCCAACCCTCTGGCCCCAAGAGCCGCACGTTCCTATATCGCTTCCCGTCGTGGTTCTCTTGGCCTTCGAAGTATTCCAACCGGCCTGCATCAAGTTCCGCAAGCACATCCTCCAGCGGCGGTAAGGCTAGTTCGTGGTCGTATCTTTCCATTTACTAACTGCTATCCCCAAGATTGGTCCGCAAAAAGACGTTGCGCCTGCGAGCGTTGCAACAGGGAAACGTACGCTACGGTTACAGCGTAAAATTGTGCATATAGGTTATCTGGTGTCGAGTTATTTCTGCAAGTGCGGTTCAAGATTTTTTGGGCTGCATACAAACCCAACCAACCAAACATTATCTGATTTCGAAAACTCAATAGCATTGGACATACTAGGCTCCAAGAAGTGGTCCGATGCAGGGCAGCATCAGTTAAAATGATCAGTTCTATCCAGTCAAGAACGGCCCAAAGTGGATGAGGTGGGTGGCACCTGCTCCACCGGCATCGAATGTGCCAAAGTGCAGTTACGTTGAACTGTTAGGAATGGAGCCACCCAATGACAGTTAAAACCATCGGTCTAGATTTGGCCAAGGATGTATTTCAAGTGCATGGCATATCCGAGAACGGACGTGTCATTTTCAACAAATCGATCAAACGGGCAAAGCTGCTCGCTTTCTTTGAAGCATTGCCGACATGTAGAGTTGGAATGGAGGCCTGTGGATCGTCCCACTACTGGGGTCGTACGTTGCGACAGCTCGGTCACGATGTTCGTTTGATGCCAGCGAACTACGTGAAGCCGTATGTCAAACGCGGCAAGACGGATGCGGCAGATGCCGAGGCAATCTGCGAAGCTGTCAGGCGTCCGACAATGCGCTTTGTCGAAATCAAGACCGAGGATCAACAGGCACTACTGTCGATCCACCGTACCCGAGATTTGGCAGTCCGACAGCGCACCCAGATGGCTAATGTGATCCGCAGTCTCCTTCGCGAGTTTGGGCATGTTCTACCGCTCGGGGTTGAAGCGGTCACTGCGTTCGCAAAACGTCATCTAGATGGTGATCGCCCGGATATGCCCGATATTGCGAAAGGTATGTTGGGTATACAGTGCTATCAGTTCATCGGTTTGAACGAACGTATTGCAGGATATTCTAAGATGATTGAACAGCACGCTATTTCGAGTTCTGATGCACGCAGATTAATGCGCATGCCAGGCATTGGCCCAATCACGGCATCTGCGATTGTTGCGACCATAGGCGATGCCCAACAGTTCCGAACAGGCCGCGACTTCGCAGCTTGGCTTGGCCTAACCCCACTCAATAAATCCAGCGGTGGAAAGGAACGATTGGGCAAGATTACGAAGAAGGGCGATCGCTACATTCGCAAACTGTTGGTCGTTGGTATGACGTCGCGCGCCGTGATGGCGAAACGTTCCCCAGAAAAAGTCGACCTTTGGACAGCCAAGATCATTGCCGACAAGCCATTCCGACTGGCGACAACGGCGATGGCCAACAAAGCAGCTCGGATCATCTGGGCGATGCTTACGAAGAAACAGGAATATCGGCAGCCAGCGTTCTAAAGCGCGGGTCGTCTACGAGATGCAAGACGTTGAAGTGATGATGCGGAATTAAGTCAACCATAAGCAAGGACACTCCGGGAATGTCTGCGGCCCAACGAGGTCGTTTAGCCGTATGGAACCTCGCTTGCGGAACTCATCAGGGCCAGTGGAGGCAATGCCGAAACATAAACAGGCCGGACACACGACTGTACTGACGAAATTTTCGCAAACAGCACAACAAAACGCTTGCAATGCAGGTGCCACCCACACACGACCTTCGAGGTTTGCACTAATGCCGCGAAGCAGCAATCTAATTGATCAACGTTGATCGGCGAAGTGAACGCAGTTCGTGGTCATTCGCAACGGCCAACAGAATAACAGCAAAACACAACCATGACTTGCGCAGGAGGGAAGGTTAGCATTTATAGGGATTAGGAAATTTTTAGGTAATTGATATGACGATTAAAACAATAAAAGACCCAATACACGGCTTCATCGACTTCGAGGGTGATTTTGAGAATGAACTCAGGCAACTACTCGACGATCCTTTTTTCTTGCGCCTACGTAAAGTCAAACAGCTGGGTTTTTCAGACCACATATTTCCCTCAGCGACACATACTAGGTTCTCCCATTCCTTGGGGGTGTACTGTGTAGCTCGGAGAATGCTCGGGATTGTTGAACCTGAGGCAGGTCCAGATAATTGGAGTAAAAAAGGAAAAGCATGCCTAGCGGCAGCCCTACTTCACGATGTCGGGCATGGGATGTTTAGTCACGCGTTTGAGGGAGCAATGAAGAATTTCCTTGAAGAAACCACTCTATCTGAAGGGAAGGATAGTGCGCTTCGTGCCGCAGTGAGCCACGAGAAGATAAGCGAGCGGATAATCATGGAATCTTCCGTTGCGGACACGCTTAAAGGAATTGGGGGCGAAGAATTCCCCAAGCTCGTTTCCGATATGGTTCGTGGCAAGGATAAAACTTGTATTTATACTTCCATTGTTTCAAGCCAACTAGATGCAGACAGGCTCGATTATATCTTGCGGGACCCCTATTTTGCAGGGGTCTCTTCGGGTCGAATCGATATTGATTGGATTCTTAAGAACCTTCGATACTCTGATGTTGGGAATCTTTTCTATTTTGACAGCAAGGCTTACATCTCCATGGAGCAGTTTGCCGTTAGCCTTTTTCAGCTGTACCCAACGATTTATCTTCACAAAAAAACTCGAGCTTTAGAAAATATGTTCTCTAAAATGTTGTGTCGCATTTTTGAGCTGATTTCAGATGGCAAGTCGTCCGATGCAGGCATCTCGAAAAATCACCCGTTTGCGCAATTCTTCAGCGATCCTTCAAGTCTTGATAACTCTCTATTACTCGACGACACGGTACTGTGGGGGAGCATGTATCAATTTAGAAGCTGCGACGACGAGAGTGTTAGAAATCTAGCAATTGCAATTTCAAATCGCAAAATAGATAAAATGGTCGACCTTTGGCGGCTTGCAGATGAGTTATACTCCGAGCTTGGTCTGGAGAGTAAATATACTGCAAAGAGCCGTGTTGAAATTCTCAATGAGATCTGCCCGATGGCATTTGAAAAGTTATGTGAGAAACACTTAGATTGGAAACCACATCTGTTCTATGACAATTACTCGAGAAAAGTCTATTCTCCGGCGTCTAGCGGTAAAGGCAGCCCCCAGCAAATCAATATCAATATTGGTGGCAATTTCGTAGACATATTCGACATATCTCCAATTGTTGCAAGCTCGGCGAGCTTCCACATCCATCGTCTATACTTCGATCCCGATAGATTTACAGAGGTTGCGGACCTAAAAGCCGCACTAAGAGAAACACTTAAGGACGCACTATTCAAGCTTAAATTTCCCACAGATAAAGCTGCCGAGCCATCATGAAATTCAAATCCCGCAACCTTAGAGCAATTGCGAATATGGTAATCGGCGATAGTGACCACTTTCCTTATCGGTCTAGCTTTTACATTACGCAATTTTTTGAAGAATGTGACCTTGAATTCGTTCACGACGGATCAACAAGAGCAATTTGGACATCTGAGCGGTTGCTCGAATTACTAGAAGATCCGCAACCTGCAGCGTTTCATTTACCTGCTAGGTTTTTGATAGTTCTCCGAAGCTTGTTGGATCAGAGAGAAGCAGAGGATAATGATCCCGGACGTCAACTGGCATTGGCCTCCCTAAACCAACCACTCATGCGTGAAGGGTTCGAAGCATATTTCGACGAGGACCGTATACTTCAGGCACGGCATATCGGTAGCAAGATTGTTTCTGCGGCGACGAACCTTCATCGACCTTTAACTCCAAAAGAAGCCGAGCGTAAAAAGCTGCTAAATTCTTATCTTGATCGGTGCAGTGAAGACGAGTTGATCGAGGAAATTTTACTTCCGCTATTTCGGCAGCAGGGCTTTCATAGAATCTCGGCCGCAGGTCACTCAGACAAAACGCTTGAATACGGGAAAGACGTATGGATGCGTTTTGTTCTCCCTACTCAGCATGTTTTATATTTTGGAATACAAGCCAAGAAAGGCAAACTTGACTCAGCCGGTGCGACGAAAGGGTCAAATGCAAATGTTGCCGAGATTTATAACCAAGTATTAATGATGTTGGGACACGAAATATTCGATCCAGAAACAAACAAGAAGGCCCTAGTTGACCACGCGTTCATAATTGCTGGTGGCACAATTACAAAACAAGCCAAAAACTGGCTCGGTGGAAAGCTTGATGCTTCAAAGCGTAGTCAAATCCTATTTATGGATCGATACGACATTATGGACTTATACGTGACAATGAATGTTCCGCTGCCGCATGGAGCATTGCCGAAAGCGGCAACGGATGATGACGAAATCCCATTTTGATTAGCGATTCTCTCGGACATAATTCAAGTTTTTGGCTTGCAGGACGCGCCCGCAGCGAAGGGCCGGTTTCCGCCCAATCTAGACCGTAAACATCGCTAACAAGGTTATTGTTTTTACATCCCAACTACTTTGACTGCTTCCGGCAGTCTTTCGCCCCCAGCGTTTCCAAATTACCAGACATTTACGCGAAAGGGTGCAAATGTCCGCACATTGGCGGACATTTGTCGGCTTTTGCGCGTGATTGCTCGCTTTCCAGAAAATTCAGGAACTCAAGCGGCATCCGGTATAGAGCAAGGTGAGACAGAACGTGCGCATGTAGGCAGGTTGGTCAATTGCTGCTTTGATAAATCGCGCCCGTTCCTCGGCGTTCAAATACAGCCGCTCATTGTGCTGATTGTACAGCCGCATGTGAGACGTGTTGGTGTTGTAAGTCGTATCCATCACCTCCGGGTTATGGGGTGTTCAAGGGTCAGAATCTTGATGTGGACTCTTTATGCAACAGTATTACCAATACTGTTGCGCCGCTCTAAATCTCATTCATTAACGGTGTATGCGGTAATGCTAACCCGACCAATTTCCGCAATCAAGGCCTCTAAACCCTTGAACAGCCTCATTGTACATTATTGGTAATAGTGTTGCACGCTGGGGCCTGTGGATAGCGGGCTAAGTGACAGTGATTTGACGGTTTCACCAGCGTTCTCAATGGGCACATTCGACAGGGAGAAACCACATATGAAAGTCATCTCAATCGCCGCGTTTGCTGGGACCATAGCCCTTTCGGGCTGCCTCAATCCAGCTACCAACCAACAGGTCCGCGCCCTGAGCTATCAAGAGGTCACACAAGCCATCCCAATTGGGTCAAGCAAAGACCATGTGACCAAGGTTCTGGGCAAACCCACCAACATCAACTCCTTCAATGGTGAGGAACGATGGGCCTTTGTCGATGCACAGAATAACTTGGCCAAAGGCCTCAACCCCTTCAATGCGTCGATGGGTCTGAGCAAAAAAGGCATCATCGTGACCTTTAACCTCTCAGGCCGGGTCAAACGCGTCGATCAGACGTCATTCAACTTGTGAGGGGCAGCTATGAAACCGAAACTACTCCTACCACTGCTCTCATTGCTGGTTCTATCTTCAACAGCCTTTGCACAGGAACAAACCGCTCAAGCTGACAGTTCTGTTTCTTGCAAGGCGAAGTCGACAACCTTACGCTTTCCTTGAGGTCCTTTGCCTCCCGACGCAGTTCTTTGACCTCATCTGTGGTCGCAGCGCGCGCCGTGTCTCCAGCCAGCCGCTTCTTCCCGGCTTCCATGAAATCCTTTGACCATTTGTAGTAAATGCCTTGCGAAATCCCCTCACGGCGGCACAGCTCTGCAATGCTATCCTCGCCACGCAGGCCATCCAGCACGATCCTGATCTTCTCTTCGGATGAATAATGCTTGCGCGTCGCGCGCTTGATGTC
>NZ_JBDWQO010000003.1:0-305464 GCF_039986515.1 Ascidiaceihabitans sp. | reverse complement strand
TGTTCACCGCCCGGCAATGCGCAAAATCTATGCCCAGGTTTTCAGTGATCATGGTTTGGATGCGATCGTCTTTCCCACTACGCCACTGACGGCGCGGCCCATCGGGCAGGACGAAACGGTTGAGTTGAACGGCGCACAAGTCCCCACCTTTCCGACTTATAAATCACTGGACAGATCTTTGATCGCCTCGGTTACAAGATAATAATTTTCGCAAGCATGTAGAGGCACGCCGACGCTATTTTTCTGTCCTAATTCTCGCGCCCACATCCCACCGCAATTGACCACGTAATCAGCAGTGATGATGCCTTGATCCGTGCGTACACCGCGGACTTTGCCACCCTCGACATGCACCTGCTCCACTTTGATCTTTTCCAAGATTGTCGCGCCGTGCACACGCGCGCCCTTATGTTGCCGGAAATTATGATGTCAGTCGGATGACGGCGCACCGCGTACTTGAAGCCAAAGGATTGGCGTATCGCGACGGGCGTAAAGGGCGTTTTGTATCGCCGCAGCGGCTAACATATGACATCAGCCAAATGGTTAATTTTTCGGCGGATGCACAGGCAAGAAATGTGGGTTTGCAGATCGAAATACTCGACGCCGGACCGCACGATGCCGATGCGAAATTGGCCCGTGAACTATCAGTACAAGTCGGAGAACAGCTGCATGCGTACACGCGACTATTTAAGATAGAAGGTCACGCTATTTTCATTGAAACCGAATTCGTGATCGCCGCGCAATTTCCCGATTTGTTAGGCCACGACCTGCGCCAATCGACAACGCTGTTTCTAAGCCAGCACTACAACATGTGCGCACATACTGGCGGTGTGATCATTCGAATGCGCGGCGTATCGGCAAACGAAGCTAAGCTGCTTGGACTGTCGGAAAACACCGCCGGTATCGAATTGGAACAGGTCATCCACGACGCCGAGGGCACTGCGTTTTGCATTGGCCGTCAGATATGGCGCGGGGAATTGGCTGAGTTTTCGGCCCGTACATTCGTAAATTCCGAAAGCTAAGTCTTCAGGAAAAACTTGCAACATCGTCCATGTTTTCTGAGTGCCGTTCTGTTGACGCAAAACTTGGAGGAAATTCATCGCGATCAGTGGCTTTTTTGATGTGTAGTTTCCCGTCATATCATTAGGTTATGGTTCATCAGTACAGGGATTGAAGATGAACACGTTTCACAAAAAGCTGACCGCGCTGCGGCATGCCTTTCACCGTGATCCTGAACTTGGCTTTCAAGAACTGAAAACCAAGGCGGTGGTGGCCGATCATCTACGCGGTCTGGGGCTTGATGTTCACGTCAGTGCGGGCGTCGTCGGCGTATTGCGCGCAGGTCTCGGCAATCGGACCATTGGGCTGCGCGCAGACATGGATGCGCTGTCGATCTTAGAGACCAGCACTCATGATTATGTGTCAAACACGCCCGGCGTGATGCATGCCTGCGGTCATGATGGCCACATGACGATGTTATTGGGCGCAGCTGAAACGCTGGCGAAAGACCCTGATTTTGACGGCACAGTCGTGTTCATTTTTCAGCCCAATGAGGAACACGGACTGGGTGCACGCGCCATGATTCACGAGGGTTTATTGGAGACGTTCCCGATTGATGAGGTCTACGCAATCCACAACTTACCCGGCGCACCTGTTGGACAAATATCAACGCGCGTCGGACAGGTCTGCGCGAGCGAAAGCCTGTTTGAGATTGAGATAAGCGGCCAAGGCGGACACGCCTCGATGCCGCATGTCGGTGTTGATGCAATCACAGTTGGCTCCGAGATGGTGCAGGCGCTGCAAACAATTGTGTCGCGCAAACTTGCCCCCGGTGCAGGTGCGGTTGTGTCGGTCACGGAGTTTTTGAGCGATGGACAACGCAATGTGCTGCCCGGGCATGCAACACTAAAGGGCGACGCGCGCGCACGGTTGCCGCAAGACCGGTTGGATATTGAGCGCTTCATGCGCCAGATCGTGGACGGGATCGCCGCGGCCCATGGGGTTACGGCCAAAGTTCAATTTGTGACCGAATTCATCGAGACCATCAACGCGAGAGATCCTGTCGACGCGGTTGTGCGTGCGGCCAATGCCATGGGTCTAGAGGTCATCGGTGATCGGGACGCCATGAGCTTTTCCGAAGATTTCGCCCATTTTTGCGCAGCTGTTCCGGGTTGCTTTCTATTGCTTGGCAATGGGGAAAACGGCCCGCATGGCCAACCGCTGCATGCGGCGGATTACGATTTCAACGACGCGCTTTTGCCTATCGGAGCGGCCTTTTGGGCCCAACTGGTACGTGATCGCCTGCCAACCAGAGAGACTTTGTTATGACCAACATTCTGCCAACCGCTCAATTGGGCCATGTGCCCGCCAACCGAAAATCCGGCGATGCCGCGTATCGGGTTTTGACCGAAAGCGAATTTGCCATCGCGCGCGCAGAGATTACGGCATGGGACGGTTACGCGGAAACTCCGTTGGTGTCACTTGGTGCTTTGGCTTCGGCAATTAATGTTGGAGAAATACTCTACAAAGACGAAGGTTCCCGCTTTGGCTTAGGGAGTTTCAAGGCATTGGGGGGGGCTTATGCGGCGGTGCGCGTCCTGCAGCGCGTTATTTCAGAACGACTGGGCCAAGAGGTCTCGTTGGCGGATGTCCGTGGCGGCAAGCATGCGGCGGAATGCGCCGCAATTACCTTGGTCTCTGCAACCGACGGCAATCACGGGCGCTCGCTTGCCTGGGGCTGTAAACGGTTCGGCGTGCCTTGCCGTATCTACATCCATGCAGAAGTCAGCCAGGGGCGCGCGGATGCAATGCAAGACCTTGGCGCTCATGTTATTCGGATCGAGGGAGATTATGACGCGTCGGTCGCTTTGGCCAAACAAGAGGCAGAAGAAAACGGTTGGTTTGTGGTCTCTGACACGTCTTGGCCGGGCTATTCACTTCCGCCTCGCGATGTGATGGCGGGTTACGGGGTGATGACGCAGGAAATTTGCGAAGCTTTGGCCCAGGCACCATCACATGTGTTCTTGCAAGGAGGCGTTGGTGGCTTAGCCGCTGGCGTCGCAGCGGGCTTGCGCCAATTTTATGGCGATGCGTCGCCGCGCGTTGTTATTGTAGAGCCGGACCTTGCGGCGTGCTTGTTCGAAAGTGGCAAGTCAGGCAATGCCACGAATGTGAAAATTGACGAAGAGACCTTGATGGCAGGTCTGTCTTGCGGAGAACCATCGCCCCTCGCGTGGGAAATTCTAGAAGAGGAGGCGAGTGACTTCCTCACAATCCCTGAACGTCTCGTTGCACCATGCGTGCGATTGTTGGCCGCGCCATTGGACGGCGATCCGACAATTGAGGCGGGAGAGAGCGCCATTGCAGGTCTTGCGGCTTTGATTGTGGCACGCAAGGATAGCGTGTTGTCCAACACGTTAGAATTGGACGCAAATTCGCGGGTGTTGCTTATCGGTTCCGAAGGGGTCACTGACAGAGCCATCTTTAAGATGATCATGGAGGGCCGCGATGCCGCCTAAGACATTGGCGCGCGGATTTTGCACCGCTGAATTTGAGGGCCGGACCCAGAGGGCGCAGGCGCTTATGGCCCAGCAAGGGCTGGCAGGCATGCTGCTGATGAGCGAGCCTGACGTGCGGTATTTCAGCGGATTCCAAACGCTGTTCTGGCAAAGCCCGACACGACCATGGTTCTTGTTCGTTCCCGCCACGGGCAAACCAATCGCCGTGATCCCCGAAATCGGAGCCGCCTTGATGCGACAGTCTTGGCTCGACGACATTCGGACGTGGAGCGCGCCGGCGCCTGATGACGATGGTATTAGTTTGCTGACAGAGCTCTTGTCGCCCTATGCGAAAGCAAAGGCGCGGATCGGGGTGATGAAAGGGCACGAAACGATGCTGCGGATGCCTTTGGGGGACTGGGAACGCCTGATCATGGCGCTTCCCGGTCTGGACATCGCGGACGTCACCGGACTTGTTCAGGGCCTTCGCATGGTGAAGTCTACCGCGGAAATCGAGAAACTCTCCCACATTTGCGCGATTGGATCGGCAACGTTTGCCCGCGTTCCAGAGGTTATGTCGCAGGGCATGGCGCTCGAAGACGTGTTTCGCACATTCAGACGCGAAGCACTGGCGCAAGGCGCTGATGATGCGCCCTATGTTGTGGGGGCCGCAGATCAGGGTGGGTATGTCGACGTCATCTCACCACCCACGCGCCGCCCTTTGCAAGTTGGTGACGTGCTGATGTTGGACACTGGCCTCACATGGGATGGGTATTTTTGTGACTTTGATCGCAACTGGGCCATTGGCCGCAGGGATGATGCTTCGCGCCGTGCCTATGATGTGTTGTGGCGTGCGACCGAAGCGGGCATTGCAGCCGCGCGACCGGGCAACACCTGCCGTGATTTGTTCAATGCCATGTCCGCAGTGATTGCCGAACTTGACGAAAGTGGCGGTGACATCGGGCGTTTAGGTCACGGGCTTGGGATGCAGCTAACCGAACAGCCGTCACACGCATCGTTTGACACCACTGTTCTGACCGAGAATATGGTGCTGACGATTGAACCTTCGTTATCATACGGCAATGGTTTGATGATGGTACATGAGGAAAACATCGTCGTCGGAAAAGACGCCGCGACTTTGTTGAGCACGCGTGCGGCGCCAGATCTGCCGGTCATTTAATCGAGGAGCGCCGAATGGATAAGTACAAACCCGGCGATGATATCGGCGCGCTGGACTTCTGGCCCTTTGATGCTCCGGCAAGCCAGTATCGCGTCACCAAGGGTGATCCAAAGACCTATGGGCGTATTGATGCCGGTGGGGCGGGGCACACCACCCGCTACGGGATATGGCGCTGCACGATCGGTGCATTTGAATGTATCGAGCAGGGCGACGAGCTGATGACAGTGCTTTCTGGTCGCTGCAAACTTATCCAACATGACACTGGGATGACCCGCAGCCTTGGCCCCGGAGACAGCTTGTTCGTCCGCGATGGCAGTCAGGTAACTTGGGACGTGGCTGAGGATATTACCAAAGTCTTTTTCGGGCACAAAGCGCGCGGATACTAAGGCAGAAGTGACGTGCCCGCTTGGGAAAACAACTGACCAAACCCAGTCAACTGGTCCGTAATTCCAGCGCGGCGCAAGCAGCTCCAGAACTGGGCCTGATTGGACGTGATAACGGGTTTGCCAGCGGCCTGTTCAATCTCTTCGATGACCTCCAGCGAACGGATGCCGCTGCATGACAGGAAGATCGCATCTGCCTGCGGGTGATCAATCTCAAGTGCGAACTTCTTCCAGTAGGCGGGTGTAACCCGACCAAACTCCAGACCAGTTTCCAGATTGAGCCCCTGAATATCAAGAACCTCGAACCCTTTTTGCACCAAAAATTCAGCCTCGGCGACGTTGATCGCGTCCAGATAAGGGGTGCCAACCACAATCTTTCGCGCCCCCAGTTCGCGCAGTGCATCAACAACGCCAGTGACAAGGCACATAGGCTGCGTCCACGGTGCGCCTTTCGCAATCTGCGAAAAGACACGATCCTCACCATTCACAATTGACCCGCTTGTGCAGGAATAGCTGATGACCTCGGGTTTCATATCAGGTTGCAGGCGCGCTGCGGCCTCTGCCATGTTGGCGATGTGTTGGGCAAGCGTTTCGGGGGTCGTGTAATCGTCGGTCTTAAGACGGGTGATATGCACTCCGACCCCTTCAGGCGCCATGGTGAAAAAGTCCTGCTCTGCGGCCAGATCAGTCGACATCAGGATAAAGCCCAGCCCAGCCCTGTGATAGCGCCCGCCGTCCATTTCAGGCGTGCGGGGTTTGGACGTGATGACATCACCGGATCTATACATGGTTCTGCCTCCTTTGGCGAATTAGACGGCCTCTTTCACCGCGCTCAGAAATTGTTGTGTTCGCTCTCGTTGCGGGTCGCCAAAGAGGTCGGCTGGCTTGCCTTGTTCCTCGATCTTGCCACCGTAAAAGAAGCACACCCGATCCGAGATATCGCGGGCAAAGCCCATTTGGTGTGTCACCATTAGCATAGTGAGGTTGTGCTCTGACACCAGTTTGCGGATCACGTTTGTCACCTCACCGATCACCTCGGGATCAAGCGCAGAGGTGACTTCGTCAAACAACATCACCTTGGGCCGCATCGCCAATGCGCGGGCAATCGCAACCCGTTGCTGCTGACCACCTGACAGGCGTGATGGATGCTGGTCTTTTTTGTCGGCCATTCCGACCAATTCAAGAAGTTCCTCACCCCGGTCGCGCGCCTCGGCCTTGGACATGCCAAGTACCTGCACCGGCCCTTCCATGCAGTTCTGGATCGCCGTCATGTGCGGAAACAGATTGAAATGCTGGAAACACATGCCGATATCTGTGCGCCGTTCCCGCAGATGGCGCTCATTAGCTCGAATTAGTTTTCCGTCTTTGCCCATGTGCGTCAACGGTTTGCCATCGACATAGATGACACCTCCGTTGATCTGCTCAAGCGTCATAAGCATCCGCAAAACAGTTGTCTTGCCAGAACCGGACGGCCCAATAATCGACACCATTTCACCCGCCGCAACGTCCAGATCAAGGTCATCCAAGACGACCAAAGACCCATAGGCTTTGCGCACTTTCTTAAAGCTGACCATCGGTTTGTTTTCGTCCGCAATCTCCAGCGGGAAACCTGAAAAATCTTCCATGTTCTACATTCCTAGTTTGCGGCGCACGAGGTTTTCAAATGCGCGGATAAGGCCAGCGGCAGGCAGGGAAAGCGCCAGAAAGATAACACCGACGAGTGTGTAAGCTTCCAAGTAGCGCCACGTTTCCGAGCCGATCGAGTTAGCGGTATGGATAAGTTCGGCAACGCCGATCACCGAAAGCATCGGCGTGTCTTTGAAAATCCCGACGAGGTAGTTCCCCATGCCTGGAATGGCAGATGGGATCGCCTGTGGGATGATCAGGCGTTTGTAGGTCTGCATTGTCGTCATGTTCAATGCAGTCGCCGCTTCCCACTGCCCTTTCGGGACACTGTCCAAACCGCCGCGATATACTTCCGAGAGGTAGCACGAATAATGCAGGCCGATGGCAATCATACCCGAGATCCATGGGCTGAGGGTGATACCGAATTGTGGCCCGACGTAGAAAATGAAAAAGATTTGCAGAAGGAGAGGTGTCGAGCGCACGAATTCAACGAATTCACGGACCACAAACGTCAAAATCCGACTGTCACTGCGTTGTGCGAGCGCAAATACCAAGCCGAGCACCAGTGCAATAAGATAGCCCGCTGCCGCGGCAATGAGCGTGTTCAGTGTCGCCTCAAGCAGGCGCGGAAGGATTTCCCAAGCATAGTCCCATCGCCAATCAAACTTTGGGAACCACTCGTCTTTCAATAACCAGTCAAACATGGATCATGCCCTCCCCATTTTGCGGGCCATAAAACCCTCAAGCCAACGCATGAACGGCGTCAGCAGGAAGCGCGCCAGAATGTAATAGATGACCAGTGCCATGCCAAAGATTTGTGCAGACATATAGGTGCTGGCATTGATTTGTTTGGCTTGGAACATCAAATCTGTGACGGAAATCAGTGACACAAGTGCGGTGCCTTTCAAAATTTCGACCATCAGGTTGCCCCACACGGGCAGCATATTCACCAATGCTTGTGGCAAGATAATGCGCCACATGCGGCGTGCGCCGCTCATGTTGATTGCGGTTGCCGCCTCCCACTGTCCTTTAGGGACCGACATAATACCCCCACGAACAAGCTCGGCACCATAGGCACCGGCATTCAACCCAATTGCGACCCAACCGGCTGTGAACTTTTCAAGCGTGACGCCGAACAACGGCAAAACAAAGAAAATCCAATAAAGCTGAACCAACAGGGACGTGCCCCGGAAAAGCTCAATGTAAGTGACCGCAGATCCTTTGATCATTCTGTTTGGGGACATTTTCATCAACCCAAAGACAAGTGCGAGGCCGACCGTCAGTGCTGCCCCCAAAAGAAATTGAGCGACCGTAACTCCGGTACCTGACAACAGTCGCGGCCAATACTGGCTCAAGAATTCAAAAAGGCTCATGTGTGTGCTCGACCGTTGAGATTTCAAGAAAAGTGGCAAGCCCTTTGGCCCGCCACTTATCGCTGCATTAGTGAAGCCGAACCTTAGCGGTTAGCGCAGGCCCACTCAGTGGTGACGTCACCCGGTAGGTGCAGCTCTGAATATTCGTGCTCGGCAACCTTCGCCATCATTTCCTCAGTTCCAAGATAATCCTTAAGGGCTGCGTTAAAGCCGGCCAAGAAGTCTTGATCCTCATGGCGGAACCCGATTGCAGCAAAGTTCTTGCTCCACTCTTCCATCTGCGATGAGTCACCCAATTCAATTTCGTCGTGATCAGCCGCGAGGTGCTGCGCTTCGAAATCGGTCAAAACAGCGGCGTTAGCACGGCCAGCTTTCAGGGCTGCTACCATTTCTGTCGGGCCAGGAACCTGCATGATGTTCGCATCTGCAATTCCAAGTTTTTGCGCTGCCTCAACAGTGTTGTAGCCAGCGCCCGTCACCATGATGTGTTCGCCGTTTAACACGTCAGTATAGCTGTTGATGCCTTCAGGGTTTCCCGCAGCAACCAAAATACCGTCACCAGATCTTGCAACCGGCTCAGAAAACGACACGTTTTCACAACGCGATCCCAGAACGTACATACCGCCTGTAATCAGGTCGAAACGCTCAGCTTTCAAACCTGGAATCAAGCCACCCCAGTCGCCAACAACCGGTTCGACATTCGTAAGACCCATTGAAGCCAGAACTTCAATTGCGATGTCGTTTGTGAAACCGTCTGCATCGCCGGCCTCGTTCGGGTAACCCCAAAGCGGAATGTTTGCAAAACCAATGCGGATAGTTTCACCAGCGTCGATGCGGTCTTGTAGTGGGCCCGCGAAAACGGACGTCGCCGTGGTCGCCATTAAGAAGCCGGTCGCGATAAGACCTTTTGTGATGTTCATGGGCATAAATACCTCCTTGCCATTGTTGATCTGAGCGTGCGCCGTAGGCGTCACGTCCCAAGGGGTTGTTGATTGCGCCGCACACCAAGGGATGCCCCCAAGCTGTGTTTTCAGCACTTGTTCAGTTTTTTGGAATTAGCCCCCCAACTTCCAACAACGATGATAGAGACGATGAGGGAGCATTTTCGTCGATATTCTCGTTTTTTTTGACTAATTGCGTTGTCTTTTGATAATTTTCCGATCTACATCGGAGCATGGATGACAAAGACTTAGAGATTCTCAAACTTGTTCAACGCGATGCCCGCCTCACGGCCGAGGCGTTGGGATTCGAGATCGGGCTATCCCCTCCGGCAGTGCAAAAACGCCTGAAGAAATTGCGCGAGACCGGTGTGATTGAAAGCGAAATTGCCGTGCTGTCCTCTGCCAAATTGGGGCGGGGAATGACGGTCATTGTTCAGGTCATGCTCGAACGCGAAAGTCGTATGCATTTGGATGCGTTTAAACGCAAAATGCGAACTGCACCAACGGTACAACAATGCTATTATGCAACGGGTGAAGCCGACTTCATACTGGTAGTGATTGTTGAGGACATCGCCGAATACGAGGCCTTTACCCAAGAGTATTTCTTCGATGAATCCAATGTGAGCAAATTCACATCGTCAATCGTGATGGACAGGGTCAAAGTCTCATTAGATATTCTTTAGACGTTCTAGGGTTTCGTCCCTTGAACCAGTGTTTAAATCTGCCCCGAGAACAACCTAAACACCGACGTTCCCCAAACCGCCAATGTCAAAGACCAACTGCTGCATCTACAAGCCGGCACAAAAATTTTCTGAACGTTTATACACGGGTCCACGTCTCAAGTTTTAGAGAATCCCACAGCGAATGGTCAATTTGACCTCGCCCTATTTTGTCGTGATTAAACTGCCAATAAGCGGAAACTCGCCACATCACAAAGACCTTTGTGTTACGAGCGCGCGAATGCTGCGCCAGCATAAGCCGCACGTGCATAAGACCGCTTCGTCCCGCACTGTGTGAGTTCCTGGAAGGTGCAGCGAATGACTGCGACGCCGAGGAAATCGGGACAATCAGTGTTTGAAACCGTTGCTACGGCAAGCCCTGGCCTCATTGCGCAATACCCTACCTTGCGAGACCTGCTGGATGCTGAAATATCTGAAGCGTTGAAAGACAGCGAAAACCTGTCCGCAAAAATCCCCATCGCCGAGATCACATTCCAGCCGCCCATTCCAAACCCCCGCAAGATCATCTGTGTTGGTATGAATTATCCCAAGCCTTACCCCGTTGATGGCGTGGCCCCGCCCAGCCCTGAACACATCATTCTGTTTGGCAAGGAAGGCGAGACACTTGTCGGGCATGGCGCCACTTTGGAGGCACCGCGCGGTACACCGGCCGACAGCTTTGACTATGAGGGCGAAATTGCGGTTGTGATCGAAAAACCAGCACGCCATGTGACGGCCGCGCAAGCGATGGATCATGTTCTAGGCTACGCGCCTTTCAACGATGGTTCTGTGCGCGACTGGCAAAAACACTCGATCTATGCAGGCAAGAATTTTGCAAATTCTGGATCCTGGGGGCCTTGGGCCACCACCGCTGATGCGCTGCCGCGTGTAGAGGATTTGCATCTGGCCGTCACCTTGAACGGGGACATGATGCAATCCGCATACGGGCGCGAAATGATCTTCTCCCTGCCCGAACAAATCGCTTACGCCTCATCTTTGTTCACTCTGCACCCGGGTGACGTAATCGCAACAGGCTCCCCCGATGGAACCGGCGGTAGTCGGACACCAAAGCGGTTTTTGAAACCAAATGATCTGCTTGCGGTACCTGCTTGTCCATTCAGGATCACGCGGTTTTGGGGCTGCAGTTCTGGGCTCTGTCCCGCAGGGCGCATTTTCAGGGATGAATCCCGGCGAAACAACCACCCAAGACTATATGCAAAGCCATGACAATGCCGTTCTCTGGGCTAGCCTAAATCGCCCGATCATTGCTGAACGTGCGGCCGAGGCATTGCGTGCGGACCTGCATCTGATTGCCGATGCGCCGCACAATCCCCTGACGCAGCATGGTGATGATTGGCTACACCGCAAAGGGGCGGCAAGTGCGGCCTCTGGTCTTGTTCCGCTGGCCGGATCGCGGGCAACACCCGGCTACCTTTTGCGCCCAATCGATCAACCTGATGCGTTGATGTCCACGGCGCATGGGACGGGTCGCCGCTATGATCGATCTTCCATGCATGGTCGGGTGCGGGCCAAACGATCTGATGTTGAAGCAATGCAACGCACGTCCTTTGGCGGTCGCATCATTTGTCAAGATCGTGACTTGCTGATTGAGGAAGCACCACTGGCCTACAAATCGTCGCAAAGTGTGGTGGCCGATCTAGAAACAACCGGTGCAGCAAAATCAGTTGCAATGTTCCATCCGCTTTTGACCTTCAAGAAAACACGAAATGGAGATCGGATATGAAACATAACATGCCAATTTTCCTTCTCATCACTAGCGGCAACGGACCTGCCGAATGCAATCAAGCTGTCGCAGGCATTCTACAGCATATGCTTGATGAGACCGAAGCGATCGGCCTTGATCTGGATGTGAATACCAAGCCTTCAAAGCATGGTGCAAAGTCCGCTGTGGTTGTTGTAAATGGTCTGGGTAATGATGCGTTTGCCCGACGCTGGTGCGGGACGATCCGTTGGCGTTCCAAAAGTACGTTACGACCGAACCACAAGCGCGCAAACTGCTTTGTTGGCGTTTTCCAATTGACGCGGAACGCGACACAGAAGGTTGAGGTTAACCCCAGCGATGTTGTGTTTGAGAGCTTCCGGGCAGGTGGGCCCGGTGGTCAACACCAGAACACGACAGATAGCGCAGTGCGGGCAACGCATCGGCCAACCGGATTGACAGCAGTAGCGCACGAAATGCGGTCACAACATCGCAACAAGTCCCTGGCACTTGAGCGACTACAGACCTTGATGAATGCGCAAGCCACAGCAGATTATGAGGCCCAAAAAAACGATCAGAACCAGCTCCACAACACACTGGAACGTGGCAACCCTGTCCGTTGCTTCAAAGGCACCAACTTTCGTGAGGAAAGGTGCCGATGATGGACATGATCAATAGCTTCTTAACCGATGCATTGAAAAGTGACTTCTTCGCTGGCGGTCTAGCTTTGGGTGCCTTTGGCATTGCCGTCGCGTCTTTTCGTGTCGGGATAATTGCGCTCTACAAGCTGGTCATGCGCCGTGTTTGGGTCAGCCTGACGTTGGATAACCGCAGCGCGGCTTATCGCCACTTTTGCATTTGGATGGAACATAACAATGTGCTGTCTAAATCGCGGCATGTGCGGATGACTGATGGTAGATGGGCCAGCGGCACAAAGGGATATGCCCCGGCACCCGGACTGCATTGGTTTTTAAGCCAGGGTAAGATTTGCCGTCTTGAACGCGACATTAACGAGAAGTCAAAAATCGGAAATCCTCACAATCAACGTCCAATGGAAACTTTACATGTCACCGTATTATTCGGCCGCGTCGCGACCATCCTTGGATGGATCGAGGTCGGACGACAAATCGCGCAAACGAAAGATCGCATCGGCCCCGGGCTACACATCCTGAAAGGCGATTACTGGGATAATGTTGGTGATATCCCGCGCGGCTCCATGGATACAGTTGTGGTAGACGACGACCGCGTGCGGCGGGTCTTGGAAGACATGCGTTGGTTCTATTCAACCAGTCAATGGTATGCTGAACGCGGTGTGCCATGGCGGCGAGGATATCTGTTTCATGGCCCACCCGGCACTGGGAAATCGAGCCTAATCCGAGCGCTTGCGTCGGAATTGTCTCTGGATATCGCGACTCTTGATGTTGGCAGGGCAACGCTGACAGATGATGATCTTCGTGAAGCAATGATTTGCGCGCCGAAACGCGCGTTGATCGCCGTCGAAGATGTGGATGCCGTATTCACACAGCGGACCGGTGGCGAAAAGCGTACTGGTGTCAGCTTCTCAGGACTGCTGAACGCTATTGACGGCGTTGCTGCTCAGGAGGGGAGCGCATTGATCATGACGACGAACCATAAGGAAAAACTGGACCCTGCTCTGATCCGACCAGGTCGTGCTGACGTGCATACAGAATTGAGATTGGTGAATGCTAAAACAGCTCGGCAGTTGTTTGATCGGTTCTTCCCAAATGAGGCGTTGCTTGCGGAACAGTTTCAAGAACGGTTGGGAATTCAGAAAAGTAGTCCAGCCGAAATTCAGGGCTGGTTGTTGGCAAACAGCTCTGATCCATCAAAAGCCGCGCTTGCGGCAGGTTTGTTGCGCGATCCGGGCATCATGGCGGCAGAATGAAGCATGCCGACTTGCGGTGCTGTGGCGCATCTAAGCCGACCTCGGAGAATTTGATCTTAATGTCCGCTGTTGATTTTTTTACCAACCAAAGCTATCAGCAGAATCCTGTTTCAACCCCGAACCCCACGGAAGTCCGATGTAATCGCTGCACACATATTTCAACCGACGCCCTGACAATTCATGTCGGGTGTTTTTGTGCGACCAATCGATACACCGTGAGACAGTTATGACTATCTACAAATACCCGCGTACGCGGCACATTGAAGGTTCGCGCCTTCAAGTTGGCGATATGGCGGATGATAAACCAATCAAAGACCTCAAAGGCGAACGCCTGATCGTGGAAGAGAAACTCGACGGGGCCAACTCAGCCGTATCCTTCGACGCGAATGGCAACTTGATGCTGCAGAGCCGTGGGCACTACCTGACGGGTGGTGGCCGTGAACGCCACTTTGCCTTGCTCAAGACGTGGGCTGCTGCCCATGCCCATGTTCTGCACCCGGTGCTGGGTCACCGCTTTGTCATGTATGGCGAATGGATGTATGCCAAGCACACTGTGTTCTATGACAGGTTACCCCATTACTTCATGGAGTTTGACGTGCTGGATCGGGACAATGGCACCTTCCTCAGCACTGTTGCTCGTCGGTCGTTGCTAACCGGTTTGCCAATCATGCCGGTCCCTGTAGTGCATGAGGGTGAAATCACGTCCGTCGATCACCTGAACAGCATGACACGTCCAACACCATACAAGTCGGTTGATTGGCGTGATGCTTTGGCCGTTGCAGCAGAAAGGTCTGGCAGTCGCCCTGATATGGTGGACCAGCAGACAGAAGACAGTGATTTGGCCGAGGGCCTTTATCTGAAATTGGAAGATGCGGATCATGCGCTGGACCGGTTCAAGTTCGTCCGAGCTGACTTCTTGCAAGCGATCGAAGCCGCCGATGGCCATTGGCACGACCGTCCGATCTTGCCGAATAACTTGGCAGATGGGATCGATATCTTTGCGCCGGTGCTGGGCGTGCAAGGGGCTTACGATGCGTAGGCCCATTAAACCCATTGTCACGCACGACGACCTGTTGTCGTTGGTTCCAACCGGCCCGCTTTGGCAGGTCGATTGGGCGGCAATCTGGCCGTTATGGCCTGAATTAGCGAAACTGGACACCTGCCCGCAGGATCCGATCCACCATGCTGAAGGCGATGCGGGAACACATACGCGCATGGTGGTCGAAGTATTGGTCGCTGATCTTGATTGGCAAAACCTGTCACCTGATGATCGCAGCAACGTGTTTTGGGCGGCGGTCTTGCATGATGTCGGTAAACCGGCGGTGACGAAACATGAGGACAATGGACGCATCTCGTCCCGTGGGCATTCACGGGTTGGGTCGTCCATCGCACGACAGTTACTTTGACATGCAAGGTCGCCATTCGCATGGCGAGAGGCGCTGTGCGGAATCATCGCTCATCACCAACTCCCGTTCTGGCTGATCGAACGACCTGATCCTATTCGACTGGCGATTGAAACGTCATGGCGGTGCAGGCCTGATCTTCTATGTTTGCACGCCAGAGCAGATGCGTTGGGTCGGATATGTCAGGATCAACAGGCGATCTTGGAGTGCGCCAGCCTTGCTGAAATGACGTTCCAAGACGCCGGTTGCTTGCACAAGTCATTCGCCTTCGCTAACGACGAAAGCCGTGTTGCCTTCTTCGAGCTTGAAGACCGTGATCCAAACTATGCCGCGCATGAGAACTTCAAATGCACGGTCACGGTGATGTCTGGCCTTCCCGGCGCAGGCAAAGACACGTGGGTGTCTCATCATCGTCCTGATCATCCGGTTGTCAGCCTAGACCTTATCCGCGATGAACTTGGGCTATCGGCCACAGACAACCAAGGTCAGGTCATCCAAGCCGCCCACGAACGGGCCAGGGAGTATCTGCGGGCTGGAACAGACTTCGTTTGGAACGCCACGAACGTGACACGACAAAACAGATCAAAGGTGCTGCGGCTACTGCGGGATTACGGTGCGCGGGTTGAGATCGTCTACGTCGAAGTCAACCCCGATCAATTGCGTCGACAAAACAGAAATCGGCCGGACGCGGTTCCTGATGCAGTCATTGAGCATCTGACACGGAAGCTAGAACCACCTGAGATGTGGGAAGCTCACAAAATTTCTAATGAATGCTAGCGAGGGCGGGCGAGGAATCAACAAGCGGACGTTCATGTTCTTTGCAACATCCGGTAAAGAGGGCCGGAGGAGCCGTTTGCTGCGTCCGGAACGAGTGGTCGCTTCAGGGTTCGTTGCGGAAATCATGACATTTGCAACAACTCGGCAGAGCCATGGAACCAAGTTGAATTGGCTAGTGCATATTTCCGGTGCGAAATGTTGGGCTGTTTTTAGGTGCTAGGCAGGGGTCCTAGATGCGTGCCGCACCGCAAGAACCCTCAACAAGGGCGTATTCTGTTGAAAAACTCCAATGTCGAGCAATTTGAGTAAATCTGGCAGAATAATATTCCGAATTGCAGGCTTTTCTTTGACATTTTGCGGCATGTTTAGGCCGGCGGAGGACAGTGTTCTGGTTTCAGAAAATTTGCAATCGCTGCAAAGAGTTTTTCAACAGAATGGGCGGGAAGCGGACATTCGCTGCACACTAGCTTCCATAGAACATGCCAGCAGCGCCTCCAGATATTCTTTTATTGACTGTATCGATCAGACCAAACACGTTCCAAACCTCAAAATGACGTTCGCAGTGTCTTCTGGTTGCGTTGCAAAGAGCCCAGACGCAGTCGTCTTAAGGCGCAGGTCGCTCTTTTTCACCCAAGTTTCAAACGTATTTGCATCATGATAGCCTAGGTCCATCGCAACGATGCTGGGTGTTTTACTGTCTGTAATATCTGAAGGTAACGTTCCAAACTCAGCTTCAATAGCATCTAGAGTTTGCACCGAGATTTGCCCGTTCGCAGTATGCACGAAAAACCCTCCGCTCAAAGGTGATACGTCGCCGTAGAGGCCCCTCAATTTTGTTTTCAGCGTCTCTTGCTCTGCCACATTAGCCAGTATCGTGACGCCTTTAATCCCACTTGCCGTATTGGGATGCTCTAGCCATTCGGGAACATATATCAGCTCAGGCCGGTGCTGTTGGCACAAAAAGAACGAGAGCCGTGGGAAATCCAGGTCTGGCATGAGCGCGAGAGTTGTCTTTGTTCTGTCGGCGCTGCCATCGGGCAAAGTGACATTTCGCCCGAATTCAAGGTGGCCAGCAACCGTGAAACCCGCGTCTTGGGCCGTTGCTGCGTCTTTCACGCTGTCCGTGCTGTGCAACGCGCTTAATGCGACACCTTCGCGCTGTTGAAGATGTTCGAACACATGGCGCCCAAAGCAAAATTCGCCCGCGGGCACTTCGTCGATCAAAGTCTCATCATAGATGCCCATGATCTCCAGCAGGCAGCCATCGAACATGGCAAGGCTTGTACTGGTGCCCCAAGGATGTCTGCCAATCGCCGTCATGTTGAACCCAAGCGAAATGAGCCGGTCGCGGAGCCCTTCGATATCATGGGTTGCGAGAAGCGGATGGTCGATGCCGAATGACGCGTTCAAGTGCCTTGCTCCTTGTCTAGAAAAGATACACGCGCCGGTCCGACATCACGTGCTTTGGTGCCGACGACGACCCGACCTGCAGGGACATCTTCAAGAACGATTGCGCCTGCGCCTATATTTGCGCCGGCGCCGATAGTGACGCTACCAAGCACCAAGGCCCCCGCACCTATGATCGCGCCGTCTTCAACTTTCGGATGACGATCTGCGCCGGAGTTATTGAAGGTGCTGCCAAGGGTCACGTTGTGCCAGATTGATACGTCCTTGCCGATCACTGTGGTTTCACCGGCAACAAAACACAGCCCGTGATCCAGCCAAAAGCCCGCGCCAATTTGCGCGGCGGGGTGGATATCTGTTGCAAAAGCCCGACCGCAAGCAGCTTTCACCGCCATAGCAAGGGTCGTGTCCCCGTTTTGCCAAGCCGCATGGGCCACGCGATGTCCCATCGTGGCCTGAACACCGCGCGAAAACAAAAGAATTGCAGCAGGTCCACCGGGTTCAAAATTGCGACGCGCTGTTTCGGCTATGTCGCGTTCGGTGTCCGCCACAATTTCCGGTGTTTCGCGATAAGTGTGCGCAACGACGCGCCCGACAGCTGCGTTGCACATCGTACCGAACAAAGCCCCTACGAGATCAGGAAAATCGTTGAATGAGCCCAGACCTAAAAGTTCGGAGGTTTGCGGATCGCGCGCAAGCAGCGCTTTGACGTCATCAACTAACATAGCCAAACGCTATCCGAGGGGTCGGTGCACTGTCGAGCCAAACGCTTTTAGCGGACGTATATTCCATCAGCGCATCCGTGCCGCTTGAGCGCCCAAAGCCAGAGTTCAGCGACCCGCCAAACGGGGAAGAAACGTGAATGGCTTTGTAGCTGTTTATCCAAAACGTTCCCGCTCGCACCTGATCAGCGATGCGGTGTGCACGCCCCACATCGGCGGTCCAAACTGCTCCGGCAAGGCCAAAGTCTGTGGCATTGGCAAGCGCGATAGCCTCCTCTTCGGTATCAAAGGGGATGGCTGCAACGACGGGGCCGAAAATCTCGGTCTGTACAGCGTGATCGATGTTCGACAAACCGTTTAGAATCGTTGGCGGCACAAAAAAACCTTTGTCCGGTGTCGTGTCGCGGCTAAGAACACTTGCCCCGTCCGACATCGCCCGCGCCACCATGTCACTCACATATGCAAATTGGCTGGCGTTGCTGATCGGACCGACCTCGGTCGCTTCATCCAGCGGGTCGCCGAGTTTGATCTCGTTCATGCCGTTTGTCAGCATCTCGACCAATTCCGCATGAACCGAGCGCTGCACAAGCAAACGCGATCCAGCAACACAGCTCTGCCCCGCACCAGAAAAGATCGCGGCCTGCGCCCCAAGGCAAGCGTGTTTGAGGTTTGCATCATCAAAGACAATATTAGCCGATTTCCCACCCAACTCCAAAACCGCAGGCTTCAGGGCTTTTGCAGCCGCCGTTGCCACTACACGACCCGTCTCAGGCGAGCCCACAAAGATCACCTTGCGCACCGCTTGGTGTTCGATGGCGGCTTGACCTGCAGTGGGCCCAAGCCCGCATAGCACATTCACAAGACCCTTAGGTAATCCCACCTGCTCCGCCAGATAGACCAGTGCAACCGTGGTCACCGGGGTCAGCTCGCTTGGTTTGATGACGACACCGTTGCCTGTGGCAATCGCGGGTGCGATTTGCCAGCCGCCAGTGAAGATGGGCGCGTTCCAAGGGGTGATCTGGAAGACAACGCCCAAGGGTTCGCGTTTGGTATAGTTCAGATGGCCCGACGGCACTGGGATCACTTCACCATGAATTTTGTCCGCCCATCCACCGTAATAGGCAAACATCTCAGCCACTTTGGTGACTTCCACGCGGCAATCTCGGATCGGTTTGCCAGCGACCAGTGCCTCAACTGTGGCAAGCGGTTCTGCGTTGGCCAGAACTGCGCGTGCAATCTCCTGCATCACCTGACCACGCGCTGCACCAGACATCGTCACCCACTCCACCTGCGCAGCTTGGGCCGCGAGGCAGGCCTCTTTTGCCAGCGCTGCACCTGCATCGGGGTACTGGCTCAAATTCTGTTCGGTATAGGGATCGATCAAAGTAATCGCGTCGCCAGCGCCGTCCACCAATTCACCATTGATCAGGCTTTGTGGCCGCGTTCCAAGGCCAAGTGCCGCCATTTGGGCGGCAAAAACGTCTGTCCGCGCAGTCATGTGTTGGCTCCGTACTTGGTGATTTCGTTGAAGTCGGCGGCATCGGGGATGTCTCCAGAGTGAGATAGCCATAGGTCTGCAATTCCTGCAAACCCTGCCAAATCAACGCCTGTCTGTTCGGCCAGCTCTAGCGCTAGTCCGACGTCTTTGCGCATCAGGCCCATCGTAAAGCCGGAATCAAATGCACCGTTCAGCACCCACTTGGGGAAATTCACCTCACTGACCCCGCTGCGACCCGACCCTGCGTTCACACCGTCAAGCAACCCCTCCGGCTTCACCCCCGCCGCTTCGCACATGCGCACGGCTTCGGCGACAAGTACAAGGTTCGCGGCGCACAACATATTGTTTGCGATCTTGGCCGCATGACCTGCGCCGGACGCGCCAACTACCACGGTTTTTGCCGTTAGGATATCGGTCACAGGGGCCAAACGATCAATCGCGTCCTGATGTCCTGCCAGCAACATCGTCATCGTGCCTGTATTGGCCGCGGCTGGTCCACCGCTCACAGGGCCATCGATGAAATCAAAGCCATTGGTCTGACCCAATTTTGCCATCGCTTGAGATGTGGTTGGGGTCGACGTCGATGTATCAAGCACGATGGCGCCGGTTTCGATATGTGGCGCAACATCAGCCATCACTAACTCAACCACTTGCGCTTTGGGGAGGGACAGAATGATAATCTCTTGCCCGGTCACCAATGCGCTGGCTGTTTCCACGACATTTGCGCCAACAGAGCGCATGCGTGCCTGAATACCAGCGTCAGGATCATAACAGCTCACATCCATCCCTACTGCAATCAGTTGGCTGGCCATGCCACCGCCCATGTTGCCGCATCCAATGACCCCGATTTTCATAAAAACACTCTCCTTCATTTGAGAGGATCATAGCAGCGTTCCGCAATCTGCAAATGCATCGCCGTGTCAATATTGTTGCGCTGAACGCAACGCTTAATTGTTCAATGCCACCAATGAACGCGACATTATGGGGATCAGCTTTTGCGCAGCCAAAGGCAGCCTACGGCCTTGCCGAACGAATAGGCTCACCTTGCCGCTGCCAAAATTTGAAACCGCGACTGCACGTGCGCGCAAATTCCCCGCATTGATGTCATCAGCCACAACAAACTCGGGCAAAAGTGTTATGCCCAAATCACTTCGCACAAAGGCTTTGAGCGCGGCGATCGACCCCGTTTCCATCACCGCACGTGCTCGAAATCCATGCGAAGCTTCCATATCTGCAATCACTGCGCCTACCCCGTAGCCTTTGTTGAGAAACGCACAGGGTAAGCCGGAAAAATCTGCAATTTTCACTTCTCCAGCTGCATCGAATTTCCCACCCTTTTGGCAAACAACAACCAAAGAGCGGTCCGCCTGAGCGATAACATTCAATCGCGGATTAGGGGCGACATCAAACGCCAGACCAATATGGGCCCTATCTTCAATCACGGCGTCCGCCGTTTGATCCGTGGAACCAACGTTCAAGGAGAACGTAATCTCGGTGTGGTCTCGTGAAAACTTTTCCAACACCGATTGCGAGAAATCACTAACGAACCCTTCGCCTAGAGCGATAGAAATCGCGCCGCGTTCCATGTTCGCAAGGGCGTCGAGCTGGGACCTGAGAGCCTCCATCTCGCCGCTTTGCCTTTGCGCGTAATCTAGCAGCAGCAGGCCCGCCTCGGTTGGCAAAACACCCTTCCGCCCGCGTTCAATCAGCGCCGTCGCAAGCTGCTTTTCCAAAGATGCGATATTGCGGCTGACTGTTGAAGGTTCCAGTCCAAGCTGATCCGCCGCCGCACGGATTGTCCCCGCTGTCAGTGCCGTTTTGAAACTCAGGATATGTTTGGGTTCTGGCTGCATCTATTTACCAATTTTGCAACGCGACCTTATCGTTTGTTGCGATTAGCGCAATGATGTTTGCGGTGCTGTGTTATGACTGGCGAACAACCCAGAATGCGCTACCGCCTTCGCATTTAGATTTTTGATACGCTATGACATTGCAGAGCTTCATGCACATTGCAGCATCGGTTGAACCGGGCTCGTTGCCGCCTTTTGCTTTCGCAGAAACACTTGATGGCGCGCCATCGGCAAAGCCGCCATTTGTTTTTAGGCTATTATACGTCGTCAGCGCTGTGTGGATGTTTGGGCAGGAGGGTTGGATGGAGGGCAAATCATGCCGAGAGTACAACTTCCCACCGTCACCCCGAAACGCAGAGCTTGGAATAAGGGCCGCCTTGTCCGACAAAAGCGCCGCTACTTCCCAAACAGGTTTGGGCCATCCGCGCACGCCTTGAACTTGCGGGCAATCTTCGCGATCTGGCTCTGTTTAATGTCGCAATCGATATCAAGCTACGCGGTTGCGACTTGGTCTCGCTGAAAGTTACAGATCTTGTTAGGGACGACAGAATTCCTGAACGCGTGTCCGTGGTTCAAAGCAAGACGAACAAGCCTGTGCAGTTTGAACTGGCTGAAAACACGCGAGATACTTTGACCAACTGGATCAAGTCTCCGGAAATGATAGGATACCAGTTCATGTTTCCGAGCCGGTTTCATGATCGGCCGCACATATCGACACGCCAGTATGGGCGCTTGGTTCGGGATTGGGTTGTCTCGGTTGGTTTGAAACCTAGTGGCTACGGCACCCATTCTATGCGCCGAACAAAGGTGGCGGAGATTTATCGCAAGACAGGCAACCTGCGTGTTGTTCAGCTTCTGCTTGGCCACACAAAAGTTGATAGCACCGTCAGATATCTGGGGGTCGAGCATCGAGGATGCGCTAAGCATAGCAGAAAGGATTGATATCTGAGAACTCTGACGAACGGTTGGAGCCGTTCGTCATTTCGAAGCGGCCTTGATCGTTTGATACTTCCTACGGCAGCGCTGAGCCCGAACCTACGCCGGAAGGAGAATTTGCGAATGTCCGCTGGCTGACCCTGCGGTTCCTCAGCTACAAGAGCTCAATTTACAGTTGAAAATGAGGCTAAGCTTCGGTTTGGGAGGAAAACATGCGGATTTTGGTGAAGATTAGCGGCGAGGCTTTAGCAAGCGGTGCATCCGGCGTTTTTTCGGACGAAGCAATCACTCAAGTTGTTGACCAACTACTTTTTCTTCATTCGAATAATATCGATTTAGCTGTTGTCGTCGGTGGTGGCAATATTTTCAGAGGGAGTAGTTCCTCTGATTGGAACATTGAACGTGCCGAAGCAGACAACGTTGGCATGTTGGGGACTATAGTGAACGGCATTTTGTTGAGGGCGAAGTTTGAAGCAGCTTCGAATGTTCCAATTCGTCTTATGTCAGCTGTTGATATCCCACAAATCGGTGAAAAATATGTGCGCCGAAGAGCCAAACGGCACTTGGAAAAACGGCGCATCGTCATCTTAACTGGAGGGATTGGTGAACCGTATTTGACGACTGACTATCCATCTGTCCAGCGAGCCGTTGAACTCGGCTGTGAAACCGTGCTTGCAGTGAAGAATGGAATTGATGCCGTTTATGAAAGCGATCCGGCGGAAAACCCTGATGCTCGCAAATTTTCTAGTTTGACATTTGAACATGCAATCAAAGAGTCACTCGGATTTATGGACCGTGCGGCGCTGGTTCTTGCTGAGCAGCACGATATGAAAATTCGGGTTCTCGGCTTCGAAAACCAGCAAGCTGCATTGGAAGCGCTTAAGGATGGAAAGATTGGCACGACGGTGACGCGGACAGGCCCCATATCCTACCATTAGGAGAGACAATCTCCCTGATGCGGGCATTGAATCTGGCTGAATGAACGGCGGCTTTGTCCGCATAGCAGACCTTAACCGTGGCGGGTCACTGATTTTTCGCTGCCACACGGCCGCAAGTCCGGTTTGAGCCCATTGCGGAAGTGTCAAATTCTTGCTGCGCACGCATGCGGCGTAAGAAATGCCGCTTGCGCGAAAAAACTGATGGCGTCTTGCAGCGAAAAGATTGGACATTCATGTGGGCCGCGGTAAGGATCATACGTTGAATTCACAGATCGCATATCTTTGTCACCGTTCACCTTTGGTATCAAGCTTGCGTAGAACTGGCCCTATAGCTTGAAAATAAACCAACCTATCTTAAGGTCGTAAAGACGGAGGTCGCTATGACACGCTGGGTAGTGATATTTAGAGATACGGCCGACATGCTTGCCGTGCGGGCGAGCCAAGAGCTGCGCGATGCGCATGTCGCGTATGCGAAGAAACACCCTGAATTGTTGATAGGTGGCGGTTTGAAGCCCAATCCCGACGAAGAGTTTTGTGGCGCACTTTGGGTTGTTGAAGCCGCAGAAAAATCGGAAGTCGAAGAATTGGTTGCCAACGATCCATTCTACTTTCCCGCCCATCGGACATTCGAGATTTTTACTTGGGGAAAGCTCCTAGAAGACCAAACAGCCACCCTCTGACTCTGGTAGTAAGGCTCACGCCAAAGCGTTTAGTTGGCCAACCGATGCTCTTGCTTTGGGCCAGTTAAGCCGCTTAGCCAGTGAAACAGATGATACCAAACAGGATGAAGCCAGCAATGAAGACGGTTTCAATAACGGTCAGAACAATGGCTTGTCCGCCAACATCAAAGATGGTTCTGAACGATGTCTTCATGCCGGCCGCGGCGATGGAAACCAACAGCGCCCAACGGGACAGGTCGGCAAGGAGGGATTGCAGGAACTCAGGGATTCGACCCGTAAAGTTATTGGCAAAGGTCAGTCGGGAGGCCATCGGGCGCAATCTCCTTGGTCGCAAGCGCAGGATGTGGCGCAGCGTGGTGTGTTAGGATCTTGGGAGGCCATTTCGTGAAATGGGTGAAGGAGACACACAAGATGCATCCCCTTCTGTTTTCAGGAAATTCACAGCTCCGCTGTTTTGACAGCACTCAAAATCAACAAGAGTTGTCAGCAAAATAGGGTCAGACCTGCAAGCGTGAAGTTTCTATGCGTCTTTGCCAGCCGTGAAGTTAAATTCGGCACCGGTACGGATGCCCGATGGCCGGCGTGTCGTCATGGTCTTAAGCCGCGTGCAAAAGCGAACGCCTTCCATGCCATGCAGATGGTGGTCGCCAAACAACGACCGTTTCCAGCCACCAAAGCTGTGGTAGGCCACAGGCACCGGAATAGGCACATTCACACCCACCATCCCGATCTTGACCCGTGACCAGAAATCGCGCGCGGCATCCCCATCGCGGGTGAAAATCGCGGTGCCATTCCCGTATTCATGATCGTTGATCATATCGACGGCCTGGTCATAAGACTCCGCACGAACAACCGACAGGACGGGGCCAAAAATCTCTTCGCGGTAGATCGTCATATCCGTTGTCACATTATCGAACAGGCAACCGCCGATGAAATAGCCGTTTTCATAGCCCTGCAATTCGACGCCACGTCCGTCCACAACAAGGTTGGCGCCCTTGTTGATGCCTTGGTCGATGTAGTCGTGGATTTTGTCGTAGCTTTGCTTGGAGATAACAGGCCCGAGTTCTGAGCTTGGGTCAGTGTAAGGCGCAACTTTGAGCGCACGGATGCGTGGCGTCAAAGCCTCGATCAACCGATCCGCTGTGCCTTCCCCGACGGGGACCGCCACCGAAATCGCCATGCAGCGTTCGCCCGCCGACCCGTAGGCCGAGCCGATCAAAGCATCTGTGACTTGTTCCATATCCGCGTCGGGCAAAATGACCATGTGGTTCTTGGCACCACACAAGGCCTGCACACGTTTGCCCGCAGCGGTGCCACGCTGGTAAATGTATTCACCGATTGTCGTGGACCCGACAAAACTGACAGCGTCAATCAACGGACTGTCGAGCAACGTATCCACGGCCTCTTTGTCGCCGTTGACGACGTTGAACACACCTTCGGGCAAACCAGCCTCGGCCAGCAGTTCGGCGATGCGCATGACGACGGATGGATCTTTCTCGGATGGTTTCAGGATGAACGCGTTGCCAGTGGCAAGGGCGACCGGATACATCCACAACGGCACCATGGCCGGAAAATTGAACGGGGTGATCCCTGCAATCACACCCACCGGCTGGCGAACCGAAAAACTGTCCACATTCTGACCGACGGCTTCGGAGTATTCCCCCTTGAGCAGCTGCGGCACGCCGCAGACAAATTCCACCACTTCGATCCCACGGGCAATTTCGCCTTTGGCGTCGGGGATGGTTTTGCCATGCTCAGCCGACAGCATCACCGCCAGTTCTTCGATGTGCCTCTTCAGCAGATCGCGGAAGTTGAACATCACTGCGGCGCGCTTGGCCGGGGGTGTTGCGGCCCAACCGGGGGCGGCTTTGGCGGCGATGCCGATCACGGTATCGACGTCTTCCTTTGTTGCCAGTGTTACGCGGCTGATAACCTCGCCAGTGGCTGGATTAATGACATCTCCAAGGCGGCCGGACGTCCCCGGCCAGTGTTCGTTAGATACAAAGTGACCAATGGAATTCATGTGAAATCCCCTTTTTTGTTTGAGTGTGATGAAAGTAAAGTGTTCGGTTTAGTGTGCCGTGGTCCGCATTCGTTCCGACCTACGGCGCAGCATTTCCAGCGTGACCAGCAGTGCGATGGATGTCAGAATCAGCAATGTCGCGACGGCCAGAATAGTTGGGTTGATCTGTTCCCTCAGGCCCGAAAACATCTGACGCGGGATCGTGCGCTGTTCGGGTCCGGCGATGAACAGGACAACAACAACTTCATCAAAGGATGTGATAAAGGCGAACAAGCCCCCCGAAATCACCCCGGGCCGGATCAACGGGATCACGATATCCCAGAACGCTTTCAACGGTCTGGCACCCATGCTGAGACCCGCATTGTAAAGGGACCGATCAAACCCTGCCAAGGTCGCCGTCACTGTGATGATCACAAAAGGCACGCCAAGGGCAGCATGGGCGAGGATCAGCCCTGAGTAGCTGCCAACAAGATTGAAGCGCGAATAGAAAAAGAACATCCCCGCCGCGATAATGATCAGCGGCACAATCATCGGCGACAACAACAGCGCCATGATCAACCGTTTGAACGGCATGACAGGCGACGCCAGCCCGACGGCAGCGATTGTCCCCAAAACCGTGGAGATAAGGGCCGCAGCAAACCCGATGACAAAGCTGTTGCGAATGGCAATCATCCACTTGGGGTCATTGAAAATATTGGCATACCAGCGGGTTGAATAAGCAGCCGGGTCAAGCGCTAGCATGCCTTCGGTGAAGGAGAAATACGGCTCAGTGTTGAACGACAGCGGAATGATGATGAGGATCGGAACCATCAAGAAGGCGAGCACAAGAAAGGCCGTAGCGCGCAGGCCATAGTGGCCCAGATAATGCCAGAAGCCGAAATAGGGAGGAAGGTGCTGCATGGATTATCCCAACTTGATGTTTCCGGCCCCGACGAAACGGTCGTAAAGCCAATAAAGGATCAGGATCATGCCCAGCAAAAGCGAGCCAAGTGCCGCGGCAAGTTCCCAGTTGTTTGATTGCTGCATGTGGAAGGCGATGATGTTCGAAATCATCTGCCCGTCGGTCCCACCCACAAGTGCAGGGGTGATGTAATACCCGACCGAAATAATGAAAACGAGGAGCGCGCCCGCGGACAGGCCCGGCAATGTCATCGGCAGGTAAACCCGAATGAACGCCGGGATCGGGCGGGCGCCCATCGACAAGGCTGCGCGCAGAAAGCTTGGGTCGATACCTTTCATCACGCTGAACAAAGGCAGGATCATGAAGGGCAGCAGAATGTGGGTCATGGCGAGGATCGTCGCGAATTGGGTATAGAGTAATTCAAGCGGGGCATCGGTAATTCCAACGGCCATCAACATCGAATTCACCACACCATTGGTCTGCAACATCGCGATCCATGAGGTGGTGCGCACCAAGAGCGAGGTCCAGAAGGGCAACAACACGAACACCATCAACATATTTGCGTACTTTGCCGGTGCGCTCGCCATGTAATAGGCCAGCGGATATCCCAGCAGAACGGTCAGGCCAGTGATAATCAACGCCGTCCACAGCGTCTTGGAATAAAGCTGGACGTAGATTTGCGTGTCTTCACGGGTTTGGATGCCCCCATCGGCCCCTCGTTCCAGATCAAGGGCCGTCAGGTAGTAATTGGACGTATACACATCGCCAGAACTTTGAATGGCGCGCCATGTCTCGGGTTCGGCCCAGCGTGCATTCAGATTAACAAGGATTTCGGCGCCACTGGCGGCCAGCTCGGCCTCTTCGATGCGGCCCAACCGGCGGGCCGTTGAATTGATGATGCTGCTGAACCCTGGCAGGATGCGGTTGATTTCTTGGCCCAACTTGCCCGCAGTGCGGTCTTTGGCCAAACGCCCAAGATCAATCGCCATCTGCGCCAGCATGGCGTCACTGGGCAGCGCGGTGTTGTCCCATCCATCAAGGGTCTGCAAGGTATCGGGGATAAGTTCGGCGACAATCGGGTGATGCACGCTGCGAAACAGCATAGTGGCAATCGGGGCCACAAAGGTGAACATCAGGAACGCCAGAATGGGCAGAACGAACATGAACGCCGCGCGTTTGCGTGTGCGCAATTCTCGCATCGCCGCACGTCTGTCTGTTGTTGAAATCACGTTGGCATTCATCTGATCGCATCCCGCAAAATGAAAACTGGTGGTGGTCCACGCCGCAAACGGTACGGCGTGGAGCCTGCATTAGAGGCCTATTGCAGCAGCCATTCGTTGAACTGCTCGCCCAGGGATTCGCCAAAGTCAGCCCAGAAGATACCGTCGGCCTTCAGACCCTGATCAATGTGTGATGTTGGCAGATCCGGCACGACCGCCGCATCAACATAGGCCGCAGACGACAACCGTGTCGGGCCATAGGCCACGTCCGCCATCCCCGCCAAGGGGCGCGACTGTGTTGCCGAAGCAATGAAATCCATGGCCAGCTCTTTTTGCGCGGACCCGCGCACGATGGCCCAGACGTCAAGGTCAAAGACGTGGTTGTCCCAGACCATCTCAAACGGTTTCCCATCTTCCTGAATTGCGCTGAAAATACGCCCGTTCGCAGATTGGACCATCACCGCACCGCCGTCGTTCAACAGTTGGGGGGCTTGGGACCAGCTGTCAAACCAGACGATGTCATCACGGATCGTTTCAAGTTTTGTAAAGGCGCGGGCCTGACCTTCTTCGGTCGCCAACACTTCATAAACGTCCTCTGGCGCGACCCCATCAGCGATCAATGCCCATTCCATGTTGACTTGTGGCCGCTTGCGAAATGCGCGCATGCCGGGGAACCTTTCGGTGTCAAACAGATCGGCAATTGTGGACGGCGTGTCACCTGTCATTGTTTCACTGTTGAAGGCATAGACGATTGTCCAGACGATCACGCCCACTCCGCATTCGTTGGCCAACGCCGACGGGATGAAATCATCCATGGCGGGGGTGCCATCATCACCGGCAGGAAGAATGTCACGTGGAATGATTTCAAGCAGGCCTTCGGAACAGGCGCGTTCAAGGTCGATCACCTCGATGTCGACCACATCCCATTGGACGTTGTCCGCCTCAACCTGAGCTTTGATCTCGGCGATGCCACCGGAATAATCCTCAAACAGCACGTTTGTGCCAGTCGCTTCGGCAAATGGGCCGATCATGTGTTCCTGCTGGGCTGCACCATATGCGCCGCCAAACGAAACCACCGTCAAATCTTCGGCGCTTGCAAGCGAAGCAAAGCCCAGCACGAAAGCCGCCGCACTGGCCAGCATGTTTGGTCTTAAAGTCATATCTTACTCCTTGTTGTGATGGTGCGCACTTGTTGTCCGCATCCGAGATGGCGCATCCAGTTAGGCCGGAAACGCAAAACAATCTTTCTTAAGCCAAACCAGTTGGCCGGTCTGACCTTCCTCAAATTCCGGCGCGGCCAGATCATTCAGAACCTTGACGTTCATTTCGGTTTTGTCGGGAAGCTGAAAATAATACCGGATGAAATCTCCGACATAGTGTCGGGCAACAAATGCAGCTGACATTTCGTTTTCATAGGCGTGTGATGTTGGCTTGATGAACAGCTTTTCCGGCCGCACAGAGATGTTGCAACTGTCGCCGGCTTTAACCCCGTCTGCGCATTGTGCCGTAACCGTTTCGCCGCCGCTGATCACAACCTGCGCCAAGGTGCCATCGATCGATTTGACCTTGCCGGGCACAAAGTTGTTTTCACCGATGAAGTCCGCAACAAAGGCATTGCTTGGTTGTTCATATAACTCTGCCGGGGATGCGCATTGTTGCACTACACCATCGTTGAACACGGCGATTCTGTCCGACATCGACAGTGCTTCGGTCTGGTCGTGCGTCACATAAACGACGGTGAACCCCAGTTTCTTGTGCAGCCTGGTGATTTCATACTGCATCTGTTCGCGCAGCTTTTTGTCCAACGCGCCCAAGGGTTCGTCCATCAGGATCATGTCGGGCTCAAAGATCAGCGCACGCGCCAGCGCGACCCTTTGGCGTTGACCACCCGACAATTGACCGGGAAACCGCCCGCCGAAATCTTCCATCTCGATCAGCTTCAGGTATTCGCTCACCCGCGCCTTGATATGGTCTTTGGGCATTTTGCGCACAGTCAGCGGATAGCCCAGATTTTCTCCAATCGTCATATGTGGGAACAGAGCGTAATTCTGGAACACGACACCGATGTTGCGCCGATAGGGTGCAGTTTTGGTGATTGATGTGCCGTTGATGGCAATATCGCCGCTGGTGACACCTTCAAAACCGGCAAGCATCATCAGGACCGTACTTTTGCCGGACCCCGAAGGGCCCAACAACGTCAAAAACTCACCTTTGCCCACATCAAGTGTGAAGTCTTTCACAACCAAGGTCTTCTGGTCATAGCTCTTTTTGACGCGGTCAAATCGTAAGAAGGGTGTTGCGGTATCCGGGTCCATGAAACTCTCGTTGATCATCAGTGAATGCGATGCGAAAGGACACCAAATCGGACTTCCCCACCGTCGGGAAAACACCGCTAAAGCAGCCTCAGCTTCACAAGTTCATGGATGTTAGTTCGCGTTTTGCGAAGTTTTATAGATACAGATTTTGGTCGTGTATGGGTACAGATTAACCTTCGTTAATCGCGCACCTCAGCTTGCCCAAACCTTCTTCCAGTGCCGCATCATCCACACAGGAAATGCCAAATCGAAACGAATAGGTGCCGTCGCCCGGATCGTGGTAACAGCTTGAAATCTCTTCGATAACGACGCCGTCCGACAATGCGCATGCTACAATTTGTTTTGCGGTTCGGGTCTGGCTGAGGTCGGTCATCATAAAGTTTGTTCCCCCCAAGGAACTGCTGATCTGAAAGTCCTGAAAATCCTGTTTCAATATCTCATGGGCCAAGATCCATCGCTGCTCAAGCGACGCATGCAGCCGCGACAAGAGGGCATCATAGTGCCCGAACCGCAAAAAAAGTGCCGCCGTGTTCTGCAATATCATCGGAGCATGGCGAATCATTAATCCGCGCAAGGCTCGCGCTTCGGTGATCAGTCTTGGGTCCGCCACCAAAAAACCAATGCGCAGCCCGGGTGCAAGGCTTTTGGACATGCTGCCAATATAGATGACCCGTCCGGATTTATCCTGCCGTTGCAACGCAAGGTTGATATCTTTGCGGTAATTCAGCTCGCCATCATAGTCGTCTTCGAGGATCAGAAAGTCGTATTCATCAGCCTTTTGTAGCAACAGGTTTCGCCGAGCGGCAGACATTGACGCCGTTGTCGGGAATTGCCGGTTGGCCGTTACATAGACCAGATCAACCCCCATAAGGCGCTCGTCCACAACAAGGCCCTCATCATCCACCTCAATGAACTGGACATTTCCAAACAGCCGCTCGAAAATGTTGCGTGCTTCGGGATATCCGGGGTCTTCAAATGCCACCGTCTTATCGGCCCCCCCAAGCAGTGAGGCGACAATATAAAGGGATTGCTGACTTCCCATTGTCACCAGAATATTCTCGCTGAAGGTGAAGATCCCGCGCAACGGCAGAATGCGCTTGCGGATCTGGTCCAGCAATTCCTCGCTGTCGCGGTAAAAATTGTCTCCGGTCCAGATGCTTAGGTCGTGCCGGTTCATCGCCAGTCTTGTGCATTCTCGCCATTCAGTCAGCGGGAAATGCGCAACATCGATCTGGCCGCAGACCAGTGGGTACGGGCAATCCCGCCAGTTTTCGGGTCGCTTGATGCTTTTGTTTCGCGAGGGCCGCACCTTAGTGTTCAGGTGTTTCTCAAGGTCAACCGACTGATGGACCTCGCTGACCACATCAGACCCATTTGGCGGCGCCAATCGCAGATTCGAATGCACGAAATACCCTGACCTGTGGCGGCTTTCGATCAACTCATCTTCTAAAAGTCGCGCATAAGCCCCAAGGACCGTGTTGACCGAAACGTCAAGCTGACCCGCCAACAATCGAACTGACGGCAATTTCGAACCCGGCGGCAGGATGCCATCCAAAATCACTTGGGAAATTTCGGCATGGACCTGATCGCGCAATCCAACTGGTGAGGTTCTATCAATGTCAATGCGCAGGATCATCGGGATTATGCCTTTACCGTGTTTGGGGATTGGTACTCAGCGATAGTTTGCGGTTGTCCCGGATCAAAGCGATGGTTCTTCTAAGCGAACTCAGAGAATATCCGATTAATCTTCGCTGTTTGGCAACCCTTCTCCTCCAGCCTGGATGAATGCGATTGCTCAACATTGTACTTTCTGATGATCAGAGGGCACCCAAAATGTGGGTCATTTGGACATCAGGTCGGGTTTGTCATAAGAAAATTCTAGGAATTCAGTCGAGTGGCAGCCGGTTGGCCTGTGTACAAGGGTAACCATTTTGAATTTGCCACACAATTTGAGGTACTTCTCTATGAAGCACCTGACTACTGCGACAACCGTTCTAAGATTGCAGCATGAGCATTGGTTGCACCTGCAAAAGGCGGGTCTGTCCCGTGACTTTCGTGTTGATCTAGCGAGCAGCGAAAGGGAGGTTCTGGTTTGGTGATTTTTGACGACCTTGAACGACTGCTTCGGTGACGTGGGCTGCGATGCAGCAAGCGTGTGCTGCAGCCGCGAACAATTACTACGTTAGCAACATGGCCAAATGGGAAAGGCGGCTTTGTCCGCATAGCAGACCTTAACCGTGGCGAGTCACTGATTTTTCGCTGCCGCACTGCCGCAAGTCCGGTTTGAGCCCAATATGACCGATGCTGCACCGTGTATAAACAGTAACAATCTGCTGAAAGCAGCCATTGCAGCCCAAATGAACGGCGCTGACACGGCATTCGTTTAATCTGCAGGGGCTACTGAATCGCACGAAATTCGGACGGTGTTAAACCCACACTCGCGCGAAAGTCTCGGCTGAAATGGGCACTGTCGGAAAACCCGGCGCAAAACCCAATCACTGTAAGTGGGGTGTCGCCAGACTGCAGTAGACGGCAGGCCTTAGAGATACGCACCAGGCGAACCAAGTGCGAAAAACTAAGTCCAGTTTCGCCCAATCTGCGCTGGAGCGTCCGGCTTGACAGACCTAACGCGCTTGCCAAGTCGCCGGTTTTCCATTGACGCGCAACATCTCGCATCAATAGATCGGTCACTTTTTTGACCAGGGCCGCTAAGGATTGATCGCCGATCGGTGGCAAATCTAACAGCAGCAGCGCTTCATCTGTTGTTCCCATACCTTCAGGGTCGGCGTGGGCCCTCCATCCAATTGTCCATTCACCGGTCACAAGACTGGCCGGATCATCAGGGAGCCAAAAGCAGCGCTTGTCGCGAATGCGCAAAACCCTGCCTCCCTGCGCCGCCATCTCGCACGACAGCCCACGACAACCGATGCCTTCCAAAAGCCCAATGATCAATCCACAAATAAACAGGTTCTCCGCTGCCGTAGGAATGCCGTCGCCCGTCGAGTAACGCTTGAAACGAGCTTTGTTTCCATCGGAAAAATCAATTTCCAATCGGTTTTTCGAATGGGAAAACACTTCAAACCGACGCCATTTACCAAACAATACTGCTGGATTTTCAGAGCGAAGTGCGTTGTGCCAAATCGGATCATATGTGACGTGACTGATCCCTTGACCGATTGACAATAGCGCCTCCTGACCGCACTCGCGCCCGACAGTTTGCAATAAGCTGCGCTTGAATTCTGCCGGAATATGGGCCTGGCGCAACGTATCGACGCCACCTAAGTCCTTAGGGAGCAACGCCGGGTGAGTTTGTCCGAGATAGATTGCGACAAGGTCAATCAGGCTCGCTTTGGCGAAATTGCGAATGAGATAACCTCCACAACTATTTGGTAGCTCAGGCAATCGACAATTATGGCCATACTTGATGCAGGTTAGGATCGGCCATTAACCTATACAACAGACTTCGCTAACCCGTCTCGTCAAAACGACTTTCGTAGGTCATCGGCAGGTGCCGGTTCCGCTGCCCTGTCGCTGCAAATACCCCGTTTGCAATCGCCGCTGGAACTGGTGGCAGTGCCGCCTCACCCACTGCGGATGGGGCCGTGTCAGCCGGCACAACCAATGCCACTTTCACCTCAGGGGCGGACTCTTGGCGAAGTGGTTCGTACATATGGAAATTGTCTTCATCGATACGCCCCGCGGCAATTGTGATCTGTTCTTTCAAACTCATACTGCAGCCCCAGATAATATTGCCCATTATCTGACTTTCTACCTGATGTGGGTTTAGCACCAAGCCACAATCCTGAGCACACCAAGCTTTAGTTACCCGTACTGCGCGTGTTGTGTGATCGATCTGAATGTCCACAACAACGGCGGCGGCGGTTTCATCTTTGTAAACAGCACACGCCAGCCCACGTCCGGTTTCGGGGGGGGATGGCCGACCCCAGTCGGATATTTCGGCCACCTCACGCAATACATTGGCTAGTCGATCACTGCTTAGTGGCAGGTTTTGCAAACGGAATTGCAACGGGTCGATACCCGCTATGAACGCCAATTCGTCCATCATACTTTCAATAGCAAAAGCGTTTGGTGCAGACCCAAGGCCGCGCCAGGCATTGATTGGGACCGGAGTACGGACAGCCGCGTAACGGATGCGCCGATTTGAAATGTCATATTGCGGAACAATGCCGCGAATTGTTCCATCATCTGGGGTAGCAATATCAATTGCCTTGCCAACCAAACTGGGCACTGTCCCTGTCAAGATGGATGAAGAAACAAAGTCATGATCCCAGTGACTTATTTTGCCGTCTGAGGTGACTCCAGCCTCGATGTAATGCGCAAATTTCGGTTGGAAATAATTGTTCTGAAACTCGTTCTCGCGATCCCATTGCACGCGCACTGCCCGGTTGAAGATGGCCGACAAACGCGCTGCCGCCTCGGACGCCTGACAGGGCACCCGCCCACCAAATCCGCCACCGATACGGTGCGTGTGCACAACAACATCTTCGGCCTCTCGACCAAGGATCTTTGCCACCCGGTTTTGAACGAAATATGGGTCTTGCGTGCTGCACCAAACCTCAATCTTGTCCTCTTTTACCCAAACCACACCAGAACGCGGTTCAATCGCCGCATGGGCCGCAAAAGGCGTGTCGTAGCGACCGGTTACACGATGTTTGGCATGCCGCTGCGCCGTGCCTAGATCGCCAGATGACCACAGAGTGTGGGCGAAATTATCGTCTGAACGAAATTTTTCGACATCAAGACGAGAGTCTATTTGGCCCTGATCAAGCGTCTCGTCTATTTTCCATTGCGCATTTAAGGCCTCAATAGCAGCTCCAAGAATAAACGGACTTTCAGCAACTAGACCAATAAAGTCATCGCCTTTGTCGATTTCAACGCCAATGATGCCCGGTATTGCGCGGGCTTTGTTTGTGTCGGCTGATAGAAGTTTTGCCCCAAAGCCTGGCGGGTAAATCACAGCGCCAAAAGCCATGTCAGGGACCTGAACGTCACGGGCGTAGGTCATCTGACCGGTAACAATTGCCTCTAGTTCATGATGTCGCCAATCTTGTCCGATTGCCTTGTGGTTTTTGGCTGATTTCAAGGCAAGTCGTGGCAGGGTGTCATCTGGCAGCAATTGGTCCTCGCTGACAATAACTTCTGTGTCAGGCACCAAGTCGCTGTAACGGAGGGTGGTACCATCTGGCAAAACAAATCCTGCTCGACCGTCCTTGATCTGGTCCGCAGGCAGATCAGATTTTTCCGCCCCCAATCTCCGCAATGCCTCGCGCAGCTGTGCCGCGCCCCAAGAAACCGGATCAAAGAAATTCGCGATACTTTGGCTGCCAACGGTCATCTGAAACGGAGGAACCTGATCTGTATCAGGCAGAATGCACTCAATATCGGCCTGATCAATATTCAGCTCTTCAGCCACAACCTGACTAAGCCCCAGTCCAGCACCTTGCCCCATTTCCATTCTTGGGCAAAAAAACCGGATGCGCCCGTCGGCCATTGCCTGAAGCCATAGCACCCCGTCCTGAGTGTTGGGGGCGTCAAGCGTCGGGAATGCGGGCAACTTGGCGCGCATCACGGGATAAGAAGCATAAGCGGCAACTGTCAGACCTGCGGCAATCCAGCCAGTCTTTTTCAGAAAAAGCCGGCGGTTGATTTTTTTCGTTTCGATTCGTTGTTTCATGGTCAAGCCTCTTGCGCGACGCGGACAATGGCCTGGCGAATACGTCCGTATGTTCCGCACCGACACAAGTTCCCACTCATTTCTTCGCGAATTTCCGCATCGGTCGGATCGGGCACGCGTCGCAGCAGTGCTGATGCGGTCATTATCTGCCCGGCCTGGCAATAGCCGCATTGCGGGACACCTTCGGCGATCCAAGCCTGCTGAACCGGATGCAGCCCCTCTCCAGAGAAAGTCTGCGCCAGCCCTTCGATGGTCGTGACCTGCGTGTCGTCTAAATCTGAGACATATGTCTGGCAGGATCGTGTTGCCACGCCGTCAAGATGCACGGTGCAGGCTCCACAAAGCCCGATCCCGCAACCAAATTTAGTGCCCGTCAGTCCCGCAAAGTCGCGAAGAAAGTCCAGCAAAGTCACGTCCTGCAATTCTTCAGGCACGGTGACCGGGCTGCCGTTAATTACTAGTTGCATGATGAGCTCCTCTTTTTTTTCAGAGTAAATTCATAACTTCGGAGGCGATATGATAATCGCGCCAAAATGCATGACATCCGCGAAAACCGTCAGGTTTCGATTTAGGAACTGTGCTCAAGCAACGGAAAAGTATCAGGCCAAGATAAATGCAGTGTTAGGCATGAAGACGTTTCATTCCCTGCATTGCGGAAAATAGAATAAGGTGAAATGCAATCGCGAGCAGCCCGATTAGACCGTCAAAAAATGGTCCAGTCGCGACGTGACGAAACCAGCCGTTGGTGCCACTCCGGCGAAAGCTAACTTTGTCCGCCTGACTGTGAGTTCGAGCAACTCCGAATGTTGCTCTTCCAGCGAATGACCGGATTGTGGACTACGACCGCAGCATCTTGGCCAATGGACGAAGGTCCGAAGGGGGCCGTCATGAACTACACTCGTTACATTGAAGGGAAGTCGGCTGACGGAGTTTCCTGATCGAAGACTCTTTCCAAAGCATCTTGGAGTTCTGTAGGCATCTCGAGAAACTGCTTGGTTAAGGCGGGCACGCAGTTGGTCTTTTCGTGGCGAGATTTTGCAATTTCCAACAACAAGGCTTCCACTAGCTCCGCCTTGCTCGGCTCTGGCAGGCTTGTAGATGCGGCCAACCCACAATGAATGGCCTTCAGCGCTTCCAGCTTATCGTCACTTACCCGGACCGGGCACAAACTCCTTGGCCTCTCCGCACCAGCACATCAAATCGGTACTGAGGCAGGAGGTAAAGGTCGGCAGAGCGCCAAAGTGGCGTTCCTTTCTTGGAGTTGAACGGCAGCTTCCATAACTAGCTCACTCAGCCAGCGAAATTTTGAACTCCAGCGTCTCGTACCCACCAAGAGACTTATCGGCAATATAAGTTCTTGCCAAAGTGCCGCCTGCTTTTTCGATGACCCGCATCGACGCAGGGTTATCAGGGCTGGTGGTAATTTCGACGTACTTCAAGCCGATTGCCTTCGCCTCTGGAAGAATTCCTAGAAGCGCGGCAGACGCCAACCCTTCTCCTTGCCGCCAAGGCACGACAGCGTACCCAATGTGACCCAAACAAGTTGGAGGCAACTCTTCGGTGCCCGGTTTCCATCGCAAACCTATTTGGCCACAAAATCCATCATCCCAGATCCAACGACGGATACTTGGCAAGCGTGGCACTTTCGAGCCGTCTGGCAGTGTAACTGGTCCTCCCCTTGCAGTCGGATCATCGAGATTCAAAATAAATGATGGTGCGTCCTTTGAGATGCTGTCTAATTGCTCTTGTGCGGCTTCGGACCGCAAATTGGTTGGCGACCAACCTCTTCGCAAAGCCGAGACGTAAGCGGGAATGCTATCAATGCTTGGCTTGAGCAATATCATTTGGTCGGTTCCATAAGTAATTTTCTTGAAACAGACATTCAGGCAAGGCGCTGCAAATGGCAAGAAAGGCTCAAAGCGGATATGCGCCGGCGCGGCAGCAGGGGCGCAGCAAGTCCGCGCGAATTCCCAGCCGCCCGATGGCTGGTGTCAGCCCATAGCGGTCCTCGGGCGGAATACCTGACAATTCAAAAGCAGATTTTGGTGTCCAACTGAGTGAACAACATCGATGTGGAATTAGTAGCCGTTTTTGCTTACCGGCAATGGCGGCTTAGAGTTAGACTGCGTCGGTTTCTACAGACCCTGTGAGCATTCTAAGAAGGTCGTTCAACTCGCCTCTTTGCTTGTGGGAAAAGCCATCCATCAGCCGATGCTGTGTCTTCACATGGTCGGTCACTGCGGCCTCAATTTGTGTCATACCGTCTTCGGTGAGACGGATAAGAAAACCACGCTTGTCTTCGGGGTTCGGTACCCGCACAACAAGCCCCCTCTTCACCAGCTGGTCGACGCGATTGGTCATTGTTCCGGATGTCACCATTGTCAGGTCAAGAAGCTCGCCCGGGGATAATCCATCCGGTTTCCCTGATCTGCGTAGGGTCGCCAGAACATCAAAACTGGCGGAGTTAAGCCCATGGGCCTTCCAGGTTTTTTCCATCTCACTTCGTAACATCGCCGCGAGGCGATACAGCCGACCGATGGTTTCCATTGGTCCAACGTCTAGGTCGGGGCGGGCGCTGTTCCATTGCGCGACGATGCGGTCAACTTGATCCATGAAGTGGTGAGTAGTGACAATTCATCTTGACGTCAAGATTTATCCATGTATCTTGACGTCAAGAGAAATGGAGCCCAGCATGAACCGACAAATTGACCTTGCAATCACCGCCATCGCGCCCTTGGTCTGGGGCAGCACCTATTATGTAACGACTGAGTATTTGCCTGTAGGCTATCCAATCACGATGGCCGCACTACGCGCCTTGCCCGCCGGGTTGATACTGCTGGTATTGGCCAGGCAATTGCCCCAAGGAATTTGGTGGGCACGTGTTTTTGCGCTTGGGGCGCTAAATTTTACTTTGTTCTGGACCTTGCTGTTTGTCGCTGCTTATCGGCTTCCGGGCGGCGTTGCAGCGACTGTTGGGGCGGTTCAGCCGCTCATCGTTGTGTTCCTCGCCTCAATCGTCCTCGGGTCCGCCATAAGACCCACATCAATCACCGCCGCGGCCATGGGTATTGTCGGTGTCGGCTTTCTTGCGCTTGGCGGGAACGTTGGTCTGGACCCAGTCGGGTTGGCTGCGGGGCTTGGCGGGGCAATCTCCATGGGAGCGGGGACGGTGCTGACGCGTAAATGGCAACCTTCTGTACCGCTCCTTACCTTTACCGCATGGCAGCTGAGCGCGGGGGGGCTGTTGCTGGTGCCGCTTGCTGTTTTGCTTGAGCCACCCCTGCCAGCGTTGGACGTACAAAATATCCTCGGCATTGGATATCTTGGCCTCATTGGCGCAGCACTAACCTATATCCTGTGGTTCAGAGGCATTTCGCGCATCGAACCGGGCGCGGTATCCGCCCTTGGCTTCCTCAGCCCGTTGGCCGCCGTTCTGATCGGCTGGGTGTTGCTTGGTCAAGCTCTCACCGTCTGGCAGATCGTCGGCGCTGGAATCGTTCTTTCTGCAATATCGCTAGGACAGCTATCTGGTCGGTCCCTGCGCCTCACTCCCCTACAACACGCAAATCATACAACCAACTAAAGGAAATTCCGATGAAAATTATCGTATTTGGAGCAACCGGTGACGTCGGCTCTCGCGTCGTCACAGAAGCCGTCACTCGCGGTCATGACGTTACCGCGGTGGTCAGAAACAAGGCAGGGCTCGCCAAGCTACCGGAAACTGTTAAGGGTCTTATCGCAAGTGTCAGCGATCCCTCGGCCGTTGCAAAAGCCATGGCAGGCCATGATCTGGCGATCAGCTCTCTTCGCACGCCGTCCGGCCACGAAGGCGACGTCGTCGCCCTCACGCGATCCATCCTCAAAGGTGCTTCGATCGCGGATGTCCGGGTGATCATCGTCGGCGGTGCCGCGCGGTTGCGTCTTCCAAACGGCAGTCCGCATACTGTTCTTTCCGACCCTGATTTCCTGCCCGAGAGCATCGTTCCAACCGCCAGAGCCTCGCTCGCGCAGGCTGAGCTTTGCATAAGCACCGTCGATGCGGACTGGACTTACGCCAGCCCCTCAGCCCTTCTGCGGCCCGGGGTCCGTCGGGGAAAATTCCGAATTGGCGCCGATACGCTTTTGATCGACGCAAATGGCAACTCGGAAATCTCAATGGAGGATTTTGCCGTTGCTTTGGTAGACGAAGCGCAGAGTGCCCAGTTCATACGGACCTCATTTACCGTCGGGTATTGAGAACTAGCTCCTAGGGGCGTGAAGACATATTGCACTCCTCCCTTGTCATCTGGTGGAGTGTTTTCATATTTCGGATCGATCAATTTTGCCGGGTTGAGCTAAACGCTTTCACCATTGGCCTGCTATTGTCGGAGCTGCCATTCGCTACGCATCGGTCCAAAGTGCGGTTCCGGGCGCGGCACTAAGCTTTGCAAATTGCACTATCTGCGCAAAGCAGACACTGGCGCTGACTGTAGTTGGTGTTTCAACCAAAAGGACCAACTGCCAGTTGTCCGATCATCAAGTACGCAAAGGTCATCACCAGCGGCGGTTCGTTGGCTTCTCTGATCCCAGGCACCTCTGTGATCCTCTTGCAGTCGTCCGCATAGCCCTTAGTCTACTCTTTCGCAACTTAGGGAGTGGTCGAAATTGAACGCAATTTCCAATCAACTTCAAGCTGTTGAAAAGGCTTTGGTCTCAGACGCAAAGATCTCCAGAAATGTTTTGGAAACGTTGTTGGGCCGCACGCCACGACGAATGGCGGTCTGCACAGTAACAACGCGATCATATCCGCCATTCGCGATATTCTTCATCCGGCCATCCGCAACCCATTCTTCAGCAAAATAGGAGGGAAGGTAGCCCACGTATTTTCCTGTCAGGATCAAAAGCGCGTTGGCCTCCATCTGATGAGCAGTCGCATTAGATGGAAAATCCCGGGTCTTCGGGGCTACGACGTCTTCGTTGAGATACGCGCGCTTCGCGAATAGAGATCGGTGCAAGGCTGCCTCTACCTTGGCTGGATCGTCCAAGTCAAAGAGAGGGTGATCTGCGCCGCAATACAAGCGCACCATCTCTTTGCAAACATCTGTGTAGATCAGCCCGGGCTTTGGCGAATGAAATACTCCAATCCCAATCGACACCTTATCGTCGAGGACTGCAAACTCGATATCATTGGGGGCAAGCGAATGCATTTCGATGGTCACATCCGGTGCTTTGCTCATGAACTCAGACAAAGCTCTGACAATGGGCGCAGACTTGTTTGACGCCCAGTTTTCTATGATCCCCAGTGACAGATGCCCAAATAGCCGGCCTCTTGAGCCGTCTACCGTTTCCTGGAATTCTCCTAATGCGCCAAAGAGTTTCTGCGCTGCCTGATAGACCGTGGTCCCATTGTCTGTGAGGCGAAAGCCTGTTCGACCTCGATCGCACAACCGCATACCCAAACGGGTTTCAAGCTCTGATATCTGGCGTGAGATCGTCGAGGTCGCAACATTCAAGACCACTTGCGCGTTTGAGAAACCCTCGGCTTCGGCAACGACGCAAAAGACGCGCAGCAAGTGGATGTCGGCCTTCGCTATCTGTTTGGCAACCATGCTGCTCTGCCTCTTAGTTGTATCTTTGTGCATCTCGAGTCCTGATTATTGTAATTTATTACATTTGTAAAAGGTGCAGAATTTTGTCGTGGGCGATGCGTCGACGGGTCAGGTTGGATTTCGCGGAGCAATGAGAACCCCGTTCAAGAAATGAAGGACAACATGGAGAAGAGAATGAACAAGCTAACGAAACTGACTACAACGGCCGTGTTGGCCACGCTTGGTACTGGTGCATTCGCCGCTGACGTTGTTATTGGCGTGCCCAACTGGCCATCGGTTCGTGTCACTGCGAATGTTTTGAAAATTGTCCTTGAGGACAATCTTGGTCTGGATGTGGAGCTGCAAAATGGCAGCAACCCCATTGTATTTGAAGCAATGGATTCCGGGGCGATGCATGTACATCCCGAGGTTTGGCTGCCGAACCAGTCCAACCTTCACAACACGTTTGTAAAGGAAAAGGGCACTGTCGCGATGAACCCCAATGGGATCTCCGCTGATCAGGCAATGTGTGTGACCACCGCCACCGCTGAGCGGACGGGCATCAAGGCGTTGTCTGAGCTGAGCGATCCTGACATGGCAGCCAACTTTGACACGGATGGCGATGGTATGGGCGAGATCTGGATCGGTGCAGCCGGTTGGGCATCGACAAATGTTGAAAAGATCCGCGCCAAATCCTATGGCTACGATCAGACCATGACGTTGAAGGAAATGGACGAGACATTGGCGTTGGCCGAGGTGGGTGCTGCCACGGATCAGGACAAGAATATTGTCTTTTTTTGCTACACGCCGCATCACATGTTCCAGCTCTATGATTTGACCGTACTGGACGAGCCTGCCCATGATCCGGCCAAGTGGAATGTGGCGCAGCCCACCGATGATCCAAACTGGTTGGAAAACTCTTCAGCTGGTGTTGCTTGGAGCAAAGCCTATTTGCACATTCACTATCAGGCCGCGATGAATGAAGACGCGGCAGCAATCCTGTCCAAAGTTGACCTAACCTCGCAACAGGTTTCCGCCATGGTCTACGCATTGATTGTGGAAGAACAAGATGCCGCCGAATTCGCCCGCAAATGGGTCGAAGAAAATGCAGACCAAGTGGACAGCTGGCTGAACTAATTCAACACTCCCGTGCCTCGCACGTCAACAGATGTGCGGGGTGCACTTGCAAGTGCTGACCTGTCATTCGGCACTTGCCTTTTTCCCAATAGGTCAAAATCAATGAATGATAACTCTGTCATATGCCTGGACGGTGTGTGGAAAGTTTTCGGCGAACGTTCGGATGAAGCAATCAAAGCCATCGAAACCAGAAACCTGAGCAAGGCTGAGGTGTTGGGCGAGTTTGGTTGTGTTGTCGGCATCGCTGATTGTTCCTTCTCTGTTCAAAAGGGCGAGATTTTTTGTGTGATGGGGCTTTCAGGTTCCGGCAAATCCACAATGGTCCGACACATCAACCGTTTGATCGAACCCACTGCGGGCAAGATTTCTGTTTTGGGCAAGGATGTGCTCGCGCTGTCGCCAGAAAAACTGCGTGAAATGCGCGCTGTGAACCTTGGCATGGTATTTCAACACATGGCCTTGCTGCCGCACCGCACTGTGCGCGACAATGTGGCGTTTCCTTTGCAAGTGCGCGGAGAACCAAAATCTCGCCGCTGGGAAGTCTCGCAACGCTGTCTGGAACTGGTGGACCTTCAGGGCTACGAAGATCGCTTCCCGCGTGAGCTGTCAGGCGGCATGCAGCAGCGGGTAGGCTTGGCCCGCGCACTGGCCTCGGACCCGGATGTCTTGTTGATGGATGAGCCATTCTCGGCGCTCGATCCGTTGATCCGTCGCCAGTTGCAAGATCAGTTCATGGCGCTTTCAGCAGAACTTGGCAAAACAACCGTTTTTATCACCCATGATCTGGACGAAGCGATCCGCATCGGCACCCGAATTGCCATTATGAAAGACGGGCGCATCGTACAAATCGGCACACCAGAAGAGATTGTCACCAAACCCGCAGATGATTACGTGCGCGATTTTGTGGATGGGATTTCCAAGCTCAAGCTTGTCTTTGCCCATTCCATCATGGTGCCCCTGGGGGAATACACACCCAAAGCTTGGGAAGATCTGTCGCAAAGCCCGCGCACGGCTCATGGGACAGATTTGGATACGCTGATTGATATCAGCACTGCCACTGAACATCCCATCGTGATCACATCTGATGACGGTACTGACGTTGGCGTGATCGACAAACCGACCCTTCTCAAGGGCATTCAGGGAGGTAAGGCATGACCGATACAGGATTGGAAAGCGGCCCCAGTGCCGCCAGCACGACAGTCGCCGATTTCACTGTCCAGAATAACGCCTTCTATAAGACGGCGTTTAAGAAAATTCAGGATACCAATGGGTTTGCATGGTCATGGAACACAATGGCGGCGGTCTTTGGCCCGCTTTGGGGGGCGGCCCGTGGGATCTGGGGGTTCTTCTGGATGTTCCTGGTGTTGGAGCTCTTCGCGCTGGTACAGATCGGACGCGGCCTTTGGGGGGAATTGGGTGCGGAGCAACTGGCAAAGTTAGAACGCGCACTCAATAACATTGAAAAACGAGAGGCGCAGGCGGCAGAGCTGCTGGCCAATGGCGATGCGACGGGGGCCGAGGCAAAACTCAAGATCGCCGAGAACCTGAAAAAGGTTGCCGCACGGGCGCAGGAACAGGCTGATCTAGCCTCAGCCGAGGCCACAACAATTCTACTGACAGGGATCGTGATCCTTGTTGTCATTAAGCTGCTGGAAGGGTTCTACGCCAATGTTGCCTATGAGGCGCAATATCTGAAATGGCGGACAAAACCGGAGAGCCAGCAGTCAGGGATCAAAACCGCAAGCCTGATGTTCGGATCGGCCATGGCATTGGCCATTGTCCCGCTGACATTGCTGCGGTTTACGGTGACCAACCCCGATCAGGTGTTGGCCAGGCTGACCTCCGGCCTGATAGGCGAGACAATTCCAATAACTGAATTCCCGGTCAAAAAAGAATACTTCTCTGCCCTTTCCAAAAGGGGTGATGCAGGATTTGATTGGGCCGCGGAAAATTTTTCGGACACGTTTGACGGTATAACCGCAGGCATTCGCTGGTGTCTGGACGGGTTGGAAATTTTGCTGCTGCAAACCCCTTGGCCTGTGGTCATGCTGGTGATTGTTGTGATGGCCTACCGCTTGGCCGGACCACGTGTGGCAATTTTTACGGCCGCCTCATTGGCCTATCTTGCCTTCATGGGGCTTTGGGAACTGTCCATGATCACGGTCGCATTGATCGGGGCTGGGGCGCTGCTGTGCATCACCATTGGCGTGCCTTTTGGCATCTGGTTTGGAAAATCCAAGCGCGCCTATGCCATCGCAGAACCGGTGCTGGATTTCATGCAGACCATGCCCGCCTTTGTCTATCTGATCCCAATCATTGCCTTTTTCGGCACGGGCAAACCTCCGGGGGTGCTGGCAACGTTGATCTTTGCGATGCCACCGGTGATCCGCCTCACCGCATTGGGGATGCGCGGCGTGCCCGAGGCCACCAAAGAGGCCGCCATCGCATTTGGCTGTTCGCGGCGGCAATTGTTGTTCAATGTTGAATTGCCGCTGGCGCTGCCCTCGATCATGACAGGGATCAATCAAACCATCCTGATGTCGTTGTCCATGGTTGTCATTGCCTCATTGATCGGGGCCGATGGGCTGGGGGCGCTGATCCTTGAATCCCTGCAATACGCTGCCAAAGGGCAAGGGTTGCTGGGTGGTCTTGCCATCCTTCTGTGTGCGATGGTGATCGACCGGATTGCGCAGGGCAGCTATCGCAAAAACGCTGGCGGTTCCTGACCGCCAGCCTCTCCTGAAAAACTGTTTTGATACTTGCGCAAAGGGAATATTCATGTCCGATCCACATCTGAATTCTATGATGGAGAACCTCTATTGGTGGGGCATTCCCACATTGTTTCGCTGTCCCAATAAACCAGCAACGGGCCACGACATTGCCCTGGTTGGGGTGCCGCATTCCACAGGAAATGGCACGACTGAACGCGATCAGCACCTGGGGCCGCGCGCATTAAGGAATGTATCCAGCATGCAGCGGCGCATGCATAGCGGCTTTCGGCTTGATCCATGGAGTCAGGCAAGCATTGTGGATGTGGGCGATGTGCCTTTTCCGCGCGCCAATGACAACGAAGACTGTATCGCGCAGATCACACGCTTTTACAGTGACATCGACGCGGCAGGCGCGCGTCCGATTTCTATAGGTGGGGATCATTCCATCACGGGCGGGATCATTCAGGCGTTAGGCTGTGGTCAGGTGACAGGTGGCGAACCAGTGTGTTTTTTGCATCTGGATGCGCATACGGACGTTTTTACCAAGGTAGATCACTTTCTGGGGGCGCATAAATCAGCAGCCCATTGGGGGGCCTATCTCGCCGATCAGGGAAAGGTCGATCCGACCCATTCCATGCAGATCGGTTTGCGCGGTCACGCGCGAACATTGGATTGGCTGCAACCCTCCTATGACTATGGTTACAACGTCGTCACCATGAAAGAGTTTCGCCAGAGAGGCCTTGCGGATGTGGTCGCGCAGGTGGCCGAGACATTGGCTGGGCGGCCTGTCTACATCACGTTTGATCTGGACTGCCTTGACCCGACAATCGCGCCAGGGGTGTCCAACATCGAAGCGAGCGAAAAAGGGTTCGACATCGATGAAGCCATAGGTCTGCTGCACGCTGTTCGCGGGTTAAACATTGTCGGGGGGGACATCGTTTGCATGATGCCGACCAAAGACAGTCCCAACCAGATCACCGCTTTGACCGCAGGGGCCGTAATGTTTGAGATGATCTCAATGGTCGCCGAAAATCTATCAAAGACACCCAAGGAGGTCACATCATGAACGACATCACAAAAGAGTTTTTCCAGCCTGTATCAGGCATGGACTTGCCCCGCTTTGCGGGCGTGCCAACCTTCATGCGGCTTCCACATGTGACCCCGGACCATCCGGCTTATGACCATGTGCAGCTTGGCCTTGTGGGTGTTCCGTGGGATGCGGGAACCACCAACCGACCGGGTCCACGTCACGGCCCGCGCCAGGTGCGGGACCTGTCAACAATGATACGTGCGGGTAATCCGGTCACCGGCGTGAACCCCTTTGATCTGGTCAATTGTGCGGACCTTGGGGATGTTTCGCCCAATCCGATTGACATCATGGATTGCATGGACCGGATTTCTGCCTTCTACGCGCATTTGAAATCTAGAAGCATCTTACCCATAACTGTTGGCGGCGATCACCTTGTTTCCCTACCAGTTTTGCGTGGACTGGCCACTGAAGCGCCTCTGGGATTGATCCAGTTTGACAGCCACACAGACTTGTTCGACACATATTTTGGCGGCAACAAATACACCCATGGCACGCCTTTTCGCCGCGCCATCGAAGAAGGGCTTGTTGACCCAAAACGCATGGTACAAGTCGGCATTCGCGGCACCGCTTACAACACCGAAGATGTGCAATGGGGCGAAGCACAGGGCGTGCGGATCATTCGGATAGAAGAGTTTTTCGAGCGCGGCGTGAAGGATGTGATGGCTGAAGTGCGTGCGATCGTTGGCAGTCAACCAACCTATTGCACCTATGACATCGACTTTGTTGATCCAGCCTATGCACCAGGGACCGGCACACCAGAAGTAGGTGGGCCAAACAGCTATCAGTCGATCCAAGTTGTACGGGAATTGTCAGGATTGAACTTGATCGGCGCGGATTTGGTCGAAGTTTCGCCCCCATTTGATGAACGCGGCAACACGGCTTGGCTGGGTGCATCACTTGTATTCGAACTGATGTGCGTTTGCGCCTCGTCCATGGCCTGAGACAAAAAGATTGACATGGCGCTTCGGCCAAACGGCAGCTCTTCTCCTATCCGCAGATTGATTTTTGAGCGTTTCGTTCCAGCTAGCGGCCACAGCACAAAACCTCAGGAAACTTGCAAAACTGGACCCTACACCAGACCCCATATGAAGAAGGGGTGCGTCACCCCAAATTTCGACGGCCGTCAAACCAGCCAAAACATCGACTTCTTCAACAGTATCAGGACAAAGCGACCATTCGTTGCGATCGCAGCAAAATCCGGTTCGCGATTCCTAGATGGCGGCGAAAGGGGAAAGGTTCGGCCAGCGTGGTGTTTCCGGTGATCTGGAGTGTGGCCTTCAGTCCGGCATAGCCTACAAGGTTACATCAAAGTAAAAACCGCTCTGAGCGATCAGCAAAATCGTGCAAATGGACCGTGACTTGATCGTCGCTTAGCATCGCCACACCATAGGCCGGTGGTTCGAAATTTGCCGCAATAGGATCGACGCTTTCGCTCAGCTCTAGGGCGACTTGATGATTGAGGCCACGCATGCAGGAATAGCTTATGCCGCGCCAATTCCCAAAGATCGCACGATGCACATGGCCAAAGAACAGATGTCGGATACGGGCCTTATGGGGCGCAATAACATCGTAGAACGTTTCAGCATCCCGCAACATGATCTGGTCCATCGCGGCTATGCCGATCTTGAATGGCGGGTGGTGCATGAACAAGAAGATCGGGCCGTTGGTTTGGTCCAGTTCGCGATCCAACCAAGCTTGGCGTGCCGGACAGTAAGCGCCCGCATGGGATTCTGGGTCTTTTGTGTCCAACAACAAGAACCGCCCGAACGGAGTGTCAAATCCACTTTGCACAAAACCGTTTCTATCACGGGGTATCTCTGGGAAAGCCGCACCAAAGGCAGCGGTATCGTCGTGATTTCCGACCAACAAATGTACGGGCATGTTGAGCGCTTTGATTTCTCGCGAAAACCGCGCGTAGGCGGCCGCGTCACCCCAATGGGTGATGTCACCCGTCAGGACAACGAAGTCCGCATCACCGTGTCCCGCATTGATAGACGCGACAGCGGCTCGCAGCCGCGCGGCGGGGTCTTGTCCATAGAGCGTCCCGTCGCCAATAACATGTGTGTCAGTGAGATGGATAAATTTCATTCTGCAGCCATCGGTTTGGCCCAATCGTCCCAGTTGGTCCCTGTACTAAAAACCGGCCCGTCCCAAGTGAATGGGATCTCATGAATAGTGGTGCCTGTGTCCTGTGCTAGGATAACAGCATAGGACGGCGCCATGGGAGCACCTTGCAGCAACTCTTGCTCGGACAGGTCAGGCAAGGATTGATTGCCGGTGGAGCGGACGCTGGCAAAGGGAATGCCGCACCAAGTCCCGTGTACGGGAGCATGGACATGGCCAAAGTGAATATACTCGATGCGGTCGCGGTAGGTGGTTAAGAGCTTGGCCAAAAGTGCGCGATCTTCGGGAACAACAGCGATTTTGTCTTCGGCAGGCAGGCCAAGCGGCATGGCATTGTGATGCATGAACAGGCGCGCGCTGGTGCAGTCTTTCAACTCATTTTCAAGCCAATCGCGCCGCGCGGCGCAGAAGTGGCCAGCGTGGGTGCATGGGGCTGTTGTATCGAGGTAGATTAGACGCGTGCCATCCACCGTTTCTGCGTGGTTGATGAAACCCGCCGAGTCTTTGGGATGATCCGGGAAGGCCGCAAGAAAGGCGGCGCGGTCATCGTGGTTGCCGATCAACAGACGCACGGGACAGGGCAAATCGTTAAGGGCATCAACAAGTGTCGCATAGGCCGCAGGTTCGCCCCAATGGGTCAAATCACCAGTGATGATGATCCGCTTGGCATCGTTGTGCTCGGATCGCACATCGTCGAGCGCTTGGGCGAAACGTTTGTGGGGGTTCAATCCGCCCATGCGTTCACCGGGAGCCGTCAAGTGAATGTCGGAGATATGCACAAGCTTCATGGGTATTAACCTTTTAGAAAAGAGTTCTGGCCGCCCCCGAAAGGACGACCAGAGGTTGGTTTAGCCGTTTGGCAGAAGGTCAGTGATTTCTTCGACCAGCTCTTCCTGAAGCTCTTTCATGTCGGTGGCATCGCCGGTGACAATGCGTTCGATACCGTCATAGATCACCTGCGTGATCGCCAAGCCGTTGTCGCCGGGATAGGCCAGCCATTCGCGCAGCAGCGGAAGCTGATCCACAGCGGTCTGCTTGTTAGGGTTCTGGTCGTAGAAGTCCGCGAGGATGATCTCGTTTGCGGCCTTGTTCGGTGGCATGTAGCCCGTGGTCTTAGCCACTTCTGCAGCCCCTTCACCAGAGGTGATGAATTTCAACCAAGTCCAAGCCGCTTCGCGCACGGCAGGATCGTCTGAGGTCGAGGTCAGCATCGCTGCGTTGCCGCCCGCTGGCAGACCCTTAGGGGTGCCGTCGAGACCGGGGAATGGGCCCGTGACAAGTTCAAAATCGCCTTGGCTACGCTCAACCGCGCCGAGGGCTGAAGTGGACCAGAACATCATGCCAACATCACCCGCAGAGAATGACGACAAAGCGGCCTTCCATTCGAGGTTTTGCATTTCACACTCTGTGAAGATTTCCTGCATCTGCTCCAAAGCGACCAGAGCCTCAGGGCTGTCCATGGTCACGCGGCCCTCTTCGACGATGGCTTTGTCTTGGCTCCACAACAGGGCCTGCACGAACCAGTTGCCGGTGATGTTCCAGCCCCAGAAAATCGGGTTATCGATGCCGTTGGCTTTCATGGTTTGACAGGCAGCAATGACCTCATCCCAAGTCGTTGGAAGTTCGGTGAGGCCGCCTTCGCGCAGGATATCCATGTTGTAATAGCCAACAGGCAGAGAGATCGAGAACGGCAGGCCGTAGACTTCGTCGTCGAAGGTCGACAGAGACAGCATGGCTTCGTGGTAGCCATTTGTTTCAAAATCGGCCTCGGCTGCAATGAACGGGGCCAATGACTGGGCGATGCCTTTGTCGACCAATGGCGCCTGACGGTTCAGACCCTGCATGGTGACGTCTGGCAAATTACCTGCGACAGCCTCGCGCAGGATTGTGTTGGTAGCATCCTCATAGGATTCGTAGGTGGCGCGGAAGACGACATCGATGTTTGGGTGGGCAGCGTTGAAGGCCGGCATCATGGCTTCATACGTCACATCAAACAGGTGGCTATAGGGATAGGCGAACTCGATCGTCACCTTGTCTTGGGCGAAAGCGGCAGAGGCAGATAGCGCCAGAGCCATTGCAGTTACAGTATTTTTCATTATCTCTACTCCAGTTGGCGGGGCGTCCGGTTTGGCGATTGGTAGACCCCAATGATGTTCCCCGTGCGGGGAGGCGATATTCCCTTGCAGGGCTATGGGTAGGGCGGGCCAAGGCGCGCCCTATTTCATTCCAGACAGCGTGATCCCCTCGATAAAGCGGCGTTGTGCCAGCAGGAACGCGACGATCAGCGGTGTGACAATAACGGTGGCTGTGGCCATCATCGGACCAAAGAACGACCCGTCTCCATCGCCCTTGAACTCACGCAAACCCAGTGGCGGGGTGAAGAGATCGCGGTTTCCGGTCACAACGATGCGTGGCCAGAAATAGTCGTTCCAATGGGCTACGACGGAAAAGATCGCGAAGGCCAGAAGCGCAGGGATTGCGGTGGGCAACATGACCCGCCAGACGATGGCCAGTTCCGACATTCCGTCCATGCGCGCGGCGTCAATCAGATCGTCAGGCACAGTCATAAAGAACTGGCGCATCAGGAAGATCCCAAAAACCGAGATCGTCCACGGCACGACAAGGGCTGCATAGGTGTTGGTCAGCCCCAGCTTCGCCAGACCGATATAAAGCGGCAATGCAATGGCGTGGACTGGGATCAACAGACAGAACAGGACCAGCCCAAAGACCGCATCGCGCCCCCAGAAATTCAGCTTTGCCAGCGCATAGGCGGCAGGCAGGGCCACAACACTCTGGATCAAGAAGATCGATACCGTTACGATAACGCCATTCAACAGATAACGGACAAGCGGCGCCTCGGTGAAAGCCTTGGAATAGTTGAAGACAACAGGCCGCATGGAACAGTCTGCCTCAGTCTCGGCCAAAAGAGAGGCCTGCACGCTGGCGTCATCTTGGCCCACAAACCGTGCGCGGGCGGCTTCGATATCGGCGCGGTCTGGCTGGCGCAGGGCGACGCAGCGCGGGTCTATCATCATCTCTTGACGGCCGAAAAAGCCGCCTTCACCACGGTCGATTTCGCCGGGGCTTTTGAACGAATAGCTGACCATCATGTAAAAGGGCGCCAGCACGATAATCGTACCAAGGATCAGCACCATGTGTTTCCACCAATCGCGTGTCATCAGTAGTGCACCTTACGTTCGACCAGCCAGCGCTGGATCAGGGTCAGAAACATAACGAACAGCAGGAACAACATGGTGATGGCCGAGCCGATCCCAATCAGGTTCTGCTGGATGCCTTTCTCGAAAATTGCGAACATCATCACGTAGGCGGATTTGTTCGGCCCGCCGCCTTGGGGCCAGAAGGCCTCGATCGTGTCAAAGACTTGAAAGGCGCGAATACAGGAAATGGTCACGACAAAGACGGTGGTTGGCCCAAGGGCGGGCCATGTGACCAGTCGGAACCGCTCCCAACCAGAGCGGGCACCATCCATTTCAGCGGCGTGGTACAGCTCGCGATGCACTGACGTTAAACCCGCCAAAAACAACACCATGTTAAAGCCGAAGCCCTGCCAGATGCCAATAAAACAGACCACCCAGATCGCGTAGTCACGATCCCCCAGCCATAAGGGGAAGCCATCGGCGCAGCCACCTGCAAAGAAGGGGATAACCTCAAACCACGTCCCGCACGCCATCTCTAACGTGCGGTTCACCATGCCAATGGTCGGATGCAGCATGAATTCCCAAGCAATCGCCATCGCCAGAAGCGTGGCCATCACTGGCAGGAAATAGATCGTTTTGTAGATGTCGCCGATCCGGCCCAATGAGTGGACCAGCAAGGCCGCCCCAAGGCCAAGACCCACGGAGATTGGCACCACGGTCACCACGTATGTAAAGGTCGCGACAAACATCTTTTCGTAAGTGGAGCGGGTGAACAGGCGCTCGTAGTTTTGCAGCCCGACCCAATCGAATCCGGCATTGCCCAACGAATAGTTGGTGAAAGACAGGACACAGGCCACGAGAATCGGCACCAGCAAGATCAAAACCATCAAAATCAGGGCCGGCGCGGCCAACCCCCAGCCTGTGCGCGCTTGTCTATTGTCGGCTTTGGCCTTGGTGACGTCTGCTGCGAGGCTGGGATCCACGGTCACCATGTCAGGCCACCTCAGCTGCGCGGCTGGCAGCAAGTTCGACGTGGCGCAACCGCGCGCCACCCGCGTCGAATATCATGGCTGCATTCAGATCAAAGCTCAGGCCAACCTGCGCACCCAGCGCCAGATTCTGCCGCTGCGCTGGCATGGCCCGGAGGGTCACCCGCGATCCATCGTTACCCAAGGCAACTTGGGCGAAGACTTCCGACCCGAGGTTTTCTAAATGCACAACCCGTCCGGTCAGACGCGGCGCGGATTGCGTCAATCGCAGGGCTTCGGGACGCAGGCCCATCTGCATCACCTTCGGGCTGTCAATGGATAGACGAGAATTCAGGACCTGATCAAACATCGTTAACGCAGTGCCGTTGCGCTCTACCGGCAGGACATTGATCTTGGGCGAGCCAATGAATTCAGCCACGCGAATATCGTCAGGGTTTTCATAGATCACATCAGGGGCTGCACATTGCAGGATTTCACCGCCCATCATCACCGCGATCCGGTCGGACATGGTCATGGCTTCGACTTGATCATGGGTGACGTAGATAAACGTGGCCTTCAGGCGGCGGTGCAACTCGGCGATCTCGGCGCGGGTCTGAACACGCAGCTTCGCATCAAGGTTTGACAGTGGTTCATCCAACAAAAACGCCGCCGGATCGCGCACCAATGCGCGGCCCAAGGCAACACGCTGTCGCTGCCCACCCGACAATTGCCCGGGCTTGCGATCAAGAAGTGCCGCGATTTCCAGCATCTCGGCTGCATGCCGGACAGCTTGGGCGATATCGTCTTTCTGCGCCCGCGCACCAGGGAGGACATCACCCAGCACCGGCAACCGCTGCAATGCGGACATTTGGCGCATCTGCAAAGGCACAGCGATATTCTCGGCCACGGTCAAATGCGGATAAAGCGCGTAGGATTGAAACACCATCGACAGGTTGCGATCCGCCGCGCGGAGCTGTGTCACGTCCGTACCGCCGATTGCGATGGTGCCGCTTGTCGGTGTTTCAAGCCCAGCGATGATGCGCAACAGGGTCGACTTTCCGCAGCCGGAAGGGCCCACCAGTGACATGAATTCACCATCCTTCACGTCCAGGGTCACCCCTTTCAAAACGGGGGTCTCTCCGAAGTGCTTGGTGACAGATGCAATCTGCAGATCTGACATGTGATTCCCCTTTGGTTCAACCAAGGGAATAGGTGGCGAGCACAACAGTTTTGTGTCGTCATATTAGTGAAACCGATGGGTTCTATCAGAGGGGCAAAAGGAAAGATCATGCGCCCCAACCACCATCAATTCGAAGCCTTTGCCTATGTCGTCCGTGAGGGGAGCTTTTCCGCTGCAGCCAAACGGCTTGGCGTTACCCAATCCACGATCACGCAACATATTGCCAACCTTGAAAGAAGCGTCGGGACACTTCTTTTGCTGCGCGGACGCGACGGGGTGGAACTGACCCCGACCGGACAGGATTTTTATGGTCTAGCAGACCGCATGATCGCCCTCAGCGCAGAGGTCACCGAGAGGCTCGAAGGGTTCAACGCCATGAAAGAAGGGCGCCTCAAGATCATCGGAAATGCGCCACAACCCGCGCTGAAGATCATCGCACGGTTTCAGCGCCGTTTTCCCGATATCCGCGTCGATTTTGGACTTTACGATTGGACGACGGCCAAATCAATGATCGGCAACCGCCTTGCGGATGTAGGCTTGATCACGGATGCACCCGATCATGAGCATTGGGAAAAGATCCATATAGAAAGCGCACGTTACATGATCTATTGCCGCTGCGATCACCCTTTCGCCAAGCGCGCCAAGATTTCACTGTCTGAACTTGAACAAGAGACAGTCATTGTGCCCGAGAAAGGGTCGCTCACGCGCCGCTTACTTGACCACACTTGCGCTCGTTACGATATTTCCCTTAATCGCGTGGCCACCATGACGACTTTCCCATTGATGTGCGAAGCGGTGTTGCAGGGCATTGGTGTCGCCTTGTTCCTTCAAAACAGCAGCCTGATCAAAAGCAATCTTTGCGAAATTGACATCGAAGAAATGCCTGAAGCCCAGGACACGTCCCTTATCGCCACCAAAGACCGGGCGCGGTTGAAGCTCGTTTCAGAATTCATCAATGCCGCCATTGAATGAGAATTCTCCAAGCGTTCGGTTCCACTTTGCGAGCTAAAGGCAGCCGTTCATGTGTCCTGCAGCATTGGGAGGGTTGGAAAGACGTTGGAACAGTTATGAAATTTCATGCTCATGCGATGGATGATCCGACAGTCACAGATGTGCTTTTTGGCACAAAATAGACACTTAACGATTTCGTCACGACGTAAAATGTTCGTCACGACGTAAAATGGAGCCCATCGGAAACGCCGATTACTGTGAGTATGCTTTCAAATCTATTGTTTTGGTTACGCATCTATCGTTTTGAATTTGGCCACCTCGCAATCCGTCTGGTGCCTTAATCTGGCGCCCTAACTGGTAAAGTGTATTTTGATGCGCTACGTCGGCTGCGACTTTGCGCATCGGAGATCCCATGTTTATTGCCACGCTTCTGACCTCACCTGTTTCGCCAACCTTGGACCCGGCTTTGGTCGAAAGCCTGCGCAATGCCTGGGGCGGTGGCGACGCGGTTTGGTTGTCCCCGGATGAGGCGGCGGAGTTCACTTTGCCTGTTGTACCCGACAACCAATGGGATGTGTGGGCGGATGTTCAGGGCCTTGGCGTTGATTTAATCGTTCAACCTTTGGAAGGGCGCCGCAAACGCATGCTGTTGGCCGACATGGACAGCACGATGATCCAGCAAGAATGCATCGACGAGCTGGCGGATGAGGCGGGCGTTGGCGCACGCGTCAAAGACATTACGGCACGGGCGATGAACGGTGAGTTGGACTTTGACGGGGCCTTGCGCGAACGCGTTGGTTTGCTGAAAGGTCTACCGGAAAGCGTGATTGAAACCGTCTTGGCGCAGCGCATTACCTTGATGCCGGGCGGGGATGCGTTGCTGGCCACGATGAAGGCAGCCGGCGGCTATGCAGCTTTGGTGTCAGGTGGGTTTACGGCATTTACATCATCCGTCGCAGCGCAACTGGGATTTGATGAGAATCGCGCCAACACGCTTGTGGTTGAAGGCGGTATTTTGACCGGAGCCGTCGGCCTGCCAATCCTAGGAAAACAAGCAAAAGTCGATGCCCTTGAGCAGATAACCGCGCGTTTGGGATTGGCTGAAACTGATGTGCTTGCGGTCGGGGACGGGGCCAATGATTTGGGCATGTTGCACCGTGCGGGCACAGGGGTGGCCTTACATGCCAAGCCAGCTGTCGCGGCAGAATGTGACGTGCGTATCAACTTTGGCGACCTGACTGCTTTGTTGTTTTTGCAAGGTTATGCCCGCTCTGATTTTGTAGGTGCTGCAAAATAGTGCGTTTTGTGATATCCTGGGTTCAAGAGCCGAAGAAGGGAACACGAAACGCCAAAATTCCCGCTTACCTACCACGGCGGTGGAATGCCGGAAACCGAGTAAGAAGGGGCCAAAGCCATGGCCCTCTGACAGGCTTGGTTTGAGAAAGATGGACCGGCCTTTGTTGACGGGGGAAACCCTGTAGGCCTGTCCAAGACTGTTAGTGCAAGTGGTGTGGCCAATGATGGGGGCGCCAACCCTGTGTCAGGCTATTCGATCATTCAAGCCGACGACATGGCAAGCGTTTTGTCTGTAGCCAAAGGTTGCCCGATGGTTGTGGACGGGTCCGGGTCTTGTGAAGTCGCCGAGATTGTTGAGTTAGGGTAGGCTGGGGGCTTTGCCCCCGACCGGAGGTCGGTGTTTTTAAGGGAATTGGGGGCTTTGCCCCCAGACCCCCAGGATATTTGTTGCGAAGAGATCCCTAGAGCAATTTTGGAGCTGCTCTGAGCGTTCCGGTTTTTAGTCCTGCGAAATTGGTGATCGGAGCGTTGAGGTATTTCATCGTTTCCGGATGTTCAGGGTCAAGCACACCTAACTTCACAAGGATCGCCGCAATCGCGCATTCGCTGGCCCTTGTCGCACCATCCGTAATTTTTAGCGCCACGCCCATCTTCTTTTCGGGAATGATTGCTACAAAGAAGGCTTCGGCCCCTGTTTTTATCGCAACTTTTCCATGCATAGCCCGCATCAGGTTTGTGCAAGCGCGACCTTCCCCTGCAACCAATTCGGGGTGGGCCATCATGGCGCTGCGCAGACGTTCTTCGGGGCTGCCGGTCGGCGCTGCTGCGAAATGCGCCATGGCCCTTGCCATACCGTGTAGCGTTGTGGCGTAGTTGGGCGCAGAACATCCATCAATTCCGAACCCCGGCGACGTGACTTGCGTCAGGGTTTCGTAAATATCGAGGCATGCTTTTTGCACCGGATGATCGGGATGTACGTAGTCGGGACCCGCTTTGAGGTGTTGCGTCAGCGTCAAGAACCCTGCGTGTTTACCTGAGCAATTGTTGTGGATGCGGCAGGGGCTTTGGTCTGTTTTGATCAGATCATCACGCGCTGGCACATCAGCAGGGATTTGAGGCCCGCAGCGGAATGCATCGTCATCAAGGCCCAGCGCATCCAGCCATTTTCCAACGCGGTCCGTGTGGATTGCAGCCCCTTGATGCGACGCACATGCCAGCGCCAACTGCTCTGACGTCAAGTTGTAAGCATCTGCTGCGCCCGATTGGATCAATGGCAATGCCTGGATCATTTTGGACGACGATCTGGGCAGCACAACAGCCTCTGGATCACCCCATGCGTGGGTGATTTGCCCCGCTTCGTCGCAGACCACGGCATGGCCGGAATGCACAGATTCAAGGAACGGACCCCGCCAAATTTCTGCCATTGGCACAGATTGCGTCATTTTTCCCCTCACAACTTGGCGAATTCCTGCCAATCAGGCTTTCGCACGTCGCCAATTTCGCGCTAATGTGCCACTTGTCGAGAAGAATAGAGGCACTGGCAAGAGAGGGATCACAAATGATCTCCGGGCTTGTGTCGAAAAATTGAGGATTAGGTACAGTCTGGAGGCTGGACAGATGGGAATTAAAACAGTTTTTGCCGGGTTTGTGGCGGGTGCGGCGATGATCGCAACCAGTGCAGCGGCGCAGGATCAAAGTTCGAACCGCGTTGCGGCCAAAACCGACTGGAGCGTCTTTGTCGAAGACAATCCAACCGAGTGCTGGGGCGTGTCGACACCAAAAGAGATCGTCAATTCACGTGATGGGCGGGTTGTTGCCGCCACGCGCAGCCAAATTTTGCTTATGGTGTTTTACCGCCCTAGCGCACAGGCCAAAGGTCAGGTCGCATTCACGGGCGGCTACCCTTTCGCAGGGGGCAGCACCGTTAACATGAATATCTCTGGCAACGAATTTGAACTGTTCACAGATGGCGAATGGGCTTGGCCCGCAAGCCCTGCTGACGACGCCAAAATCGTGACAGCGATGAAGCGCGGAGCGTCTGCAATTGTGACGGGCCGTTCCGGTCGTGGGACAGTGACCAAAGACACCTTTTCGTTGCTGGGCTTTACGGCCGCGGTTGAAGACGCTGAAAAGCGCTGCGGCGGGTAATCTGCACCGTTGGATTGGGTCAAGATCATACACATTCTGTGCGTGATGGGGTGGATGACGAGCATTTTCGCTGTCCCCCGCGCCTTGATCTATTGGAAGCGTGAATTTGCGCGACTGAACGAGGACGGCCCAACCGGGGATTTGACCTTTCGGCTATATCGCTTTTCCTCCGGGCTGGGCTTTATCGCGATTGGCACCGGATTGGTGCTGGGTTGGCATTGGGATTTCCAAACTTGGGTTTGGGTCAAGCTGGCTTTGGTCGCGGCCCTCGCTGTACATTACACAATGACTGGCCGCATGGTGCTGCGTGCGCGCAAAGGCGTGTTCGTTGAATCGGATCGCTATTTGCGGATTTTTAACGAGGTCAGTGTATTTGGCGTCATCGGTATCCTGTGGGTTGTTGTCACAAAGCCGTTTTAAGGGCTTGGCCCTTTTAATTTGCGCCCATGATCCGATATAGGGCCTGAAACCCGCATTTAAGGATTCTTCCCATGGCCAATGCGCCTATCACGCAAGACGTTATGACCATTCCGCGCAAATTGCCGGAGGGTCCGGTCAATTTGGTCGGCATGACGCGCCCCGCAATGCGTGAGGCTTTGATCGCGATGGGTGCGCCCGAAAAGCAAGCCAAGATGCGTGTTGGCCAGATTTGGCAGTGGATCTATCAATGGGGCGTACGCGACTTTGAGGCGATGACGAACCTGTCCAAAACCTTTCGCGCCGAACTGGCAGAGCATTTTGTGATCGAGGTGCCCGAAGTTGTCAGCAAGCAAGTGTCAGAAGACGGCACACGCAAGTATCTGGTGCGTATCGCAGGTGGCCATGAGGTTGAGGTCGTGTACATCCCCGAAGAGGGCCGCGGCACTTTGTGTGTGTCTTCACAGGTCGGATGCACGTTGACATGTTCTTTCTGCCACACAGGCACGCAAAAACTGGTGCGCAATCTGACGGCTGGTGAAATCATCGGTCAGGTTATGTTGGCGCGTGACGATCTGGACGAATGGCCCACACAAGGCACACGCCCCGATGATCGCACCCGCCTGTTGTCCAACATCGTTTTGATGGGCATGGGTGAGCCACTTTACAACTTTGAAAACGTCCGCGATGCGATGAAAATTGCAATGGACCCCGAAGGCATTCAGCTGTCGCGCCGCCGCATCACGTTGTCCACATCGGGCGTTGTCCCGGAAATTGCGCGCACGGCCGAGGAAATCGGCTGTTTGTTGGCGGTTTCGTTTCACGCAACCACGGACGAGGTCCGCGACACATTGGTGCCGATCAACAAACGCTGGAACATCGAGGCCCTGCTGGAAGCGCTGCGTGCTTACCCGCGCGTCAGCAATTCGGAACGCATCACGTTTGAATATGTGATGCTGGACGGCGTGAACGACAGCAAAGAAGACGCGCACCGTTTGGTGAAACTGATCGAAGGCATCCCCGCCAAGATCAACCTGATCCCGTTCAACGAATGGCCTGGCGCACCCTACAAGCGGTCATCGGGTAACCGCATCCATGCCTTTGCAGATATTATTCACGATGCCGGATACGCGAGCCCGATCCGCAAACCGCGCGGTGAAGACATTCTCGCGGCCTGTGGTCAGTTGAAATCGGCCACAGAACGTGCCCGCAAATCGCGCAAACAGATCGAAGCCGAAGCGGGCATGTAATCCCCTGCTCCGGCTTTTGATCATTCAGGCAAAGATAAAGTCAGAGTTCGACAGATCCGCAATTTGCGTGTTCAAAAACCCGATATCGATCCACGTGCTGTATTCCATCAATACGTGATCCCCCACTTGCGTCAGGGTGAATTGGTTCAGGCTTGTGAACCCCCAGAACGACATGTCCACAAGATCTTCGCCAGACGTGAAGTCGGTGATCTTGTTAAGTTCGTTTTGATCCGTAACCTGGAAGACAAATACGTCATTTCCAGCGCCTCCGGTGATACGATCATCGCCGTCGCCGCTGTAGATGGTGTCGTTGCCATCGCTGCCACGCAAACGGTCATTGCCATTACCGCCATACAGAACATCGTCTCCGATGCCACCGTTCAACACATCAACGGACCGTCCGCCGTAAATGGTGTCGTTGCCGGTGTTTCCGTAGATACGGTCGATATCGTTTACGAGACCAGTGTAATCCACATCGTTGATGTCGCCGTAGATCAGGTCATTACCTTGATTGCCCAAGATGAAATCGCGACCTTCTGCTCCGGTGATTGTGTCGTCGCCTTTGCCACCATTTAGCGTGTCATTGCCTTGCCGGCCCACCAGCGTATCGTCACCGCTATAGGTTTTGATAACTGTGTCTACGTTGGTCGCCACAACCACATCCGCCTGATCCGCGAAGGTGGTTTTGATCGTAACCACATCGCTGGCACTGACTGTCACTCTCCAATTGTCAAACGACCCGGCCGCGCCATAAATTTCTTGCATCGCCTGAACATCAAAGGTGCCCAGTTCGGTCGTGTAGGGGTTGTCGATGTTGTAGGTCATGACGGTGTTGTCTTGGTTGTCGGACCCAGAGTTCAATTGAACGTTGCCCTCAAACGGATGTTGCAAACCCAAAGCGTGCCCAAGTTCGTGCAGGTTAACCTGGTATCCGTAGGCGCCTTCGGCCTGATTTTGGTACGCATTCACAAAGTAGCCCGTGCCTGCTTCGTTGTTGTAGGCTTGCGCCACGTTGGCCCACCCCCCAACACCAGACACGTCCGCGCCCATGATGTTGATCATGCCTTCGCCTTGGACCTCGACGAACTTCAAGCCGGACACCGCTTCGTATTTGTCCATGACCTGACGCATCAACGTGCGCTGGGCTTCGGTGTAAGACCAATAGGCGTCCGCTTCATATGGGTCGTAATCGGCCAGTGCAGGAAGATCAGCTGTGTCCGTAAAGCTGTATGTCACCACGGTTTGCGTGCCAACGGCGACGCCACCGTTCCAGCGCAAGTTGTCGTTTTGCGTGTAGTACAGGATCGCAGTGTAATCATCGACAAAGACAGGTGCCGCATCCGAAGTGCCATCACCACCGATTTCATCGATGTTTTCATGTGTATGCGAATGGTCGTGGCCGTGGTCGCAGTCGGCACCACAGTTCTCGTCACATACATGTCCGCCTGAACCATCTTGGTCGATTGTCGCAGCCATTTTCACCATTCCCATTTCAAAATCTCTTACACCGTAACCTGACTTAAGAATGTGGCCAAGTTAGGTTTCATTCACTGCGTTTCAGGAAACAATCGAATTCGCAAAAGTAAACAATTTCATAACGTTAACTACCAGTCGGTATAAGTATAATCCCGCCTATACCTGCCTCATTGTTTACAAAATGCCCTGTAATCGCCCCGATTTGGCGCTTTTGAAGCCATTCTTAGACGCGAAAACAGTCTGCAGGGAAACCAAGGAAATGGAATTTAGAAAATGACACTTATTGTAAATCAAGACGCCTTTGTGGCGGCGCAAGTGGTCGATCTGATCGCGAAAGAACGGGCTTTGGCATTGTCCAAGCGTGAATGGAAACACCGCATCGCAGGCTACGGCTACAGCATCCGTGAAACCGCCGAAGGTGAAATCATCGAAACGCTCCCCCACCACGTTCCTGTGTGCGCCTTGCCGCCAGAGCTGGCTGCTTGATTGCTGCCACGCCCTTGCTTGGATTTTAAGGTGCAGTAAGCTTTCCACATTTAGATGTGGAGGATTTTATGACACTTAAGATTGGCAAAGCCGAATTCGATGTGCAGCCGTTGATCGCGCAGCCCGCGTTGGACAATGTCGCCGACTATCTGGACCGAAATCAATTTTCGCAATCCAAGGTTTTTTGGTGGAACTGTCGTATGCTAAGGGGCAGCGATGCCGACGGGCAGCTGACGATCGAACTGGATTGTTTGATCTCTTTTCCAGTGCTGGCCCCGCGCAGCACCACAAAGATCGACAAACCTAAATCCGTGGCGTTGCGCAAAGCCATGCAAACCCACACGGGCCTGAAACGCAAAGATATGCTTGCGGCCATTCGCAAGGCCGTCCAACCCGTGCGCGTTGATTTGGATGCGAGACCTGCCGTCAAGCGCCTTGGCGAACGCTTCTCCTTCGACATCAACCTAAGCGTTATTTTTCGCTTCTTTACGATGACGCCCACAAAGAACGCAGCCTTGGGCAGCGTTGTCATCGGCGTGCCTGTGGCGAACCTCTTTTCAGTAAAAAAAACCAGCATGTGTGGAAAAGGCGTGCAGATGGGGGACTATTTCAACGACTGGGCCGACGGTCTCCACAACACCGAACAGCACAAAGGCTGGTTCGAAAGCGAAGCAGAACACGTCGACGCCGCCAATGAACGGCTCAAGAAACGAGAAGCCGAACGTAACGCCAAAAAAGGCATCCGCATCAAACCCCGCGACGGTTAACGCCCGGGGATTTCATCGCGGCGCGCACCGGGCTCCCAGTTTTCAATCAGCTCCATCGCCTCGGCAGCGGTGTCCACAAAGCGGAATAGGTCGAGGTCTTCCGCCGAGATCGTGCCCGCATCCGCCAACACATCCCAATTGATGATCCCGTCCCAGAACGCCTTGCCAAACAGCAAGAACGGCACACGCTGCATGCGGCCCGTCTGGATCAGCGTCAGCGCCTCAAACAGTTCGTCCAAGGTGCCAAAGCCCCCCGGAAACACCGTGATCGCCCGCGCCCGCATCAAGAAATGCATTTTGCGGATCGCAAAATAGTGGAAGTTGAAACACAAATCCGGCGTGACATACTCATTGGGGGCTTGTTCAAACGGCAGCACGATGTTCAATCCGATGGACGCGCCCCCCGCATCGACGGCACCGCGGTTGCCCGCTTCCATCACACCCGGACCACCGCCTGTGACGATGACGTTTTCCTTACCGCCGCTTTCCATAGATTTCAGCGTCATCAGCCGTGAAAACTCGCGCGCTTCGTCGTAAAAGCTGGACAGATCGGCCAGCGTCTTGGTGCGGGCTGTGTCCTTTTTCGCGGGTTCAGGAATGCGTGCGCCGCCAAACATGACGATCGTGGACTCGATCCCTTGTTCGTCCAACATCATCTCGGGCTTCAGCAATTCCAGCTGCAACCGCACAGGGCGCAATTCATCGCGACACATGAATTCCTCATCCGCAAACGCCAACGCGTAGGCAGGCGAACGGGTTTGGGGTGTATCAGGCGCGCCTTTGGCGGCCTCACGGTCGGTATGTGCGTCCCGAAACGGGCTTTCACGGTGGTCTTTCATCTCAAGCAATCCTTTGGCTGTTGATCAAAAGGTAACGCGCCAAGCACACCTTGCCCAGACGAGATTACAGATTTGATTGCAGATATTATTGCACGAAGCCCCCGTTTGCTGTCTAAGCGCCGCAACGCATTTTGGGAGAGAATCCATGTCTAACGCACAACTCGAAACTGCCATCGAAGCCGCCTGGGAGGCCCGTGACACAATCACCCCAGCGACCAAAGGCGAACAACGCGACGCGATCGAAGCCACATTGCATGCGCTGGACAGCGGTTCCTTGCGCGTTGCTGAAAAACAGGCGTCCGGGGATTGGCATGTGAACCAATGGGCCAAAAAGGCCGTGCTTCTGGGATTCCGCATCAAAGACATGGAAATGCAATCTGGTGGTCCGCAAGGCGGCGGCTGGTGGGACAAGGTCGATAGCAAGTTCATGGGCTGGGGCGAAGCCGACTGGAAAGACGCAGGATTTCGCGCCGTACCAAACTGCATCGTGCGCAAATCTGCATATATCGCACCTGGTGTCGTGCTGATGCCGTCCTTTGTGAACTTGGGCGCTTACGTCGATGAAGGTACAATGGTCGACACATGGGCCACAGTCGGGTCATGCGCCCAAATCGGCAAAAACGTGCACTTGTCAGGTGGCGTCGGTATTGGTGGCGTTCTGGAACCCATGCAGGCTGGCCCCACAATCATCGAAGACAACTGCTTTATCGGCGCACGTTCCGAAGTGGTCGAAGGCTGCATCGTACGTGAAGGTTCCGTTTTGGGCATGGGTGTCTACATCGGGCAATCCACCAAAATCGTGGACCGCGAAACCGGCGAATTCACCTATGGGGAAGTGCCTGCAGGGTCTGTTGTCGTGGCGGGCTCCATGCCGTCCAAAAACGGCGTCAGCCTGTACTGCGCGGTTATCGTAAAGAAAGTCGATGCCCAAACACGGTCAAAGACCTCCATCAACGAGCTTTTGCGTGACTGACGCCCCCAAAAAACCAAAGAAACCGTCGCGCCAGCAGGTCTTTACCCTGCTGGTGCAAATCGGCCGGAAAGACGGTGACGGTCTTCCCGAAAAGGCCACCGGTGCAGCACTTATGTGCTTTTCCAGCGGCATCGACGAAGCAGAAGCCGTCCGCGAAACCGTGGCCATTCTTAAGCAGGCGGATACAGCCCCTTTGGACGTGACGGGCTATGGCACCTTGGCAGAACGCGAAGCCGAGGGGCATGACATCGGTGATGATGAACGCGAACTGATGCAACGGGCTTTGGATGAAAACTCTGTGATTATCGCCCAGATGACGCCATTCTTCGACTGACCCAAACCTTAAGCGGCCCTTTGATCGACCAATGTAATCGCTTCAAAGGCGCGTAAAACCGGAAACACAGGCTTGCCATGTTCCGGCAATTTGCTTCTGTCGCTGCCGGCCAGAACGCTTGCGTTCAGATCTTCGGCTTTGCGCCGCAACCGTCCAATATACAAGCTTTCGACAGATGTCCCTGCCGCCATGATTTCCTCATGCCCGGGCAACAATAGATGTGTGTAAGTGATCAGAGGCGTGAAATCTTCATAGTGGGCTGCATAACCGTTCACCAGATGACGGGCTGGCACCAAAACAGCTTCTTGGCCGAAAAGATACTCTACCTCTGATCCACGAATAATCAGGCGTTGGTCCGGTGCTGCAATCATGTCCTGACGCAATCCGAAATAAGGTGCGCGCAGTCGTATCGGCCGGTAACTGCCCAAGGCAGGTACAGTACGTTGCACGCGGTTCAACACAGGCACAGATCCCGATCGTTCCGTTTGCACCAAATCCCCACGCTGCAATTGCCCTGCTGCCCGATACCCCCACGGCGTGGCAATCGGCGCAGACAAACAAAGGGTCGGCGATGGACCGATCGGTTCGATCTGGGTGGAAACGGCGGCAAAAACAGCATCGGCGGACATGTCACGAGGGCCTTTGGCCAACATGAAATCACGGATGTCGTGGGCGCTCAGCGGTTTGGCGTTTTGCACAAAAACCGATTCTGACGTTGCCTCTTCGGGTCGTTCAAGCGACAGGCGGCCCCACTTGGCTGCGACATCCCATGCATAGGTCAAACGTACAACGTCTGTACGCCCTGATCCACGCCACCGCAGTGTCGCATGCGTGACTTCGTTGTCATGCGCATGAACCAATGCCACCCCACCGCCAGGAATAGCTTGAATGCTGAAAGACCTGTTGAACGGGTGTCGCCGCTCAAATCCCAGCAAAACCTGCGGCCGGCCATTGGGTGACATTCGGGTTTCCAGAACCAGTGTACCGCGCGGCATTACAACTTCGGGCTCCAGATCCACCAAGCGCGTCTTGCCGCGATCGGACCCAAGCCCGGACGGCGCGAACCGTCCCTCATTGTGATCTGTTGTCGCGATCCAGGACATTTTGCGTCAGGCCACTTTCTGCGCGTCACGCAGCAATAGTGCTTCAAAGTGCTTCAGAACACGGCGGGCCGCAGGGCTATATCCAAGCCCTGTATCAGGGTCTATTTCAGGGAAAAGCGTGCATATCTCCTCGACCACAGCGCGGTCAAAACTGCTGGTGGTTTGTGGTCCCGGCAGAAAGCTTTCTGTCGCCAAGCCTTCGGAATAGACCACCTGATGACGGTCAAACATCAAGTGAACATATGTCACTTCACCACCCACACGCCGTGTCACAGACTTATCATTGATCAGCTCTTTGGCCGCCACCAGAACCTCACTTTCGCCGAACAGCAATTCGGCGACGTTGTCCTGAATCAAGATGCGGTGCTCGGGCGAGACCAGCAGATCGTTATGGGTGCCAAAGGTGTTGGCACGGATATGAATGGGCGCAAAATGATCCTGCGCCGCAACGGTGCGTGTCCCGATCCAACGCAAAGGCTGCGCCTTTTCGTCTTGGGTCAGCACCAGATCACCCGGCACCAATTCTTGCACTTCACGCTGCCCGGTCGGCGTGGCAATCATCGTGCCCGCCACAAAACACGGAATGGAATTGACGTTTACGATACCAATGTCCGTGTTATCGCCATTGTCGACGGTGTAGGTAAAGTTGAACTCTTCGGTGTCACCATCCCCCACGATGTTGATCGTGCCATCGGCATTCAACATGATGGTCTGGCCAGTGCTCAGCGTCACTGGCACACCAACTGTTACAGGTTGCCCGTTCAGGTGGGTGATCGTCAGTGTGCCACCGCCACCATTCACGTCGTTGGCCAACACATCCAGGTCAATGTCGCCGTTGGGGTAAAGATTGGTTGAATCCGTCAGCGCCACAACTTCGGTTTGAACGGAATCTCCGGCGATCAGCAGGTTGGAATCATATTGGCTATCTGTCACATCCGCGATAGCAATCCGAATGGAATTGACCACGCCGGAATTGACAGGAATCGTCAGTGTCATCGTAACGGTAAAACCGTCCATTTCCGTGTTGTAATCACTGTTGGCATTGTCGACATACAGGTTCTGGTTTTGGCCAGAGTTGATGTTGCCCGGGTCGGTGTCCCCGTTGCCCACGGACATCGGCACCAAAGATCCGTTGATCCAAACACCCACGAAATCCTGATAAAGTGAATCTTGATATTCGGGGTATTCCTCTGACGAAAAGACGAATTTCATCGTCATTAAGTCACCCGTTGGAATGAAATCCACATCCAGAACAGACGCATCAAAGGTGCGCGACCCCGCGGCTGTGTTGAACTGTCCGAAGTTGTTGATCCCGGATGTATTCGTCGAGGTGTTGTTGTCTTGGTTCGCTTGCCCGTTTGAATTGGTGAAGTCGTCCGCATCACCGGTAGACATAATAACACCGGTGTCGCCCGGTGTGACACCCGGTGAAACACTGTCACCGTTGGTATAGATGCCCGAAGAATCGTTATCCCCGTAGTAGGTGGCCCCCGTTACGGTAACCCCATCCCCGAAGATAGTTTCCGCCATCTGCGTCGCATTTGCGCTTGTATCGATCGGAAGTTCCGATGCTGTAACCATGTCTGCCTCACCCAATTTTCAAGGCAGCACACATCACAGCGCACACAGGTTTTTCCTGCATGAATTCAATCGCACATCGTTGGTGCGCAAAGCCGTTCTTTGACGGTCTAACTGCTAGATGCCCTGCCTCGGGTCATATTATTAAGTGAACGTTAACACGTATGGCGGGCCTTTGGGAATTATTTGCGCAAACAACCCCTTGGCATCGCGTCCTTTTCGCCACATTGCTATGGGAAGCCACCGACAGGAGATACCAATGACCGCAATAGATCCCGCCGCACTGACCGCAGACCTTGTGCATTGTCCCTCTGTCACTCCGGCGGATGCCGGGGCTTTGGACATTTTGGCGACGCTTCTGACCGATGCGGGTTTTCACATTGCCTGGGCCGACCGCGTCGGTATCCGTAATCTTTTTGCGCGGTGGGGAGAAAAAGGGCACGCGACCACATTTGGGTTTAACGGACATACGGATGTCGTGCCCATCGGAGACGAAGGCGCGTGGACCATGCCCCCGTTCGGCGCCGAGGTCAAAGACGGCATAATGTACGGGCGCGGCACAACAGATATGAAATCCGGCGTCGCCGCTTTCGTTGCGGCTGCAGTGGATTTTGTGCGCAATACCCCACCCGATGGGGCCATCATCATCGCCATTACAGGCGACGAAGAAGGCGATGCGATTGATGGCACCACTGCATTGCTGGAACACATGGAGCACACAGGCGAAAAGATGGACGTCTGTCTGGTCGGCGAACCCACCTGTCCGAACAATATGGGTGAGATGATTAAAATCGGACGTCGTGGGTCTTTGACGGCGTTCTTCACAGTGACCGGAAAGCAGGGCCATTCGGCTTATCCGCACCGCGCAAACAATCCGTTGCCTGCGGTGGCACGCCTTATGGATCAACTGGCCTCTCACGAGCTGGACCAAGGCACCGAACATTTCGACGCATCAACTTTGGCTGTTGTCACAATCGACACCGGTAACCCTGCCACAAACGTCATCCCGGCAGAATGTTCCGCAACGGTCAACATCCGCTTCAACGATGATCATTCAGGCGCATCTTTGACCGATTGGCTGCAACGCGAGGCAGACGCCGTGGCAGCCGCATTCCGGGTGCAAATAGACATGCGTGTGAAGATCTCGGGCGAAAGCTTCATTACGCCACCCGGCGCCCTATCGAACTTGGTCAGTGCTGCGGTGCAAGCGGAAACCAACATCGTTCCGCAACTGTCCACCACGGGGGGGACCTCTGATGCGCGCTTTGTGAAGGCCCATTGCCCGGTTGTCGAATTTGGCCTCGTCGGGCAATCGATGCACCAAGTCGATGAACATGTTCAGGTCGCGCATATTCATCAGCTGAAATCGATCTATGGGCGCATTTTAAGAGACTATTTTACATGATAGTCTCTGTTTTTCAGACCTCTGACATCGACACATGTCTTGCATTGCGCCGCGTGGTGTTCATCGAAGAACAAGGTGTGTCTGAACAGGAAGAAGTTGACGGTCTGGACGATAATGCCCTTCATGTTTTGGCGACGGTGGGGGACTTACCCGTCGGCTGCGCCCGAATTTTACAAAAAGGCGCAACTGCCAAAATTGGACGTGTCTGCGTTTTGAAGGAAAAACGTGGCACCGGCCTTGGGGCAAAACTGGTGCAAAAGGCCTTGGAACTGGCATCGCAAAATGCTGGCATTGATCGCGCTGTTTTGGGCGCACAACTACACGCCATCGCGTTTTACGAAGGTCTTGGGTTTACCGCATTTGGTCCCGTTTATGACGATGCAGGGATTGATCACCGCGATATGGAACGCCTGCTGTGATCCGTCAAACCTTGGTCGTGATGCTGAAAGAGCCGCACGCGGGGCGTGTCAAAACCCGGTTGGGGCGCAGCATTGGAATGACCGCGTCGGCATGGTGGTTCCGTCATCAAGTGAACGCCCTGCTTAGGCGCATCGAAGATCCACGTTGGGATATTGTTTTGGCGGTATCCCCTGACCGCGAAGGTCTGTTGTCGCGTGTTTGGCCAGCGCATTTTGCCCGTGTGCCCCAAGGGCATGGCGACTTGGGTGACCGAATGGGACGCGCCTTGGCGCTGTGTGGGCCGGGGCCGGTCTGTGTGATTGGCGCGGATATTCCAGGGATAACATCCAAACGCATTGCACGCGCTTTTGCACATCTTGGGTCAAACGACGCAGTGTTTGGGCCCGCCCCCGATGGCGGCTATTGGCTTATTGGGCTGAAGCACACGGCCCCGTTGCCTTCACGTTTGTTTCAAAACGTGCGTTGGTCCACGCAACATGCGCTGACAGATACCGAAGCGTCTATGCCGGGTCTTCGCATCGCGTATTGCGACACATTGCGCGACGTGGACACTGTCGACGATTTGCCCATGACGGCGCGAAGCGGGCGTGATAGCTGAACTGGTATGACCCGTATCCCCACAAAGCCCGAGATCCTTGATTGGATCACCGCCAATCCCACGCTGACATCCAAGCGCGACATTTCAAAAGCTTTCGGCATCAAAGGTGCCGCACGCATTGATCTGAAGCGGTTGCTGAAAGAGCTTGAAGCAGAAGGGCATCTGGAGAAGCGGAAAAAGACCTATTCCGATCCCGATCGGCTTCCACCTGTAAGTGTTTTGTTGGTCACGGCACCCGATAACAACGGTGATTTGTTTGCCAAACCGATGGAATGGCAAGGAACGGGCGTTGAGCCCGTTGTTCTGCTGATCACCCGCGCCTCAGATCCAGCACTTGGGGAAGGCGACCGCATCTTGGCCCGCCTCACTCAGGTCAAAGCCGATGACCATCACTACGAAGGGCGTCTGATCCGACGTATCGGCACCAACCCCAAGCGTATCTTGGGTGTGTATCGGGCGCGCTCCGAAGGGGGCCGCATTCTGCCAATCGACAAAGGCGGCGACAAAGAATGGATCGTGGGCGCCGGTGCCACAGGCGGGGCCAAAGACGGCGAACTGGTTGAAGCCGAACTGGCCGGACCAAAGGGGCGCATGGGATTGCCACTTGCCCGTATCGTCGACCGGTTGGGCGATCCTTCTGCACCCAAAGCGGTATCCTTGATCGCCATCCATCAACACGCCATTCCGGACGCCTTCCCGGACGATGTTGTTGCCGAAGCGGACGCACATTCCCCCAAGGAATTGGGCAACCGCGTAGATCTGCGCGATATGCCACTGGTCACCATTGATCCATCGGACGCCCGTGATCATGATGATGCCTGTTTTGCACAAGCCGATGACAATCCCGACAATGAAGGTGGTCACATCGTTTGGGTCGCCATCGCGGATGTTGCAGCCTACGTCACGCCGGGGTCCGCATTGGACCGTGAAGCGCGCAATCGGGGGAATTCGACGTATTTTCCCGACCGTGTTGTGCCCATGTTGCCTGATCGTTTGTCCGGTGATCTTTGTTCGCTGCACGAAGGCGTGCCTCGCGCCTGTATTGCTGTGAAGATGACACTGGACGCGCAGGGTCAGAAAATCGCGCATGAGTTTGTCCGCGGCCTTATGAGATCGCCTGCGTCCTTGCACTATGAAGAGGTGCAAGCCGCCATTGACGGATCACCGAATGAGCGCACAGAGCCTGTGTTAGAGCCTGTTTTGCAGCCCCTTTACGCCGCCTACGCTGCATTGGTAGAAGCCCGCCAACTGCGCCAACCACTTGAGCTGAACCTGCCCGAACGCCAGATCGTTTTGGGCGATGACGGCGCAGTACAATCGGTGAACTTCAAAGACCGCCTTGATGCGCATAAACTGATTGAAGAGTTTATGGTGCTGGCCAATGTCGCGGCTGCAGAAACATTGATCGCAAAAAAGTCGCCGCTGTTGTTCCGCGTCCACGAGGAGCCCTCGCAAGACAAGCTGAACGCCTTGCGCGAAACCGTCATGGCGGCAGGTTTGACGCTGGCTAAGGGTCAGGTGTTGCAAACCGCGCACTTAAACCGGCTGTTGGCGCAAGCTGCAGACACCGACGATGAAGAACTGATCAACATCACCACGTTGCGCAGCATGACGCAGGCCTATTACAGCCCGCAAAACTTTGGGCACTTCGGTCTGGCCCTGCGCAGCTACGCTCATTTCACATCACCCATTCGGCGGTATGCCGACCTGATCGTGCATCGCGCTTTGGTCACGGCACACGGTTGGGGTGATGACGGCCTTTCACCTGCTGACATTGATAATCTGGAAAAGACCGGCACACATATCTCGGACACAGAACGGCGATCCATGGTTGCTGAACGCGACACCACAGACCGTTATCTGGCCGCCTATCTGTCCGAACGCGTCGGCGAGGAATTCACAGGCCGCATCAATGGCATCGCAAAATTCGGCATGTTTGTGAAACTGGACGAGTCTGGTGCAGATGGCTTGGTGCCCATCCGCTCTTTGGGGAATGAATTTTTCCACTTTGACCGCGACGCAGGCACTTTGATGGGTGCTGACACAGGCATCACCTATCAGATCGGGCAAACCGTCACCGCGAAATTGACCGAAGCAGCACCCGTTACAGGCGGTGTCGCACTTGAGCTTTTGACCGTGGAAGGTGCCGAAGTCCCACGCGGCAACCGCATGTCCCCTGCAGGCCGATCCCCTCGTCGAAAAGCAACCAACCACAAGCGCAAATCAGATAAGATCAAGCGCAAGGTCAAGCGCACCCGCCCTTAGCTTTTCTGTCCAAGCGCCTCGTCAACACGGTCAATATACGCGCCTAGAATCGCGTCCTCCGATACACGCTTGGACAGCAACGTGCCCACTGGCGTCGACCGCAGCCCACCCAGAACGGGCGCCACACAGGCGTCCGCCAATGTTGGCTGTTCCCCAAACAAAAACGGTCCTTCCCACAACCGGGTTGTGATCGCTTCAAGGTCTTGGTTGGCCCGCGCAAGCCGCTCTTGCGGACTTAACCGACCCAGTCCCTGAACGTGCATCCCCTTCATGACATTTCGACGTAGCCCACGTGTAATCAGGACACGCAATGGTTTCGGGATGTCGGCAAAGTATGCATCTCTGATTGTCGGCCAAACTGCGTCATCAGCCCAGCGGTCCAACATGACGTGATAGTACAGATGGTCTTCTGCCATACGAATTAGGCCCCGCGATGTGGACTTTTCCAAATCCGAAAGCCCTTTGTCAAAATCAGCACCCTGAGCTTCCAGATAGGCACGAATACCATCGCTATCGCCAATCACCTGCCCATCCACTGTGATGGCGGGCAATTTTCCCTTAGGCCACTTACGAGGATCGCTTGAGTTTTCACGCGCCCATGGAACGCCTGCCATAGTCATCAAATAAATTGCCTTTGTGGAAAACGAACTTGCGCTTGTTTCCCCGAAAAGCGGTGGAAAGACAGTCAAAGTGATCATTGAAACGGCTCCTATTCTGGTTGGTGTCATCTCTAACAATCGATCCTGTCAATTATTGTCAGTATGTGTTTTTATGTTGTGACCATGAACCGAACGCACCGTCTTTTCCAAATGATGCAAAGCTTGCGTAGGATGCCTGCGCCGGTAACCGCGCAGCAATTGGCAGATGACGTCGCAGTGTCCCTGCGGACTGTCTACCGCGACATTGACGCCTTGCGCGGTCTTGGGGCTGTTATCGACGGAGAGGCCGGTTTCGGTTTTACCTTGATCGAAGATGCTGCACTGCCACCCCTTGGATTTGATAACGATGAATTGGAAGCTTTGGTGCTGGGGCTGCGCAACGTGAAGATTATCGGCGATCCAGCCTTGGCCAAAGCCGCAACATCAGCTCTTGGCAAAATTCACGCGCGTGTCCCACCACGTCAGGCTCACCGGTTAGAGCATGCCGTTCTGGACGCACGTAGGTTTCATCGCCCGGAACCGGCAACCATTGACGTTGCACGGCTGCGACAAGCCACTTGGGACGAAGTTTGCGTGTCTTTTGACTACGTCGATGGCAAAGGTTCGGCCACACAACGCACTGTTAAACCTTTGGGCATCGTTTACATGGACCTTAGCAATTCGTTGCTTGCATGGTGTTTTCTGCGTCAAGATTACCGCGTTTTTCGTCTGGACAGGATGCAGGCTTTGCAAGTCACAACAAACAGCTTTCGCCCGCATCGCGTTGCACTTTTGCGCGAACATATGGCGTTGATCAAAGCCGAAGTTACCGCGTCGGCGAAAGGTCGCAAAAACTCTGAATGACCATTGTTGACGCAGATCATTTGTTGCTAATTTGGAAACAATAGACAGGTTGGGGATATAGAAATGCGTGGCAACCGATCAGGGCTTTGGGCAATTGGGCTGGTGTGGTTGGCACAGGCAGCAGACGCGAACCCCGCAGAAAAATCCTTAAGGCCAGTGGAACGCCCAACACCCGTCTCGTTCAAAACGGCACCGCAAACCGAACCGATTGCTTCAACAGCTGGCTTACGTAAATGGGCAAAAGAATTCCAAACCCGCGCTGAATCGGAAGGCATCGACCCGGACTTGATCGCCAGCGTTTTCAAAGAAGCCGTCTATGATGAAAAGATCATAAAGCGGGATCGAAACCAGTCGGAATTCACCAAAACAATCTGGGACTATCTCGATACCGCCGTTTCGGACGTGCGGGTATCCAATGGGCGGACTGCACTGCGTAGACACGAAAAAACACTGCACGCCATCGAAAAGAAATTCGGAGTAGACAAAGAAGTTGTGGTGGCCGTTTGGGGCTTGGAAAGCGCTTATGGAAGCTTTCGCGGCAGCAACAACACTTTGAATTCTCTGGCAACGCTTGCCTACGATGGCCGACGTGGTGCGTTCTTTGAAACGCAATTGATCGCAGCATTACGTATTTTGGAAAATGGGGACACAACTGCGTCTAACATGAAAGGCAGTTGGGCCGGCGCAATGGGGCACACTCAATTCATGCCGACATCTTTCTTGGAACACGCCGTCGACTTTACCGGTGATGGAAAGCGCGACATTTGGTCAGATGATCCTACGGATGCACTGGCCTCGACAGCGGCTTATTTGGCATCGTTTGGATGGCAAAAGAACGTGCCGTGGGGGATCGAAGTCCGCGTGCCGGAAGGCTTCGACTACACCCTCGCAAACCGTGACATCACGAAGTCTTCCACAGAGTGGCAAAAGCTGGGTATCACAGCCGTGACCGGCTCAACCGCCAAAATTGGGCCTACATCATTGCTGTTGCCTGCAGGTGCAAAGGGCGCAGCATTTCTGATTACACCCAACTTTGATGTCATCGAGCACTACAATACTGCGGACGCTTATGTGATTGGGATCGGACACTTAAGCGATAGGCTAAAAGGGCGTCCAGCGATCCAAGCTAAATGGCCACGCGATGATCGGGCTTTGACAAAAAGCGAACGCATTGAGCTGCAAACAAACCTAACGGCCAAAGGTTTTGATACGCAGAAAATCGATGGAAAAATCGGCCCTTTGACGATCAACGCTGTACGCGCTTACCAAATCAGAACAGGTATGATTCCCGACGGATATGCGTCTTTGAGGCTGCTGAAATCCCTACGTTGAAGCGGCAATTTCTTTTCGCCAAAAATATCCCGGGGGAGGGGCAACGCCCCGGGGGCAGAGCCCCCAAATAACGCCCCGGGGGCAGAGCCCCCAAATCCCGGGTGGTCAAGTCACAGGCTTAGGATGGCGACATGCCACGCAACCGCTCTGAACGGCGGCGCAGCAGCTCAACCACGGTAAGCAGCAAAATTGAAATTGCGACAAGGATTGTGGCAACAGCCAGAATAGTCGGGCTGATTTGCTCACGCAGACCCGTGAACATTTGCCAAGGCAGAGTTTTCTGGCCCGCAGACCCCACAAACAACACCACGACTACCTCATCGAAAGAGGTGATAAAGGCAAACAAGCCGCCCGAAATCACACCCGGCAAAATCAAAGGCATCTGGATCCGGAAAAATGTCGTAACAGGATCAGCTCCCATGTTCGCAGCGGCGCGGGTCAGGGAATTGTCAAACCCGACAAGCGTTGCGGTAACGGTGATGATCACAAACGGAATACCCAACACGGCGTGCGCCAAAACAACCTTAACGTAACCCACAAAGTTCTTTCCAAGACCCAGTGAACTTTCCATGAAATTCCCAAGGTCAGAGTAGAAAAAGAACATGCCCGTCGCGGAAATAATCAGCGGTACAATCATCGGTGAGATCAAAATCGCCATGATTGTGCCTTTGAAGGGCACATGGGATTGCGACAAACCGATGGCGGCCAAAGTGCCCAAGGACACCGAAATGATCGTCGCAATCGGCGCGATAATCAGCGAGTTTTTCAAGCTACGCTGCCATTCGTTGTTGGTGAAAAAATCCTGATAGTGCTTCAAAGAATAGGCGTCAGGGTCCAAACGCAGCATACCCGGCGTGTAAGTGAAGAAATCCTGCGCATTAAAGCTAAGCGGGATAATCACCAGAATAGGCGTGATCAAAAATATGAAGATCAGCGCACAAATTACGCGAAATCCGTAGTACCAAACCCGCTGTGGCAGCGTGGCGTATGGAGGCAATCCCATAGTCTTTATCCCAGTTTAACGTTGTCGATGCCGACGATGCGGTCATAGGCCCAATACAGCGCCAGAACCACAATCAGCAGGATTGTTCCAAGCGCAGCCGCCAAGCCCCAGTTGAGCGAGGAAGAGATGTGATAGGCAATCCGGTTGGAGATGAAGACACCTTTGGTGCCGCCGACGATTTCGGGGGTGATGTAGTAGCCAATCGACAGGATGAAGACGAGGATAGACCCCGCGCCAATACCCGGAATGGACTGCGGGAAATATACGCGCCAGAAGGCCGTCCAATTGGTGGCCCCCAACGATTTGGCCGCACGTAAGTAGCTTGGCTGAATTGTCTGCATCACGGAATACATTGGCAGGATCATGAAGGGCAACAGAATGTGCGTCATCGCCACGATCGTACCAAACTGATTGTTGATCAGGATCAAACGGTCCGCATCCGGCACAAGCCCGATCCAAACGAGAACCTCGTTGATCACCCCGTTTTGCTGCAACATGACTTTCCATGCAGACGTCCGCACCAGCAGAGATGTCCAAAACGGCAGCAGAACCAGAATAAGCAACATATTCGCTGTCCGAGAGCTCGCATTCGCCAACAGCCAGGCAACAGGATAGCCCAGCGCAATGCATGACCCTGTGATGATCAGCGACATGATCAGCGTTCGCCCGAACAACTTAAGCAAAATCTGCTTGTCTTCCGATTGCCATTCGATGCCTTCAGGCGTTTTTTGCGCGTCGACCGCGTTTAGGAAGTAGCCCGAGGTGTAGATGCCGGAATGCGTTTGGAGCGTCTTCCACGTTTCAACGTCACCCCAGCCTTTGTGGATCTTGATCAACTTATCTTTGAAGGGCGCGTCTTCCGTCGGGTCCAGCCGTTTCATTTTCCGACCCGATTGCCGGAACATGGACGACATCCCGGTTTTTTCGTAGTTCAGGCGCGTTCCAAGTTTGGTGTGTTTCTTTTCGGCGATGGCAACGACCATGTCGCGCGTGAAGGCCGCATAAACGGCTTCGTCTGGCAGCTCTCCGGTGGTGGCGTCCCAACTGGACAAAGCGGCCACCGTTTCGGGCAAAGTATTCACGACGATGTCGTTCTCAACGGACCGGAACAACATAGATCCGATCGGGATGATGAAGGTCAAAAGAACAAACAAAAGCAATGGCGCAATCAGCATCAATGCACGCAGCTTCTGGCGGCGTAAGGCGCGCGCCAGACTGCGTTTCAGGGGCGTGCCGTCTGCGGCCAACATCACGCCGTTTGCTGTGCTATCGCTCATGTTTGGTCTCTCAATTAAAGGGTCGCAGGGGCCCGAGGGCCACTGCATTTGGTTTTGGGGTAAGGTGGGTTTTAACCCACCCTACGTGGCTTATTTTGCCAACCAAGCTTGGAATTTTGCGTCGATATCGTCGCGGTAGTCAGCCCAGAACTCGTAGTTGTAGAGGAACGTGTTCTTGGCGTTGTTCGGGTCTGTTGGCATGTGTGGTGCCATGTCGATACCCAGTTCTTTGTGCTTGCCGACCAGTGGTGCGGAAGACTGACGCGCAGGGCCGTAGGAAATGTACTGCGCTTGGTCTGCCAGACGCTGTGTGTCTGTCGCGAACATGATGTAGTCCAGTGCACGTGCTTGACGCTCTGGGCTCAGGCCCGTTGGGATGATCCAACCGTCAAGGTCAAATACTTGCGCGTCCCAAAGCATACCGATTGGCTGCTTTTGCTCTTCGATCGCTGCGAACAGACGGCCGTTGTATGTGGAACCCATAACGACTTCGCCGTCAGCCAACAGTTGTGGCGTGTCCGCACCCGCAGACCACCAGATCACATCGTCTTTGATGGTTGCCAGTTTATCAAGCGCCTGCTGTTGACCTTCTTCGGTCGCCAGAACGTCATAAACGTCTTCGTTTGCAACGCCGTCACAGATCAACGCCCATTCCATGTTGTTGATTGGACGCTTTTCCAAAGAACGCTTGCCTGGGTAGGCTTCTGTGTCGAACACGGCGCAGACGGATGTTGGAGCTGTCGCGCCAACGAGGTCTGTGCGGTAGCCGAATGTTGTCGAGTACACGATTTGCGGGATGAAGCAGTCGGAAACCAACAGATCGCCAAAGTCTTCAGACGCTTTTGTGCCATCAGGCGCATCAGCCAACATTGTGTCCGGGTCGATTTCCATCGCCAGACCTTCGTCGCACAAACGGATCGCGTCCGCCGCAACCACGTCAACCACGTCCCATGTGACGTTGCCCGCTTCGTTCATCGCGCGCAGTTTTGCAACGGCTTCGGCAGAGCTGTCATCGTTGATGATCGTTACGCCATTCGCTTCGGCATAGGGGTCGTGATACGCGCCTTTTTGCGATGCAGAGTAAGCGCCGCCCCAAGATACGATTGTCATTTCGGATGCCATGTGGCCGTCAGCCGATACCATGCCAGCCGCAACAGTAAGGGCCGTTGTGGCCATCAATGTTTTGGTGAGTTTCATATGTAGTCTCCCAAGTTCTGCCCGGTTTGGTATTGAGGCTGGGGGATACGGGCTTGTTACCCCGCCTCTAATTTATCGCACCGGGGGGTCGCCCGCGCGATTCCATTTACCGCTACGCGTCCAGCGCGCGGCAATCCTCTGCCATCCAGCCGATCTCAATCTGCTCGCCCGGCTTCAAACGCACCTGATCTGGCGCGTTGCGTGTTTTGATGATGAATTCATCTGTGCCTGCCACGCGCAAGCGCGTGCGGAAGATGTCACCCATATACACAAATTCCAGCACTTCGGCTTTCAGCGTGTGTGCGCCTTCTTGCAAGCGCGTCGGATCCATTTCGACCCGCTCTGGGCGGATGGACACCCGCGTGCGTTCGCCGGGTTTTGTCACGTTCACCGGCTTTGCATCAATCAAATCGCCACCATCAAGTTGAACTAATGCAATGCCGTTTTTGATTTCTTTGACCACACCTTCCAGCGTGTTGTTTTCACCGATGAACTGCGCCACGAAGCTGTTTTCGGGTTCTTCATACAGCTTGTCGGGCGGGGCCAGTTGCTGAATGCGCCCGTCGTCAAACACCGCAACACGGTCTGACATCGTCAACGCTTCGGTTTGGTCATGCGTCACATAAACAGTCGTGATGCCCAACTCATGCGCCAGATTGGTAATTTCAAACTGCAAAGTTTCACGCAGCTGTTTGTCCAATGCGCCAAGCGGCTCGTCCATCAAAACCAGTTCGGGTTCAAACACCAAGGCGCGCGATAATGCGATACGCTGTTGCTGACCACCGGACAGTTGCGCAGGACGTCGTCCGGCAAAGTCTTGCATCTGAACCATGCCCAGCGCCCGCATCACTTTTTCTTCACGCTCGGATTTACCGATCTTGCGGACCTCCAAGGGGAAGGCAAGGTTCTCGGCGACAGTCATATGCGGGAACAATGCGTAGTTCTGAAACACCATACCGATGCCACGTTTGTGCGGTGGAATGTTGTTGATCGACACCCCATCAAGGCGAATGTCGCCATGCGTCGCTGTTTCAAAGCCCGCCAACATCATCAGGCAAGTCGTTTTGCCTGAGCCTGACGGGCCAAGCATTGTCAAAAACTCGCCTTGCGGCATGGAAAGGTTCAAATCTTTGACGACAAGATTCACGCCGTCATAGCTTTTTTGCACGCGCTCGAATTCGACAAACGCCATGTCGTGTTTGGTTTTGGCCAAGAGAGGCTCCCCAGTTGTACCAGCGGATTTTTCCGCTTTTGTTGAAGATAATTAAAACGAGGGCACATCAACTTTGCAACCAACTATGTCACAAATCTGCGCATGAAAGGTCGATTTTCCGAAAAAGAGACGAAATTGGTCGCATCGACTGGCATTTTTGGGCGGCATGGTTGAACCTTAGGGCACCGGCCTGTGTTGCAAAGGAACCAACAGTGGAAAAACCGAATCTACCATTTAAGCAAAGTGAATATGACGATCGTCTTTTGATGGTGCGGACTGCTATGGCTATGGCAGGGTTGGATGCTTTGCTGGTAACAGACCCTTCCAATCAAGCCTGGTTGACCGGATACGACGGTTGGTCTTTTTACGTGCATCAAGGTGTGATTGTGACACAAGATGCAGACCCTATTTGGTGGGGCCGAAGCCAAGATACCAATGGCGCCCTTCGCACAGTTTGGATGCAAGATGATTGCGTCATTGGCTATTCGGATGACCATGTTCAATCTGATGTAAAACACCCGATGGAGGATCTCGCACGGCATCTCGATGGTCTCGGCATTCGCAATCTGGGCGTGGAAATGGACAACTACTACTTTTCAGCCAAGGCCTTTTCCGTTCTGCTTCAGGCCCTGCCAAACATCGGTTTCGCCGACGCGACGGGCATGGTGAACTGGCAGCGAACCGTTAAATCCGAAACCGAACTCACCTACATGCGTAAAGCTGCCATGATTTCTGAGAAAGTAATCAATGGGCTGTTGGACCGGGTCGAACCCGGCGTTCCGAAAAACGAAATCGTTGCAGAAATCTACCGCGACGCCATTCGCGGCGTTGAAGGCGCTTGGGGTGATTATCCTGCTATCGTGCCCCTGTTGCCTTCCGGCGCAAATGCCGCCGCCCCTCATCTGACGTGGGACGGAACACCATTTGTATCAGGCGAAGCTACCTTTTTCGAGATATCGGGATGTTATAGACGCTATCACGCACCTTTGTGCAGAACCTTGTTCTTAGGCACCCCGCCCGAAGACATGAAGCGCGCCGAAGCTGCATTGGTCGAAGGTTTGGATGCTGGCATTGATGCTGCCCGCGCGGGAAATCGTGCCTGTGACGTGGCCAGGGCCTTGGATGCCTGCTTGCAAAAGGCCGGGATCGAACGCGCGGCACGATGTGGGTATCCCATCGGCCTAAGCTATCCACCAGATTGGGGCGAACGTACCATTTCCTTACGCGCCGATGATGAAACCATTCTGGAACCGAACATGACATTCCACCTGATGCCAGGGCTTTGGACGAAGAAATGGGGACTGGAGATCACAGAAAGCATTCGCATTTGCGAAACTGGGCGGGCCGAAACCTTCAGCAACATGCCACGTGAACTTTTTGCGAAACCTTGAATGGGGGCTTTGCCCCCGGCCTTTGGCCTCCCCCGGGATATTTTTAGCAAGAAGATGCACAGTATATTAACGATCAAAATTCATGATGGTCCGGCAGTACAGGCGGGGACGCCGATGACTGTGCGAGGAGAAGCAAAGCTTCTTTATCTATGGGGGATGTTCAACCTGAATCATCCCCCATTTTCTTTTCGCCAAAAATATCCCGGGGTGTCTGAGGGGCTGGCCCCTCAGGATGCTGGTTTCAAAAGGCCTTGATCTTTCATTTGTGTATAGGCTTCGTCCAAAGCTTGCCTTGCACGTTTGCCCAAAGTCGTGATTTCTTCTGGCGTGATCACCAACGGTGGTGAAATCACCATGCGGTCATAGACATGCCGCATGATCAGGTTGTTGGCAAAGCAACGTTCCCGCGTCATATAGCCCGCTGTACCCGCATCCATAGCGAATTTTGCCCGGCTGTCTTTATCAGGCGTAAGCGCCAAGGATCCCATCATTCCAACAATGGTCGTTTCCCCCACAAGAGGGTGATCACTCAACCCATGCCACACCTCGTGAAGTGCAGGCATAGCCACATCGCGCACGTGGCCAAGAACGTTTTCCTCTTGCAAGATGCGCAGGTTTTCCAACGCGACTGCGGATGCCACAGGGTGGCCAGAATAGGTATAGCCGTGGTTGAATTCCCCCGCATTGATAACATCGGCAACCTCGTCCGAGACAATGGAACCACCGATCGGTTGATACCCGGACGATAGGCCTTTGGCGATTGTCATGATGTCGGGTTTGATCCCAACCGTTTCAGACCCAAACCAATTGCCTGTGCGCCCGAAGCCACAAATGACCTCATCAGCAATCAGCAAAATCTCGTATTTGTCGCAGATGCGCTGGATTTCAGGCCAATACGTTGCAGGTGGAATGATGACACCGCCTGCGCCCTGAATAGGTTCTGCGATAAAGGCCGCCACACGATCTTCGCCCATTGCAAGGATTGCTTTTTCAAGGTCCTGCGCCCGCGCCAATCCGAAGTCTTCCGGTGTTGCGTCGCCACCTTCCGCCCACCAGTAGGGCTGATCGATATGGTGAATGTCGGGAATTGGCAGACCGCCTTGCTCATGCATGGGCGTCATGCCGCCCAACGATCCGGAACCCACCGACGATCCGTGATAAGCATTTTTCCGGCTTATGATGATCGACTTGCCCGGTTTGCCTTTCATGGCCCAATAGGTTCGCACCATTCGAATGTTGGTGTCATTTGCTTCGGACCCTGAGCCCGCAAAGAACACTTGGTTCAAATGCGAAGGCGCAAGCGACGCAATTTCTTTGGCCAGGGCAATGACAGGCGCGTGAGTCGTCATAAAGAAGGTATTGTAATAGGGAAGTTCGCGCATTTGGCGGGCTGCCACATCCGCCAATTCATGCCGCCCGTAACCGATATTCACACACCAAAGACCCGCCATGCCATCAAGGATTTCATTGCCTTCGCTGTCCGTAAGATACACCCCTTCAGCCCGTGTGATGACCCTTGCCCCACGTTCTGCAAGCTCGTTTCCGGTTGTAAACGGATGCATGTGATGCGCCGCATCCAATGCTTGTAGCTCAACCGTGGGCAAGTGGTTTGTGATGGCAGACATGGGGCATCCTTTCAAAACGTGCAACGCGTCGACAATATGGGCTTCGTTCAGGCAGTCAATCACCCTTTCAACGGGGAAGAGCCAACATCTTCTTGCCGCGTGATACAAAACTTGGTTCTATACAAACTGACCGGGATCAACCCGGCGCACCGCACGGGAGATACCTTATGACACGAAGATTGCTTGCTACAGTTGCTGTAGCTGCGTTGACCGCCACATCAGCCTTTGCCGAAGAGGTCCGCGTTTACAACTGGTCCGATTACATCGACGAAGAGTTGTTGACCAAATTCGAAGAAGAAACAGGCATCAAGTTGATCTATGACGTCTTCGACAGCAATGAAGTGCTGGAAACAAAGATGCTTACGGGTTCTTCCGGCTACGATGTGGTGGTGCCATCCGGCACGTTTTTGCAGCGCCAGATTTCCGCAGGCGCGTTCCAGCCATTGGACCAATCCAAGCTGAGCAACGCAGGCAACATGTGGGACGTGATTGAAGCGCGGACAGATCAATATGATTCCGGAAACGCCCATTCCATCAACTACATGTGGGGCACTACGGGTCTTGGCGTGAATGTCGGCAAAGTCACAGAGATATTAGGCGCAGACGCTCCGATGGGATCTTTGGAACTGGTGTTTAACCCCGCCAATATGGAAAAGCTGGCTGAGTGCGGTGTGCATTTTCTGGATGCTCCTGCCGAAATGATCCCCGCAGCGTTGCAGTTCTTGGGCGAAGATCCCGACAGCCATGATCCGGAGGTCATTGCAAAAGCCGAAGCGGTCTTGATGGGTGTGCGCCCCCATATCACCAAATTCCACAGCTCCGAATACATCAACGCCTTGGCCAATGGTGACATTTGCGTAGCGTTCGGTTGGTCTGGCGATATCTTGCAAGCCCGTGACCGAGCGGCAGAAGCCGAGAACGGCGTAGAGATCGCCTATAATGCTCCGTCTGAGGGCGCATTGATGTGGTTCGACCAAATGGCAATTCCGGCCGATGCACCGAACCCGGATGCAGCGCATAAATTCCTGAACTTTATCATGGATGCGCAAAACATGGCGGCGGCGTCGAATTACGTTTACTACGCCAACGGCAACAAAGCGTCGCAAGAATTTCTTGTCGAAGATGTGATTGGTGATACAGCGATCTACCCGGACGAAACCACGCTGGAAAACCTATACACAACAACGCCTTATCCGCAGAAAGTGCAGCGCGTCGTGACGCGTTTGTGGACTAAAATCAAATCAGGCACCTAACTTCCTGATCCTATGGGCGCGGCACAGGTCGCGCCCTAAACCATGACATAGGGGATACCTTTGGCCGAGACCGTTTTTGCCCCTTGGGATGATCCGAGCGAAAAGCCGTTGATCACCTTCAGCAACGTCACAAAACGCTTTGGCGATTTCACCGCCATCGACGATCTGACGCTGGATATTTTCGAAAAAGAATTCTTTGCACTGCTTGGCCCGTCGGGTTGCGGCAAAACCACAATGATGCGGATGCTGGCGGGGTTCGAAAACCCAACAAGCGGCGTCATCGGGCTGGCCGGCAAAGACATTGCCGGCGTGCCGCCCAACAAACGCGCCGTGAACATGATGTTTCAAAGCTATGCGTTGTTTCCGCACCTTTCGATCTGGGACAATATCGCTTTTGGATTGAAGCGCGACAACCTGGGCAAAGATGCAATCGCCACCCGTGTGGATGAAATGTTGAAACTGACACGTCTGGAAAAGTTTGCGCGGCGCAAACCACATCAGATTTCTGGCGGTCAACGTCAACGCGTGGCGCTGGCACGATCTTTGGCAAAAGCCCCAAAGCTGCTGTTGCTGGACGAGCCACTTGGCGCCTTGGACAAAAAGCTGCGTCAGGACACGCAGTTTGAATTGATGGACATTCAGGAAAAGACCGGCACGACATTTGTCATCGTGACCCACGATCAGGAAGAGGCCATGACCGTCGCTTCGCGCGTCGCCGTCATGGACGAAGGGCGCATCATTCAAGTGGCCACGCCCGAACGCATCTACGAGGGGCCGAATTCTGTCTATGTTGCCGATTTCATTGGGGACGTGAACATTCTAAGCGGCACAGCATCTGCCTATGGCCGCGAAATGTACCGCGTCGATTGGGGGGGCAGCACACCCGCAACTGCCACCAGCGCCGTGCCCTTTTCCGATGGCCAAACGTGCCATCTTGCGATCCGCCCAGAAAAGATTTCAATCACTGCAGACAAACCCGAAGCGGACAATGCGGTTCAAGGCAAAGTGCTGGACATCGCGTATCTGGGGAACTTGTCGACGTATTACGTCGAACTTGCCACCGGCCAAACGATAAAAGCGCAAACTGCAAACACACGACGCGTGTCGCGCCGCAGTTTTACTTGGGAAGATCCAGTTTGGGTGTCGTGGACGGCAACAGCCGGAGTGCTTTTGGACAAATGAGGCGCACGTTTTTAATAACAGTGCCTTACATTTGGCTTTTGGCGTTGTTTCTGGTGCCATTTGTCATGGTGTTCAAAATCTCGCTGTCGGATTCTGTGCTGGCTATTCCCCCGTACTCGCCCACGATGAAAGACGGATTATGGGGTTTGCTGTCGCAGCTGGACATCGAAAACTTCACCTTCCTGACCACGGATGATCTGTACTGGAAAGCCTACCTAAGCTCGGCCCGCATTGCGTTAATCTCTACGTTTCTAACGCTGATCGTGGGGTATCCAATCGCTTACGCCATGGCACGCGCCCCTCAGGAATGGCGGGCCACTTTGATGATGTTGGTAATTTTACCTTTCTGGACGAGCTTTTTAATACGGGTCTATGCATGGATCGGCATCCTAAGCACAGAAGGGTTCCTGAACCAATTCTTGATGGGAATTGGCATAATTTCGGAACCCTTGGTGGTCTTGAACACCAACACCGCTGTCTACATCGGCATCGTTTACACCTATGTCCCCTTCATGATCCTTCCCATCTACGCAGCTTTGGAACGGCTGGATGGTTCCTTGATTGAAGCGGCCGAAGATTTAGGCTGCTCACGCCTGCAGGCCTTTTGGTTGGTCACAATTCCATTGTCGAAAAACGGGATCATTGCAGGGTGTTTTCTGGTCTTTATTCCGGCGTTGGGCGAATTTGTTATTCCATCGTTGCTGGGCGGTTCAGGTACTTTGATGATCGGTAAAGTGCTGTTTGAAGAATTCTTCTCGAACCGCGATTGGCCCGTCGCATCAGCTGTAGCCGTAATCTTGTTGCTGATTTTGATCATTCCCATCGTCCTGTTTCAACGCAATGAACAACGCCAAGCGGAGGCGGATCAATGAACCGTCTGAGCCCATTCAATGTCGTTTCCCTCACCCTGGGTTTTGCGTTTCTATACCTGCCGATGCTGATCCTTGTGATCTACAGCTTCAACAAGTCAAAGCTTGTGACGGTTTGGGCCGGGTTTTCCACAAAATGGTACGGCGAACTGTTTCAGAACGAGGCCTTTCTGGACGCAGCTTGGGTCACCTTGAAAGTGGCCGTCGTGTCGTCGACTTGTGCCACAATCCTTGGCACAATGGCCGCCTATACCTTAGTGCGCGGCGGTCGGTTTTTCGGGCGAACACTGTTTTCCGGCATGATCTATGCGCCCTTGGTCATGCCCGAGGTGATCACAGGTTTGTCGCTGCTTTTGTTGTTCATCAGCATCGGTCTGGATCGCGGCACGATGACAATCGTTTTGGCGCATACCACGTTTTCGATGTGTTTTGTGTCGGTTGTTGTCTCGTCACGCCTGATGTCATTTGACCGTTCCTTGGAAGAAGCCGCGCTGGATCTCGGGGCCACACCCTTCGCTGCGTTTCGGCTGGTAACTTTGCCCATCATTGCGCCCGCAGTGGTCGCAGGTTGGTTGTTAGCCTTTACCTTATCGCTGGACGATTTGGTCATTGCGCAATTCGTTTCAGGCCCATCGGCAACCACATTACCCATGAAAATTTGGTCATCTGTTAGATTGGGCGTCAGTCCGGAAATCAATGCGCTTAGTTCAATCCTGATCGCGTTGGTATCCGTCGGAGTGATCACCGCATCGCTGGCATCAAAGCGCCAAACCATTCGCATGCAGCAAGAAGAACAATCCGCAGCCCGCATCACATGAGGCACATTTTTCCAAGCTACGCGTATGGTCCCGAACCCAAGGCGCACTGCTGGTGGGATGAAACCTGCACCATACCGCAATTTTCATCGCTGACCGCAGATGATTCCGCCAGTATAGCAATCATCGGCGGCGGATTTACCGGATTGAACGCAGCCTACCATCTGGCAAAAGCGGGCAAGGACGTTGTTGTGCTGGACGCGAACGAAATCGGTTGGGGCGCATCGGGGCGCAATGGCGGTTTCTGCTGCTTGGGCGGTGGAACCGCAAGCGATGCGCTTTTGGATTTACGGTTCGGTAAGCAAGATCGCCTGCATTATCGGGAAACCGAAAAACTGGCCGTTTCATATGTCGGCGATTTGATCCAAAATTTGGGTTTGGATGTTGATCGCCACTCGAATGGGGAAACAGCAGTCGCGCACCGCGCAAAAGACATGAACCACCTGCTGGCATCTGCGGAGCAGATCGAGGAAAACTATGGCGTTGTACCGCAGTACACTTCGCAAGATGACATGGCTGCCCAAGGCTTATCCGGTCCATTCTTCGGCGCAATGACAACGCCAATCGGCTTTGCTTTAAACCCTCGGAAATATCTTTTGGGGCTCGCTACAGCTGCAAGTAACGCAGGCGTCCGCATTTTTGAAAATGCTGATGTCGTCAAAGCGGAACGCACAGCCAATATGTGGGTATTGGATGTTGGGAATTTCCAACTGAAAGCCGACAAAGTCATTGTCGCGACCAACGGATATTCAAGCGAAACAGTGCCGGACTGGCTTGCGGGAAGATACATGCCCACGCAGTCAAACGTGATCGTCACGCGCCCGATTTCCGATCAGGAACAAGCCGAACAGGGCTGGACAAGCGCTCAGATGGCCTTCGATACGCGCAATTTATTGCATTATTTCAGGCTATTGCCGGATGGACGGTTTTTGTTTGGAATGCGCGGCGGATTAACAGCTTCTGCGCAATCCGACTTACGTTCAATGCAAGCCGCACTTCGAGATTTTCGGAAAATGTTCCCAGCTTGGTCGCAGGTCGACATAACCCACAATTGGTCAGGCATGGTCTCGGTTGCCCGCAGTCAGTTGCCGTTTGTTGGACAAGTTCCAGATGCGGAGAACATGTTCGCAGGACTCAGTTTTCACGGGAACGGCGTGGCCATGGGCAGCTATGTGGGCAAGCTACTAAGTCAATTGGTCATGAAGGATGACGCAGTATCACGTCCTTTGGCAATGTCAGATCCCCCCGCACAGTTCCCGTTTGGCGCAGCAAGGCGCGTGATAATGCCCGCTGTTTATGCCGGGTTGGCCATGCTCGATTTTTAAGGCTGTGCCTGAATAGACCCTTCATGCGTTCAAAACTGACGAACGGGCCCTCCAATATTGACACATGCGGTGCCGTGGCCCATTCCAGCACCCAAACCGCGTAAAGAGGTGAGCAGATGAAGATCGCAATGATTGGCACCGGGTATGTCGGATTGGTGTCCGGTGTATGTTTTTCAGACTTTGGGCATGATGTTGTATGTGTCGACAAGGATCCCGCAAAGATCGAGATGCTAGAAGCTGGCAAAGTTCCAATTTATGAACCCGGTCTCGATGCATTGATGGCAAAAAATGTTGCGGCGGGACGGCTGTCGTTTTCGGGGGACCTGGCAAAGGCTGTTGACGGGGCCGAGGCTATTTTTATCGCTGTTGGTACGCCAACCCGACGCGGCGACGGGCACGCGGATTTAACGTATGTCATGGCTGCTGCCGAAGAAATCGCCACGGCGCTGACAGGATATGCCGTCATCGTAACCAAATCGACTGTTCCGGTTGGAACAAACAGACAAGTAAAACATGTCGTCAGCAAAGCCAATCCAGATGTCGAATATGACGTCGCATCAAACCCTGAGTTTTTGCGTGAAGGTGCTGCCATCGATGATTTCATGCGCCCAGACAGGGTTGTCGTTGGGGTGCAAAACGACCGCGCGGCTGACGTCATGGCGGAAGTCTACAGACCCCTCTACCTGCGAGATTTTCCAATCATGACCACCGATCTGGAAAGCGCAGAGATGATAAAATACGCAGCCAACGCATTTTTGGCTACCAAAATTACCTTTATCAACGAAATTGCCGCCCTGTGTGAACGCACAGGGGCAGACGTGAAAATGGTGTCTAAAGGCATGGGGCTAGACGGGCGTATCGGAAACAAGTTTCTGCATGCAGGTCCCGGCTATGGCGGCAGTTGCTTTCCAAAAGATACTCAGGCTTTGGCACGCATGGGGCAGGACCATTCCATGCCTATGCAGATCACTGAAGCCGTCATTAAGGTAAACGATGAAGTCAAACGGCGCATGATCGATAAGATCGTCGATATTTGCGAAGGTTCTGTAAACGGAAAAACGATCGCGATCCTTGGCGTGACGTTTAAACCCAACACCGACGACATGCGGGATGCTCCGGCCTTAACGATTGTTCCAGCCCTTGTAGGTGCAGGTGCCAAAGTTAGGGTTGTGGACCCACAGGGGCAACGGGAAGGCCAAGACCTACTACCCGGTGTCAACTGGCTGGACGATGCGTACAAAGCGGTACAAAACGCCGACGCGACAGTCATTTTGACCGAATGGAATGAATTTCGCGCCCTAAACTTGAAACGCGTCGCAAACCGTATGGCGCGACCAGCTTTAGCCGATCTGCGAAACATCTATTCGGAAAAGGACGCCAAGCGCGCCGGATTCGTTGCATACACCTCTATCGGACGGGCAGACTACGGCATCTCAAGTTAAGCATCTTCCCGAATTGCGGTGACTTCACCAGGGAATACCAAAACACCCCCCTGCAGTACCAGCATAGTCGCGCCGCCTTCGCTGCGCACTTCAGTGATTCTTGCATAGCTTTCAACGGCAGTGGAACCGATCAGGGAATCATTCGCATATGCTTCAAGCTCGAAGCTGTACACGCCGTCCTCAAACGGTGTTTGATCATCACCCACGCCAGCCCATTCAATCGGTTCTGCGCTGTTTGGTACGGTCATTCGCTGCACTTCGGCGCCATTTGAATCTCTTACAACAAGAAACACCTCATCTGCTGCCGCAGGTGGATTCGGCGCCAATGTAATTGGAGATCCGCTGAATTGAGCAGGCGCTGCGCTACGGACTTCCATACCAATCCAGCCTCCCATCTCGGCCATATTCCCTGCCCCAATTTGGGTTCCCAGTGCAGACAACAGCTCATTTGCCTTCACTTGCTGTTCAACCATCGAAAATTGAGCCAATTGAGCCGCGTATTCAGACGAATCAATTGGCTCCAAAGGGTCCTGATACTTTGCCTGCGCGGTTAACATCTGCAAAAATGTTTCGAAATCAGAGGACAGAACAGACCCTGCCTCTGCGGGTGCTTGCTGCTGTCCTGTTTGCATCGCGATACTATTTGCAAACGTACTGGTCTGGGTAATCGGGGTCATTTTCTTAATCCTTACACACGAATATCAATACCGTTGGACGCATAGGCCAACGTGTTTTCAGAAGCACTATTAGCAATATTTGACTGCGCTACCTGTGCGGTCACGCTTTCTGGGTCATCATCAAAAATTGAGCCAGAGTCCGATTGTTCTGATGGGTTTTGCCCAAATGAGAAGTTGATGTCGTCATACCCCATGTCCATGAAGGATTGTTCCAGATCACCGATATGCCTGCGCAGCAAATCAAGCGTATCAGAACGATCAGCTAAGATATTTACCGAAATTCCGGCTTCAACAGGAGTTAACATCATACGAACTTTACCCAATTCCGCAGGGTTCAAGGCAACTTCTATAACTTTATCCGCAGCTTGTGCGCTTTTTACCGCTTCAATCAATTGCTTTGCTACCGCAACCTGATGATCCGGGCGCGGCGTAGCCGGCAAAATTGGCGATGGTGAAGATTTGGTTTCCGCGGGGGTATCAATTGACGCTAAACCCACTTCCAAAACGTCAGCAATTTGTGCTATTTTAGGGTTCGCGTTTCGCAAATTTTCCGGCATTTGAGCATGCAATATGGACTGAACTGGATGCGACAACACCTTCGGTGTAATGATCTCAGGTTGATTTGGTTTGGTTATCCGAACGTCAAAATCAATGGCGTCAAGTTGGGCTTCTTCAGCCGCAATATCACTCTTGTTCACCACCAGCGTCGCGGATCCACGCCCACTTTTTAACAGATCATACTCAAGTCTTTGAACGTTTGCCGTATCAAACAAAGATGCTTTAACCCCAATCTCTGCTTCACCTTTTTTAATAATTTCGGTGGCTGTATCCGTCACAGACTCTGCAGCCATATCCGACGGTTGCCTTCCAGGAGGCAACACCATCATTTGCTCCAGAGGCGTCCGGACAGAGGAACTGACTATTTTTTTCTCAAACCCCAAAGAGGCCGAACCAGCATCAGCATCAGTGGTTTCAACTACGGTATGTTCTTCAGGTGCGCTTTGTTGAATCGAATTTTTCAAGTTCTTTGGGCTAAAAGGGATGACTTGCTCTTCAGGTTTCTCTGAACCCCGAACAGTCACAACCACTTTTGGCACCTCTTTTGTGGTGTCTTCCAGAAGCACCTTGTTGCCTCGAACTTCACCTGAGTCCTGAAGGGTGTTTTCGGTCGCAGTCGAAGGTTTTTCCAGTTTGGTCTCAGCGTCCCGCGCAATATCTGCAGCATGCACTAACACCTCGTCAGGGTCTTCGTCCAATCTATCAGATCCATCAGCTTCCAGCTCACGTTCCGCGGCCAGCAGCACATCTTCAAAACTATCTTCACCTTCAGTCTCGATACTGTTTTCAGTTGTAGATTTTACACCAGCGGTGACAGAATTTAAAAATGTAGATTGTAATGGGTGCACCCGAACGCTCCAAGAATTCTTCTTCGATACGCTTACTATGTACATGTATAGTTACCAGTTCTTTACTGGTTTGCCTGCATTATCTGAAAAGTACTTTCAATTGAAGAGATATGCACATGATAGAAATCACACAGAGTGCCCAAGCAACGAAAGCCCTAACGCCAAAGGATGACAAAGCGTTACGTCAAGCGGCGGAGAATCTAGAAGCAACTTTTTTAGGCGAGATGTTAAAGGCTGCCGGTCTTGGCGAATCACGGGAAAGCTTCGGTGGCGGTGCTGGCGAAGATCAGTTTTCTTCTTTTCTAGTCCAACAACATGCCAAAGCAATGGTTAGTTCTGGTGGAATTGGCTTGGCCGAATCAATTTACAACTCATTAAAGGAGCGCCACGAGAATGGATGATCTTTTACAAAACACAATTAGCGCACTGGATAGTATACTGGACGACGAGCGTCGAGCGTTATTGGATGGAGATCTTGAATTAATATCTTCTCTACTGAAAGAGAAAGAAATTTTAATTGAAACACTTAATGCACAAGAGGAAACTGATCGCGTCGAACTGGAAAACTTGAATGATAAGGTCAAGCGCAACCAAGACTTGTTAAATTCGGCACTTGAAGGAATTCGAACAGTTGCGCGCCGCTTGGCGACGATGCGACGCATACGCGGATCGCTGGACACCTACGATGCACAGGGCAGAAAAAAAACAGTTGATTTGCAAACAAGCCGATCTGTCGAAAAACGAGCCTGAAGCGATTGAATAAAATGTGATGAATTGGAATTAGGAAATTTAGCAAACCGTTAGCACTTTTCGGCGCATGTTTGGATCGCACTCATGACGAGTGGCGCATCTCCAAAAATGGATAATGCAGCTGTCAGAATGACATCCTGTCCGGACCATACAGGTCGGAATCAAACAGACGTAAAGCGTCACAAGAAGGAAAGTGCAAATGTCGAGCATTCTTACAAACAACAGTGCCATGGTTGCGTTGCAAACCCTCAAAGGGATCAACAAAAACCTAGCAATGACCTCCAACGAAATCTCAACTGGTAAATCCGTCGCTAATGCCAAAGACAACTCTGCGGTATGGGCCATTTCGAAGGTGATGGAGTCCGATGTAAAAGGTTTCAAAGCCATTTCTGATAGTCTGTCACTGGGCGAAGCGTCAGTTGCCGTTGCGCGGAACGCATCGGAATCGATCACTGATCTGCTGACAGAAATGAAAGGCAAAATTGTTGCTGCCCAAGAAGACAATGTTGACCGTGGTAAAATCAACGATGATGTCACGGCCCTGAAAGAGCAGATCTCTTCAGTTGTATCCGCAGCGCAGTTCAACGGACTGAATTTGGTCGACGGGAACACGGCATCAGCAAACGTTTTGTCATCGCTTGATCGCGATTCAACTGGTGCTGTCTCATCTTCGTCCATCACCGTTGCTGGCCAGGATTTATCCAGTGGTGCTTACGTTGCACGAGATGTCTTTACCCTAACGACTGGTACAGCAGCAACCACTGGTGATAGTTTTGGTGTTTCACTGGACGCAACGACCGGGACTGATACATTAGCCATTGATGACACACAGTTGACTGCAGGTGACAAAATTTCAATGCGCTTTGGCGAAAGTGAAATTTCGTACACCGTGACATCAGAAGACGTTACGTCCTCTGATACTGCAGCGGTGGTCGCCGTTGGCCTGAAGTCTGCCATCGAAGCAGGTACTGAAGGTATTAGGGTGGACTACAATCCTGGTACAGCTGCAAATGCGATCGTGATCACAAACGATAGTGTCAATTCTGTTTCCGTGTCCGCACAGGTTACAAACGCAGGCGCTGGGGGTTTGGGCGCGTTGGCTGCAATTGACGTGTCCTCTAGCGGTGGGGCAGCCGCTGCTTTGGGCTCAATTGAAACCTTGATCGATACAGCAATTGATGCGTCAGCCGCATTTGGTTCCGTGGAAGGTCGTATCTCTACCCAAGCCGAGTTTATCTCGAACTTGTCTGACTCTTTGAAATCAGGCATCGGCGCGATGGTAGATGCGGACATGGAAGAAGTGTCTGCTCGTTTGCAAGCTCTGCAAACACAACAGCAGCTGGGTGTTCAATCCTTGTCGATTGCAAACCAAGCACCTCAGACTTTGTTGTCTCTCTTCCGTTAAGTTAACGATTCGGGGCGCAGAAATGCGCCCCGGGCTTTCTATACTCATGACTTCAACTTAATTTGAAAGCTGTAATGTGAACGCATTCTCAAAAGCAAAAAATGGCTATGCCCAACATGCGGCTACCACCCAGACTGACCGCAGAGCAGAATACGATGTTATTGTAAAAGTGACCCATAGATTACGTGCAACTGCACAAAAGGCCAAAACTGATTTTTCAAAATATGCAGAAGCATTGCATGACAATCGGCGGCTTTGGAATACTCTGGCCATCGATGTGTCCGATGCTGACAATAGCTTACCTCAAGAGTTACGGGCTCGCGTCTTTTATCTATCAGAGTTTACGGCACAGCATACGACCAAAATTTTGCGGGAAAAAGCGTCTGTTATGCCGTTGTTGGAAATAAACATGGCCGTAATCAGAGGGCTTAAAAATAAGGGCGCTTCAAAATGAGTGGATTAATTTTAAAACTGAGCCCAAAAGAGCGTATTCTCATAAATGGGGCTGTAATTGAAAATGGTGATCGCCGTAGCCGGTTGGCAATTATGTCTCCAGATGCGAACATACTTCGGCTTAGGGATGCAATTCATCCAGAAGATGCAAAAACGCCAGTGAGAAGAGTTTGTTATGCCGTACAACTGGTTTTGACTGGCGATACGACTACTGATGACGCTCACCTACCCTTGCTGCGTCATATCGAAGAACTAAGCCAAGTGTTTGTGGACACAGACAGCAGGAAGCACTTGGATATGGCATCTGATGCTTTGGTCCAAGGCGATCACTACAAATGCCTTAAAGCACTGCGCACTCTCATTCCAAGAGAAGACAGGCTTTTAGCGACGAGAAATTGATGATCGGCGGTTAACTGAAAGTCTACTTTCAAATAAATTGAATGCGAGTGCACTCATGCATGTGTTGTCGGCCGAGGTACTGTCTTGACTCTACGCAAAATCAGACCGAGCTGATCGAAGCCGTTCCTTACCCCTTTTGGAGTACTTGAAGCTAAAAATTCGTCCAGATCTGGCCATGCTTGTATCGCTGCATCAATCTCCGGATCCGCTCCATGAGCGTACAAGCCGGAACTTATCATCATTTCATTTTTTGCATAAGTTCCCAAAATTCGGCGGGTTCGTCCTAGTAAGTTGTTTTCTTGATCAGTCGCAGCTGCTGGCAAGCTCCTAGACACAGATCGCAGGACATCCACAGCTGGGTACCTCCCTCGCTCCGCAATCGCTCTGTCTAAAACCACGTGTCCGTCCAACACTCCGCGTAGTATGTCTGCGATTGGCTCATCCATGTCTGATCCAGCCACCAAAACGCTAAACACCGCTGTAATGTCGCCTTGCGCCGGTCCTCCTGTTCCAGATCTTTCACAAAGAGACATAATCATATGTGATGTTGAGGGCGGATAGCCCCGCAAAACCGGGGCCTCACCAGCCGCGACAGCGACTTCTCTATGTGCCTCAGCAAAGCGAGTAATCGAATCCGCTAAGAACAAAACTGACTTACCTTGATCACGGAAATATTCTGCAACGGCCATCGCTGACCAAGCGCAACGCCGCCTCAACAAAGGAGATTGATCTGAGGTGGCGGCGACGATGACCGAGCGAGCTAAACCCTCCGAGCCCAAAACTGTCTCGACAAAATGGCGCACTTCACGGCCGCGTTCCCCAATCATAGCCACTACGACAACATCGGCTTCCATGTTCTGCGCCAAACTGCCCAACAAACTAGACTTCCCGACACCCGATCCAGCAAAAAGACCAATGCGCTGACCGCGGACGATCGGCAGCATTGTATCAAACACAGCCAAACCAGTAGCCAGCCTTTCGCCCATAGGACGCCGTTGTCCGGCGGCTGGCGGAGGCGCTTTCAATGGCGACGGCACTCCGCCTTCTGGTAAAGGCAAATTATCAAGCGGACGTCCGTCTGGGTCAACAATGCGCCCAATCCAATCATTGCAAGGTGAAATGGTAGCGGCGCCATGAACCATAGCTTTATTGCCAAGCGCCACGCCTTCCACAGGCCCGTCAGGCAAAACGGTAACAAGATTTGAAGACAGCTGAACGACCTCTCCTGACAAAGAGGCTTCGTCATGACGAATGATTGTAACACGATCGCCGATGCGCGCGTCGCTCTCTAATCCCGAGACGACAACTACGCCCCCTTCGACTGCGTCAACTCGACCCACAGTTCTAATAGCGCTGATTTTCGCCAATTGCCCACGAAGGGCGCTTACATTTTTTTCGTTGTTCATGAAAATCCTCCGGACTTCGCTCACTGTTTCTAAAGGAATCAGGGTTAAGCCTTGGTTGAAATTTCACAAGGGAGAAGCCCTGATGTTTGAAAATCTGGATGTTTTTAAAATTGCGCATGCGATGGCAAGCCATGCCGGTCAAAGACAAGCCATCATTTCACAGAATGTCGCAAACGCAGACACGCCCGGGTTTAAGTCCCTGGATCTGCCCGATTTTAAAAGCTCATATACAGGTGAAAACCAGACTGGTTTGCAAAAAGCGACTCGCGACAAACACCTGCATGGGACTCACTCCGGGATTGCACTGAACGCCTTTGAAGAAAAATCTATAGCTTCTCCTGATGGCAATAGTGTGTCCATTGAAACAGAAATGCTGAAGGCCACAGAGGTTTCGCGCCAACACAATAGGGCGTTGGCCATATACAAATCGTCCTTGAACATTCTGCACAAATCATTGGGACGTCGATAAATGACCGATTTTTCAAAATCACTCACCGTGGCAACCAGTGGGTTAAAAGCTCAAGCTATGCGTTTACGCCATTTGTCTGAAAACATTTCAAATGCTGACACTCCGGGATATCGGCGCAAAACCGTACAATTTGAATCAGAATTTGGGACACGAAGCGATGTCGCAAGTGTTTCAACGGGCAAAGTTAACTTGGATCGTACCGAACTGGAACGTATTTACGATCCATCTCACCCATTGGCTGACGACACCGGACATTTTGACGGATCAAACGTCAATCTGCTGATTGAATTGGCTGATGCCCGCGAAGCCCAACGCAGCTACGAAGCTAATCTGAAAATGTTCGAGCAAACACGAAAGATGTCTTCAGGCTTGATGGACTTGCTACGTCGATAATTATCTAAATCAAGGAGATCCAGAATGGATATGAACTTAATTTCAGCTGTACAAAAGTACGCCGCGTCGAAACCTGCCACTCAACCCGATCCAAAAGGCGCGTCAGAAACAAGTTTAGGCAAGGTCGCAATAGATTTTGCACAAACACTCGCGAACAGCGAAGCAGCTGCTAAGCAGGCAATGATCGGTGACGCTGACCCGCATGCGCTGGTGCAAGCCTTGGCGCAAACAGAGCTTGCTGTAGAAGCAGCAGTGACCGTCCGCAACAAAGTCGTCGAGGCATATCAAGAAATTTTGAGAATGCCTGTCTGATGATTACCGAAATCATCTTTTACGACACAATGAGAGCAGGGTTGTGGATTGCAGTTCTTGTTTCAATTCCAATCCTCACTGTCGCTCTGCTGGCCGGTGTATCCATCGGCCTGGTTCAAGCGCTTACTTCCATTCAGGAAATGACCTTAACTTTCGTTCCTAAACTTGCAGCGATTGTCATCGTTTTTTGGATGTCCATGGGCTTCATGACCGAAACTTTGGTCGCCTTCTTTCAAGATAGAATAATTCCTTTAATTATAGGAGGTTAGATTGGACAATACAGGGTATACGATCATAACTCGGCAATCCGGCCTTTCCCGTGAGATGCAAGTCATAGCAAACAATATTGCCAATTCGGCAACAACCGGTTTTCGGCAGGAAGGCATTATTTTCTCTGAATATGTGCAAGGTGTTGAGAACGGCCCATCATTGTCGATGGGACAAGGCAATGTTCGGGAAACGTCTTTTCTGCAAGGTGCGCTGACGCCAAGTGGCGGTACTTTTGATTTCGCAATTGAAGGGGATGGTTATTTTCTGATCGAAACCCCCTTGGGCGAACGGCTAACACGGTCAGGTGCGTTTTCACCAAACGCTGCTGGCGATCTCGTTACATACGATGGATTTCGAGTTTTGGACGCGGGGGGGGCACCTGTCTTCGTACCCCCTGGTGCGCGATCCATTTCTGTATCCAATGATGGAACCCTAAGTGCAGACGGCACTCTGATTGGCCAATTGGGTGTCGTGTCACCCAATGCACCAAACGACATGGTGCGCGAGGACGGCGTAATGTTTCGGGCCGATGCAGGGTTCGAGCCTGCCGTGGACGCCCGCGTCCTGCAAGGGTTTGTGGAAGGATCCAACGTTCAACCCCTGACACAGCTCGCCCGGATGATCGAAGTGCAGCGGGCATATGAAATGGGTCAAAACTTCTTGGAAAGCGAAGACGAACGGGTGCGTCAAGCCATTGAATCACTGACAAAATCTTAAGGAGAAATCATGCGCGCTTTACAAATTGCCGCAACCGGAATGGCCGCTCAGCAAATGCGTGTGGAAACCATTTCCAACAACCTCGCGAACATGAGCACGACCGGCTACAATGCCCGTCGCGCAGAGTTTGCTGACCTGCACTATGAACAGATGGCACGCGCAGGGGCTGTAAACGCATCAGATGGGACCGTTCTTCCGACCGGCGTGCAGTTGGGTCTAGGTGTGCGGCCCGCTGCGGTTTCAATGCAACTTGCTCAGGGATCTTTGTCTGCTACCGGCGGTGACTTGGATGTTGCGATTGAAGGAAACGGATACCTGGAGGTGACACTTCCATCCGGCGCTTCGGCTTACACCCGTGATGGTGGCTTAAAACGAACCGGTGACGGTCTAATTGTGACATCTGACGGCTTTCCCGTCACCCCGGATATTGTCATTCCTGAAGACGCGCGCAGCATTTCGATCAACGCTGACGGTGAAGTTTACGCATACTTTGCAGACGCAACTGCTGCGCAGCTTTTAGGGCAATTTACCTTAACCGGGTTTTCGAATCCAAAAGGATTGGAAGCTTTGGGTGGAAACCTGTTTTCTGAAACAGAAGCTTCAGGAGCACCTGTCAACTCAACCCCGGGAACCGACGGCTTGGGGACCTTGCGTCAAGGGTTTCTTGAAGACAGCTCGGTCGATGCCGTTCGCGAGGTCACCGAACTGATCGAAGCCCAAAGGGGCTATGAAATGAATGCCAAAGTCATTTCTGCAGCGGATCAGATGATGGGCGCAACGACGCAAATCCGATGATGAAATGGGTTTGCGCAACAGCATTAGTTTTCTCAGGGTATCAGGCCATGGCCGACATCCTGGTGACCACTCGCACAATTCGGCCCGGAACGGTGATCGTGGCGTCGGATTTGGGCGTTTTGCCAGGAGATCGTGCAGACAGCTTTTCGTATGCCGCTGATGTTGTCGGGCAAGAAGCTCGCGTGGCGCTTTACCCGAATCGCCCAATTCACTTCGACCACGTCGGACCACCTGCCTTAGTTGAACGAAACCAGATCGTTTCGCTTCGATATGTTGGTGCAAAATTGGCAATCTCCACTGAGGGCCGATCCTTGGACCGAGGTGGGGTAGGAGACAGGGTGCGGATTATGAACCTGTCATCCCGTGCAACCATTTTTGGATATGTTCAACCTGATGGAACGATAAAAGTATCCCGCTAGGAAGGTATAAAATGCAAAAACACACAATCGGCTTTGTCGGTCTAAGTTTCCTCATCAGCGCATGTGGCGGTAGCGATCATCTCGGCAAAGCTCCGTCGTTTTCCAAGCCAACGGACAGCGCGGAGCATTCCGCAATGATCTCACAAGGCTTGCCCGTGCGTCTTGAAGCGCAGCGACCACAAGATCAAGCATCTCTTTGGAGCGGAACAAGGCAATCTCTTTTGGGTGACAGACGTGCCGTACAGCGGGGCGACATTATGACGGTTGTGATAGAAATTGACGAAAAGGCCGAAATATCAAACGCCACAGCTAGATCACGATCCGGAGGCGAAACATTGGGAATCCCACAGCTGGGTGGATTACCTCAACGACTAGACGAAAAACTGCCCGACGGGGCATCTTCCTCGGAATTGGTCTCCGTTAACTCAAGCAGTACATCTTCCGGAGACGGGTCCGTAAAACGTAAAGAGAAACTTACGCTTCGTGTCGCAGCAACCATCGTCGATGTATTGCCCAACGGTGTATTGGCTATCTCGGGCTCACAAGAATTGCGCGTCAACTTTGAACTTCGTGAGCTTCTGGTGACAGGTTACGTGCGTCCGGAAGATATCTCACGGCAAAATGAAATCACCTATGATAAAATCGCTTCTGCAAGAGTCTCATACGGTGGGCGCGGTCAGATTACAGATGTTCAGCAACCACGAATTGGTCAGCAAATTCTCGACCGAATTCTCCCATTTTAAGGAAGTGACATCATGAAAAAACTACTCCCTCTCATTTTGCTACTTGTTGGATCCGGCGCTGGTGTCGGCGCCGGTGTTTTTTTGCGTCCGCCACCTCCGGAAATGACTGAGGAAGAAGCACAGATTCATGCCGAAAAGCAAAAGGAACTTGATAGCGAAAGCGAAAGCGAAGAACCACCAACCAGTGAATACGTAAAACTAAACAACCAGTTTGTTGTCCCTATCGTCAATGACGAACGGGTTAACGCAATGGTTGTTATGTCCCTGAGTATCGAAGTCGAAGCAGGACAAAAAGACGCCGTGTTTTTGAGAGAGCCAAAGCTGCGTGACTCATTTCTGCAAGTTCTGTTCGATCATGCGCACATTGGTGGGTTTGATGGTGAATTCACCAGCGCACGCAATCTAGCCATACTTCGGCAGGCATTGGTAGAGATCGCACGTAAAGACATGGGCGACACCGTGACAGACGTATTGATTCAAGAAATTGCCCGACAAGATTACTAGATCTAACGAAGTTTGAAATGTTCTAGTACGTTCTCCAAATTGCGTTTTTGTCGTTTGGAGGATACTTGCGCTTTGTGGCTTGCTGAAAGCGTATCGCTCACGAGAACCTTTCCATAAGCGTGACGTACACGTTGAAGCTGGGCTTCTTTTTGCACCATAACTTGCGCGAGCTCGTAATTTAGTGCGCTTCGCGCTTTGGACAGCCACTTCGCCCAAAGAACATCTGATCCCAATGTCTTTGAGGCACTAGCATCATCAAAACCTAATGAACGCCCATCTTCTTCCTGCTGCCTCAACTCAGCAAGATCCTCTCGTAGTTTTTCTTCCCTTTTCAAGAACACTTGCAAAACCTGCTGTTCCTTTTGGTACTTCATTTGAGTCAATACGTTCAAATCTTCTAAGTTTTTCATGACCAAATATTCCGCTTCGCCCGTTTTCTTGTTTCTTCCGCAAACCGTACTGCTGCTGCAACTGCCTGGTAATGTTCAGGAGAAATTTCTTCACCGATCTCCGTAACCGCATGCAACGCCCGTGCCGTTGGCGGATCGCTGTGGATGGGAACGCCGGCTTCTACGGCCACTTCCCTTATCCGTAAGGCAACATCATCGATGCCTTTTGCAACACAATTTGGGGCACTTCCTGCTGCGCGAGACCACTTAAGGGCAACCGCATAGTGTGTAGGGTTCACAATGATCACATCAGCGTCGGGCACATCGCCCATCATCTGAGACATCGCAGCCGATTGCGCACGTTGTCTTCGCTCCGCTTTCAAATGTGGGTCTCCTTCGGATTCCTTTGCTTCATCCATCAATTCTTTGTGTGACATTCGGTTTTTCCTGATGTGTTCAGCGTGCTGCCACAAAGCATCTACCCCACCGATCGCTGCGGAGATGAGAACAACCAGTATCAAAAAGGTTATGCACAATTCACCAAGAAGGCTTACAATAACGTTCGGTTCGCTTTGTGCGGAGGACACAATCTCTAATATCCGCGATTTTAGAAAAACAGCTAAGCAGGTCGAGTAAATAACAAGCTTGGTAAAACTCTTCCCAAACTCGAACAATCCGTTACGGCCGAATTTATTTTTCGCGTTTGAGATCGGTGAAATTTTCGAAAGTTTTGGCTCAAGCTTTGAGGGTGCAAAAACCAGTCCGTTTTGCGCAATAATAGCCGCTAATACGGAAATGAAAGGGAACCCGAACACCGGCATCAAGGCAAGCGACACAGTGAAAAAGACGCCACCAAGCGTAGGGGAAAACGCCCCGGCAAAGACAGACTGCGAAAGATTTGAAGACTGATCTAACAGCACAGACAATACAGTCCCCAATTTGGTAACCACGAAGGACCCGGAGATCAAAAATGCCAGAATTAGCCCAAAGTATGCAGATGCTGTCAACAAATCGGCGGATCGGGCAATTTCGCCCTTCTTTCTTTGATCCGCGAGCTTCTTTGCAGATGGATCAAATGACTTGTCTGTGTCGTCACCCGAACCACTCATGGCAGGTTTCCAAATGGATTGAACAAAAATTGATCAAAGGCTTGTAGCCAAACAGCCAACATAACCGGCGCGGCCAAACAAAGTATAAAAAGACCACCAGCCGTGATCAACGGCGCCCCGACAAACGCCACCATCAACTGAGGCATAGCCTTGTTTATGACGCCAAGCATCAAGTTGTACAAAACTGAAACCAAAATGAACGGCGCAGACAAGGTAAACGCCAGCGCAAATGCTTTGCTAACTTGCTTAGTGCCCCATTCACCGACATCACCCCCCCCAGCAAAGCGACCAATCGGCAAGAACTCGAAGGACAAGATTAGCAATTCAGCGGCTTTGATGTGCAATCCCGCGATCACCGCCAAAGCCATACCGCCAAACATCAACACGTACCCGATGGCCGCCAACGGCTCTACAGCAGCACCACCAAGCAATTGTGACAAAGATGTCGATTGCGCGGCGATTGCCCCCGCTGTTTGAAGAGCCAGGATAAAAAGACGGATGCCTAATCCAATTATCAAACCGGATGCGACTTCTGTCATTGCTAGAAATGCCAAATCTGATGGTGTGTTGGAAAATGAACTAAATTCGACCGCAGGCGCGACAATCATAGTAAATGAGAGGGCTAAAATTAGCTTAATCCGTGCTGGTACAGCCTGCTCACCAAACGCGGGAAGAAGTGCAACTACTGCTCCAGTTCGCAAGAATACAATCAATCCATGCCAAAGATATTCATTCGAGATCTCTAAAAACTCGGCTAACCCCTCCATTAAGCCGCAACAACACCAATCAGAGAAGGACGGGCATCTACACCAATCTCTTCGAATGATAAGACGGGTGTATTGATCCCTTTGGCATGCATCAAAGTACGCAAAAACCGGCGACGGCGAGTGCTGGTAACGACAGCAGGGAAAATTCCTTCGTCATTGGCGTCGCGCACCTTTTGGGAAACGTTATCGGCCAATGTGTTAAAGAGATCAGGGGGCAAAGCGATATCTAATCCGCGATCAGCTTCGACTTGATAGTTTGCAAATGCATCCTCCCATTCCGGTGCAAGCTGCAATAAAGGCAGAGTACCATCAGCCCGACGCATCTCTGCTACCAGCTGAAATCCCAACCTTTGACGTACATGTTCACAGATCACCTCTGGTGTCGCATTCTGCCCTCTGGCCTCAGCTATAGCTTCCAATATGAGAGGTAGGTTTCTTATCGAGACCTGTTCTTCCAAAAGAAGCCGCAGTACTGCGTGTAACAAATCGATAGGGACACGATCAGGAATTAGTTCATCCAAAAACTTTCTGTTCGCTTCCGCGCGGGATGGGTCAGATACATTAACCATTTCTGACAAAAGCCGCCTGAGGGACTTCAACGACAGCAATCGCCCGAAATTGCGCTTGACCACTTCTAGCAAATGAGTGGCCAAAACCTCGGTTGGAGTTACGATTGTTACTCCAGCCAATGCGGCAGTTTCTTGATCGGAGGTTGTTATCCAACGCGCTGGAGCGCCATATACTGGCTCCTTTGCATCCAAACCACTTGGAACTGTTGACGGATCATCAGGAAGCAATGCCAACACTTGATCGGATTGAAGCACTGCTCTGACTTGCTCAACCCCATGAATTCGAATGACGTAGGTACCAGAAACTAATCCAGGATGATCCGTCAAACGCACCTCCGGGAGAAGCAGGCCAAATACAGACGCTACATGTGTCCGCATATTAGCTATTCGAGAGTCCAACCCGGTTCCAGGGTCCAACACCATATTTACCAAATCTGGAGCAAACTCTACGTGTATGTCGTCCAATTCTAAAATGTCACCCAACGATTTTTCTGGCAAGGGCTCATCAATTACAACACTATCTGATGCATGCGACGCCCGTTTCTTGTTTCGTTCACTTACAAAATACGCAAAAGCCGCCAGCCCAATTGCTCCCAAGATGAACGGTACAAACGGTAGGCCAGGAAGAAATGCAAAACCTCCCATAACTACAGAAACTGTTGCAATTGCGGCTGGATGCTTTCCCAATTGGTCAAAAATTGCTAGGTCAGTCGATCCTTGCGCACCGCCCCGCGCAAGCAAAAGAGCAGAAGCTATCGAAATAATGACAGCAGGGATCTGCGTGACCAGACCGTCGCCAACAGTAAGAATTGCATAGGTAACAAACGCGTCACCAACGGCCATGCCATGCACGGCTATGCCCATTATCAAACCAGCGACCAAATTTAACAAAGTAATCAGTAGGCCGGCGACTGCATCCCCTTTAACAAATTTTGACGCACCATCGAGAGAGCCAAAAAACGTAGTTTCTTGTTGTTCCCTTTCACGTCGTTCCTTAGCTTCGGCGTGATCAATCGCACCGGCTGACATGTCACTATCGATCGCCAGTTGCTTGCCCGGCATTCCATCTAGTGCAAAGCGGGCGCCCACTTCCGCCATACGCGCCGCGCCCTTGGTGATAACCATAAAGTTAACAATCAACAGGACACAAAACACAACCAAACCCAAGAAGACACTGCCACCCATGACAAACTGAGCGAAACCTTCAATTACCCCGCCCGCAGCGTCGGTGCCAGTATGCCCCTGACCAATGATCAGTTTGGTCGATGAAACATTAAGGGAAAGGCGGAGCATTAACGTAGTTAATAGAATTGTAGGGAAGGCGGAGAAATCTAGCGGCCTTTGAATAAATAAAGTCACCGTGAAAATCAGTATCGCCAGCGCGAAAGACGAAGCTAAACCAACATCTAAAACCCACGATGGCATCGGAAGGACCATCATTACGATAACCGCCATCAACGCCATGGCCAACAGAACGGTTGGATTGAAATATTCTCTCACAGAACTTTTCAACTTTTTTGTCTCCGGTTAAGCGCAATATCTTTCACCCAACAGACTACAAACTGAATAAAATTCTCTTAATACTAGTCGTTTCTCAAGGGTTTAATCTTCCAGAGACTTCGTTATCGAAACACGCGACTCGATACTTTTAATCAAAGCTTCATCTGCTTCTTTCAAAAATCCGTTAGGGTCAACTCTAGGCGCAGTGTTTTTCTGGACCGCTGACTCTTGACTCTGACTTAGAGGTTCAAGTCGAACTGGTTGTTCCTGAGGTGCAGCCGGTACTGTCTCCAATTCTTCACTTAAGTTTGGATCGTTCCCAAATTTTCTAGTTTCTCCATTAATGGCACTGCCACCAATCGTATTAACGTTGGCTTCGCCGGCAATCTCAACCACACTAGTATTCAGAATCGCCATGTTTGAAAAAGACTCTGCTTGCTCCAGAAACCCTAGCTCTTCCAGTCTTTCAGAAATTTTTTTCATTGTTGAAGCATTCAGGTTGAGTGTTCTTCTATCTAGCGTAGCAAAGGTAAAGAGCAGAAATTCTTCAACGGTGGAATGCTTGGTCAAATATTGAACGACACGATTTTGAAGACCATCAGTTTGAAACTTTGATCTTTCTTTAACATAATCTTCCAATATTCTTATGGATCTTGAAAATTCTCCACTCATCGTCAAAGCCAAAATAAAAGCTCTTTGTATTTCATGAATCAGGTCGTGATGACGTAACTCCATAGTGTATGCGCTGGCGAGAAGTAGTTGCTGCTCACTTATTTGACCGTCGTTCTTAAATTCTAGATCAATCAATTTTATCAACGCTTCAGCTGACTGAAGTGTGTTAGAATCAATTACGTATCTCAAGTTTTTTTTGGACTCTTTTGGAGAGTTATCGACAGTATCCAAGTTGGACCTTGCAAGGACGACGTCTACCGTAGAGAGTTCACTAGAACGTTCTAAAGTTCGCAACGCCAAGTCAGCAGCCGCACCCAAATCCAGCGCCAACAGTTGATTACTGATAGTGGGTGCTAGGTTCTCTCTCAAAGAAATGGGTAAATCATTTAGTGCAAAAATCACTGCATCCGTGTTTACTTCAGCTGATCGGATTCCAGAAATATTGTTGGTGAACAAAGCCCACATTGCGGCAGCCGAGTTGCAGGATTCCATAGCCTTAAAAAAATTCCCATTTGCAGATTTGGAAAATTCCATTATTTCCGCTATCGCAAGCAATTCAGGATGATTTTTCTTTAACGACGGTACAATATTCAAAGTAGCTGCGGACTCTGCGCCAAAACCAAGATGTAGGTACAACTTAGCTAATTTTAACACTTCCTGAGGTTCTACTTGCTGCAACTCATCAAAAATTGCAGATCTCAAGTTTCCAACTTCAGAAATAGGGGAAGATTTTTTCCCCCACTGCGAAATTTGAAGTAGATCTGCGTCGACACAAAAGCCTGAGCTTTGTATAATCTGCTGTGCTGCAGATGTATTCAGCAAGTCACTGCTCGAAGAAATTTCAATGTTTGGGCTGCCCACTTCGCTTCTCTCTAAGGAGTCTTCAAGATTTTCACTGAATATGGATAAATCGATTTGTGGTGAGCGCTCTTCCCTCGCAGGTAAAGAAGAGGAAATGCTCAAAATTCCACGTGTAGCTGAAGATCCAAACTCTTGCAGCAGGATTTCGCGAGCTCCCTTTAAGGATTCTCCATTTTCTATTTTTAAACTTGTTTCTGTAGCATTCTCGACCTTATTTCGTACCTGACCTACGTCGACCGGTGGTTCTTTCTGCTCCCTCGGCGCGTTGACTTCAAGTTCTTCTTTTTGTGTTTTGGGAAGTTGAAGATTCCTGGCTCCTAAGTGCGCAAAATCAACCTGGTCAACTTGTAAATTCGCATTGACGACATCATCTTGATTGAAAATGTCCAAAACAATTAGATTTTTGACTGTACGGTAGCTTTCAACTGTACAGTCACACCCCATTTGTATTTCAAGATTTGACGAGCTTGCTTTGAAACTCGAAATTCGATCTCTTCCTATTCGATCGAAAGCCTTCGACGTGTCAAAACCTACCTTATGATCTGAGATCTTTATTAGAATGACTCTTCCTGTGACCTCTTCAACCCAATTTGACGAAGATGGAACGCTTAATACTACTCTTGTAAAGTTATCATGGTCACCGGTTCTAACGGGAATCGGGTTGGCGGATAACAAATGCGGGAAGATCGCAAAAACCACTATATGAAGGCTAATATTTTTCATGCGGCACTTTGTTTTACTGTTTTCAAAGCCTCTTCCAAATCTGCGTACGATGGTCGACAATGAGAAGGAGTATTCTGCCGCCCTACTTCGATACAGATATTGGTTGCGTGATTATGCAAGTTTGCGACTAGGACTTCTCGAATAAGTTGATAGAAGTGGCTGTCTTCCTCTGTTGTCGCTTTGACCTTTTCAGCAAATGGACCAACCAGTCCATATGCTAAGAAAACACCCAAAAATGTACCAACCAGCGCCCCGCCAATTAACTTCCCGAGTACTTCGGGTGGTTGATCGATTGAGGCCATAGTCTTAATTACCCCCAAAACGGCAGCCACAATCCCTAAGGCTGGCAGGCCATCTGCAATTGTTTGAAGCGCATGACTCGAGTGTAGAGCGTGATGCATATTCGCATCCATACGCTTCTCCAACACTTCCTCAACTTGATGCGGATCATCATAGTTCATGGACGCGGAACGCATTGTGTCGCAAATTAGCGCTGTTGCCTCGGTGTCTGAAATAATTTTGGGATACTTAGAAAATATGCTCGATTCTGATGGGGCTTCGATATGCTCCTCTATGGCCACAGGATTTTGACGTGCCAATCGGATAAGCTCAAAAAGTAGACACAAGAGATCTCGATAATCCTCGTGTTTCCATTTTGGGCCTTTGAAAACCTTCCCCAGATCTTTTAGTGTGTGCTTTACTTCCGCACCACTGTTGCTGATAAGGAATGCCCCCACAGCTGCGCCTCCAATCATGGTCATTTCGAAAGGAAGTGACTTTAGAATAATCCCCATTTTCCCGCCGGCAGCCAAGTATCCACCAAACACCATTACGAAAATTGTTATTATCCCAACAATTCCAATCATTTCGCTTCCTCTCCAACTTCGTTGAAGTCAACCTATCCAAATCGAGTTAATAATTTCTATTTCTACGCTAGTTTTTTGGAACTTTTCCATTTCTACCAGCAAGCAGAACACTAATTGTATACGCTTTTTGTGGATCTAATCCCGCCATGATCGCTGCCGCAGAATCTGGGCGCATGCGACCTAGAAAGCCGGCTGCAAACGAAGCTTCCATTGCCTCGAATAGGGCAGCGGCCTCGGCAGGCTTCATGCTTTCATAAACCGTCGTTAGTCGCGCAAGGTCTTTTTCTTCTGCGCCTCTCGCTTGGGCTAAGGTTTTGCTTAGCCGGTCCTCCAAAGCCTCCAGTTGCACAAGCTTACTTTCAATCTCCTTTTTTGCTTGTTCTAGCGATTCTGCTCTAAGCGATTGACGTTTTTCCGTTTCCTTTACTTTTTCTTCCCTTTTTATCAAAGCATCGAGGAGCGCAGGAACTGTTTGCGGTTCTGATTGAGCAGAATTTGTAGTCTTTTGTGTTTCTGACTGCGTAGATTCGGTTTCTGTGTTGGCTGATTTGGCAAAAGCTGCGTCAGTGCTGAGAGCTATTCGCATTCCCGCAGAACCTAGAAACATCAGCGCGATCAAAGCAACGGATCCGCGCCCTGTCCGAATTTTGTTTTTTACTGGCTTAGTCATTGACGTCTCCCACTTTCCGAATGACGCATAAACATTGGTTGGCTTGGCTCTGAGTTGGGAACGATTTCTTCTTGCGCAGGAGGTTCTTCAACTGTCGGTACGTCGTGCAATGCGGCCATTTGCAGCTCAAGATGCTTGGACATTTGCTCAGCACGTTCAGTCAGTTTGGTGAGTGTGTCGGCCGATTCCGCAGCTGTCTGACGTGCGCTTGCAAGAGATTTGTTTAGATCATCAACCTGCGCCGAGAGCACTGCAACGGCACCACCAACACCTTTTTCAAGACTATTAAATCGCTTAAGGCGTCGCCCCAAAATGAAGCAGTAAAAGCCAGCACCTATTGCACCAGCTGCAAGCAAAATATCAGCGATCAATTCCATTTTAGGTCCTCAATTCAGTACAAATTCCATGACCAACAGGTCATTAACGCGTCCACTTCCGGCAACCATCTGAACCCGACGCAACATTTGCGCCCTTAGTCGGATCAGGGCGGACGGACTTTCAAGGTCTTCTGTTCTTACCGCGCGTAAATATCCGTTCAGCACATCTGTCACGCGGGGCAAAAGATGTTCAACATCCGCTTGATACTGACTCGGGACTTCGAGTTGTGCACGAAAACTCAAGTGCCTACTGTTAGAAGGGGGGCTTAGGGATATGACCATCGGGTCAATCGGCACAAACGCTATGTCAGGAAGTGCATCAACAGCATCAACTTGCGCCTCAACGTTTTCCGCAGGTTCAGATCCGAGAATCATGCCGCTCCAAGCTGCGTAAAAGCCCCCACCGCCTCCAAGCATGGTGGCCAGAAGGCCAAGTATCATAGGCATTTTTGATGCCTTCTTGGGTTCTGCTTCTGCTTCTTCATCAATCTCTGCCATTCGCTGTCCAATCGCTTAGGTCTAATTCTGTATAACCTGTGATCCACTAACCGATTATTAAGCCTGATCGTTCTATTGATGTTTATCGCTGGGCAGAACGCCCGGTATGACGGAGGCGAACGTGCAGCAATTTATAAATGCCTGGACTGGATTGGACTTAAGGCGCCAAATCATAGTGGTAGCGGCATCAATCGCTATGTTTTTTGCTATATTGGCTATGTCGCGAATGGTGACAGCCCCAAGTATGACACTACTTTATGCAGGGCTAGAAAACGGAGCCGCCGGTGACGTAGTGACCGCCTTGGAGCAGCGCGGCGCAGACTTCGAAATCAGAGGCGGGTCAATTTTTGTCGACTCGAAACAGCGCGATCAACTGAGAATGACATTGGCCAGCGAAGGGCTGCCAGCAAACAGCAGTGGCGGCTATGAATTGTTGGATTCTTTGTCGGGATTTGGGACAACTTCCCAGATGTTTGACGCCGCTTACTGGCGGGCAAAGGAAGGGGAGTTAGCTCGAACAATTATTGCGAGTTCTCAGTTTTCTATGGCACGCGTTCACATCGCAACAACTGGGTCCAACCCATTCCAGCGAGGTGTGACACCAAAAGCATCTGTTTCAGTAACATCCAATGGTGGGGATGTGTCTGCCCAACAAGCAAAAGCGATTCGGTATCTTGTCGCATCTGCTGTTGCCGGATTGGCGGCAGAAGACGTTGCAGTCATCGATTCAAAAGGAGCACTTATTGGTGCCAGCGACGACGCCGTACCGGCCGCTGGCGCAGAAGATAAGGCCCAGGTGCTAAAAGATCGGGTAGAACGACTGCTTGAGGCGCGGGTTGGGTTCGGCAACGCCATCGTCGAAGTCAGCGTGGACACTGTGACTGAAAGCGAAGCTATTAGAGAGCGCCGCTTTGATCCGGAAAACAGAGTGGCTATCAGCACGGACACAGAACAGCGAAACAATACATCTAACGAAGCAGGTGGCGCGGGTGTAACAGTCGCCTCCAACCTGCCGGATGGTGACGCTGCAGCGGGCAACGACAGTTCTTCTTCGCAAAACACGGAAAGTCGTGAACGGATAAACTATGAGGTTTCCGAAACGGAACGTGAAATCATCCGGTCGCCAGGTGCAGTAAAACGGTTAACTGTTGCCGTGCTGGTCAACGACATCACGAATATTTCGGAAGATGGGCAACCCGTGCAAGAACCTCGATCCGAAGAAGAGCTAGGCGCCTTGGAGGAGCTTGTTTCCTCAGCTGTAGGCTTTGATGAGAGCAGAGGCGACATTATTACCATAAAATCTATGTCCCTACAGTCTATCGCTCCGAGCGGAACAGTTGCCACCACATCAATCATGGATCACTTTGCATTGGATGTAATGTCGGCAATTCAAATGGCAGTTCTGGCAATAGTGACGCTGATTTTAGGTCTATTCGTGGTACGCCCCGTCTTAACACGGCCGCCACAATCCTTAAGTCCTCCGGCCCCGGCGCTAACATCGGATGTAGATGGGAACGTAGAACAAAGCGGACCTGTTTTATCCGGTGAAATAGAGTCCCTAGGTGACTTAGATCTACCTGATTTCTCAATGGATTCCGACATCGGCAGCTTACCCGACATCTCTATGTCAGGTGGCGCAACCGGTGATCCAGTAGACAGGCTGCGCGCAATGATAGGCGAGCGCCAAGAAGAAACCGTCGAAATACTTCGTAGTTGGCTCGATGAGAAAGAGGAGAGTGTTTAATGTCGATTGCACATCTTTATCAGGATTTTGGACCAAAAACTCTTGGCCGAGACGTCAACATTTCATTGAACGATGTTGAAATTGAAAATCAGAAGCTCGATTCTTTTGAAAAAGGCTATCAAGCTGGTTGGGACGATGCAGTGAATGCGCAAGTTGCAACAAAGACACGGATAAGTTCGGATCTTGCCAAAAATTTGCAAGAAGTTTCTTTTTCCTACCACGAAGCAAGAAGCACATTAACCAAGTCTTTGGAACCTCTATTTTCAGACGTCGTTGCTACTCTGCTGCCCGAAGTTGCACGTCATTCGCTTGGACCCCATTTGGTCGCCCAACTTACCGACATGGTCCGCGTACAAACTGATCAAGTAATCGAAATTACTGTTTCACCAGTAAACCTAGAAACCATCGAAACGCTGATCGAAAACGAACTGGAATCGCCATTTGTCATGGTCCCAGACCCCAACTTGAGTGATGGACAGGTCTTTTTGCGAATTGGGGTGGAGGAACGAGAGATTGATCTTGACCACGTAATTGAGACTGTTGGCGCTGCCTTTAACAATTTCTTCACTGCAACAGGGCAGGACTCTTGATATGAATGATATTCCTGAACCCAAAACTCTCGCTTCTGACACCAACAACCCTTTCACTTCGGTTCCCATCGAGATCACCGTTTCCGTTGGGAAGGCACGTCCCTTGGTCCGGGATTTGGTGATGCTTGGGACAAATGCTGTTTTAACATTGGACAAACGAATAGATGATCCAGTCGATTTGTTTGTCGGAGACAAGCTGATCGCCCGTGGAATGCTGGAAGAGGATGACAAGTCGGACTCTGGACAGCTTGTCGTGCGCCTGACCGAAATCATAAACTTACAATCTGACTCCTAAAAATCAGATGCACCGTCTTTTTCTGATCATCGCATTAACCATGATTTGGCCGAGCGTCTCGTTGGCGCAAGACCTCTCGGTGTCTTTGGGAGATGATGGATCGATAAGCGCCAGAACACTACAACTCTTTGCCTTAATAACCGTTTTAAGCCTGGCACCCGGGTTGGCAATAATGGTTACGTGTTTCCCGTTTTTGGTAACCGTATTGTCTATCTTACGGCAAGCGATCGGCCTTCAGGCATCACCGCCCAATATGATGATCGTAAGTCTTGCACTGTTTCTTACCTATTTCATAATGGAACCGGTTTTCAACGAAGCGTGGGTTAATGGCCTACAACCTCTTACAAACGAACAAATCGACGCTGAAACGGCATTCGTGCGCACTTTGGAACCGTTCCGCGTGTTCATGGCGGCGCGTTTAGATCCTGATACTTTTATGGCGATGGCGGACCTTCGGCCTGATACCCAAGGCCAAGAACTATCCCCGGAAGCGCCGATATCTGTGCTTATTCCAAGTTTTCTTTTGTCGGAAATATCGCGGGCATTCCAAATCGGATTTTTGATTTTCTTGCCATTCTTGATTATCGACTTGGTCGCGGCAGCGGTACTGATGTCGATGGGCATGATGATGGTCCCGCCCGCAATCGTTTCACTACCCTTTAAGTTGGCGTTTTTTGTAGTTGCCGACGGGTGGAGCTTGATTGCAGGCAGTCTTGTTCGAAGTTACTTCTAGCGAGACTATTTTTCAGTACTCAACGCCGCATTATACCCATGTGCACGCAATAACGCGCTTTGCTTCGCGATACGCAGATCTTCCGAAACCATTTCCACACACATCTCATGTGTCGATATTTCGGGCACCCATCCCAGTTTTTCTTTCGCCTTTGACGGATCACCCAAGAGGGTTTCGACCTCTGCCGGCCGGAAATATCTTGGATCAATACGCAAAATCACATCACCCACGCTAAGCTTGGGTGCCTGATCACCTTCGATTTTTTCAACAATACCAATTTCGTCAACGCCACTCCCTTCGTATCGCAATGTAATACCAAGCTCGGCAGCGGACCATTCAATGAACTGACGCACAGAATATTGCTTGCCGGTTGCAATTACAAAATCGTCCGGTTCTTCTTGCTGCAGCATCATCCATTGCATTCGGACATAGTCTTTAGCATGCCCCCAATCACGCAATGCATCAATGTTTCCCATGTATAAACACGGCTCTAACCCAAGTGCGATATTGCACAGTGATCGCGTGATTTTACGGGTTACAAAAGTCTCACCACGGCGTGGGCTTTCATGGTTGAACAGAATTCCGTTGCACGCATACATGCCATAGGCTTCACGATAGTTTACCGTCATCCAATAGCTGTACAATTTCGCTACAGCGTAAGGGCTTCGCGGATAGAATGGTGTCGTTTCACGTTGAGGCGTCTCCTGAACGAGGCCGTACAATTCAGATGTCGACGCCTGATAAAACCGTGTCGCCTTTTCTAAACCCAACAGCCTGATCGCCTCCAAAATCCGTAACGTGCCCAAGCCGCTGACATCCGCCGTGTATTCCGGGCTCTCAAAACTAACGGCGACGTGGCTTTGCGCCCCAAGATTGTAAACTTCATCAGGCTGTACCTGTTCAATAATACGCGTCAGATTTGAGGAATCTGTTAGATCCCCATAGTGCAACTTCAGCCGCGCATCCGGTACGTGGGGATCTTCAAAAATGTGGTCTATGCGCTGTGTGTTAAACGATGATGACCGCCGCTTGATCCCATGCACTTCGTACCCTTTGGCCAGTAGAAACTCGGCCAGATAGGACCCATCTTGACCTGTGATGCCGGTAATCAATGCTTTTTTCATCGGTGCGCCCTTTGTGTTTCCATTCTACCTAAAACCAACAGGACCCACCTGCAATAGTTAGCTATCACCGATTCGCGTTGCGAAATCCTCATTGAAAATAAGGTGCTTGGCGTTCTGATGCCCGGATGCGTCGAGACCACAAAGGGCGCCATCACACAGGGGGAAAGCGATCTGAAAATTTCCCTTTGTTTTGGCAGGATTGCTCACTAATCTAATTCATGAGCCCAAATTAAGGGCCAAGTCCAAGGTGGGAGAATTCAATGGGCAAGAGAGATGACTTGATCGCGCAATACGCCGACGATCTGAAAAACAAATGTGGCATGGCACCTGATATGGATCTGCTAACGAAGGTTACAATTGGTTGTGGGCCGGCCATCTACAATGCCGACGCATCAACCGTTGCGGGCAGCCAAGCCTCAGAGCTTGAAACAGTCAAAGAGAACTTCTTAAAGAAAAAGCTTGGCCTCGCTGATGGTCCGGAACTGATGGATGCGATCAACAAAGTGATCGAAGTGTACGGTAAATCCGAACGCAACAAATATCGCGCTGTCGTCTACTACATGCTGACGAAGCACTTCGGCAAAGAATCCGTTTACGGCTAATCATCTGATCATGCTTAATAAAGATCCGCTTGGTTAAGCGGGTCTTTTTTTATTGAATACGCTTTGATGCACTCAAAAATTGCATTTTCCCACGTGGGGTGGTACACATATTCATCCGGCCAGTATGGCTAGAACCGAATTTTGTAACGTGTGTGGTGGCTATGGGAGCACGCGGGGTGATTAAGGGTTCTGGCGCAGCGCCAGAACCCTTTTTCATATCAAATTCAATCTACAGCCCGTCAGCAATATCAAAGGCGTCGATGCGCCTTTCCAACCTGAAATCAGGGCGAAATTCCCGCCAACTCACATACAATTTCCCATTCAGATTCTTGAACAGGCTGCACAGACAAGCGCGAGTTTTTTACCAAAATCATGTCGTCCAACCGTCCGTCCGCTTTGATCATGTCCAATGATACGGAATGCACAACGGGCTTAACCGCCCTGATGTCCACACAGTCCCAGCATTCGTCATCCGTTGTGCTGTCCGGGTGTGCCGTGGCGCAAACTTCGATGATCCCGACAATCGCCTTCTCTTTTTGGGAATGGTAAAAGAACCCAAGATCACCGATCTTCATCTCGCGCATGAAGTTTCGGGCCTGATAATTTCTGACTCCGTCCCATTCTTCACCCGTACGTCCCTTGGCAACCTGTTGATCCCAGCTCCAGGTTGACGGTTCAGATTTGAACAACCAGTAGGCCATCACCCAATCACCTTGTTCCACGGCATAAGGGTGACTTCACTGAACAAACCCGCCTGACCGTAAGGATCGCCCGCGACCCATTGGTTGGCCGCGTCCATATCCGGAACATCCAGCACGATCAGCGATCCACACATGTCGCCCGCCTCGTCCAAGAATGGGCCAGCCTGCACCACCGCGTCAGAACTTTTCAGATATGCGACATGCGCATCCCGATTGGCTTTTCGCACATCAAGCGCACCTTTTTTGTCGTAAGCCATCAAAGCAACCAGCATATTATTCCTCCTTCAAAGGACGTGATAGCAGATGCTCAATTGCAGTTTGCACATCTGCTTTTTTCTCTACCAAACGTGCCACAGTCTGTGTGATCGGCATGTCCAGATTTTGATGCAAAGCAATTTTCTTCATCGCAAGCGCAGTGCTTGCACCTTCAACCGTCGTGTTTCGATCAAACGACTGCCCAGACCCAAGCGCAACACCAAACTGATAATTCCGTGAACCTTCCGACGTGCAGGTCAAAGCCAAATCGCCAAAGCCTGACAGGCCAGAAAGTGTTGCAGAATCCGCTCCATATTGAACAGCAAAACGTATCATTTCTGCAAATCCGCGCGTCATAAGCGCCGCACGGGCGCTGTGCCCAAGACCTGCGCCAACAGCGACACCGCAAGCGATCGCCATGACATTCTTCAATGCCCCACCCAATTCAGCGCCCCTGGTATCCGTCGTTCGGTACAAGCGTAAAACAGGTGTAGACAGCTGTTTTTGCAATATTCTACCGACATCACTGTCAGCACAGGCAAGCGTTAAAGCGGTCGGCAAACCGACTGCAAGATCGGCTGCAAAACTTGGGCCCGTTAGGACGGCGGGGATTGCAGTAGGAACAGAAGCCGCAATGGTGTCGCAAGCGCCCAACCCTGTTTCTCTATCAATTCCCTTACAGCAGGCCACAAGGTATTTGCCGGCGAACAAGTCTCGGTTTTCTGTTAACACGCCAGACAGTTTCTGAGCTGGAACCGCCAGCAAAACCGTTTGCGCATCTTGCAACGTCGCGGTGACAGTCAAAGGGTCGGGGAAATTTGCCCCGGGCAAGCGCCGTGTATTGCGACGCGTGGCCTGCATTTCGGCAATGTGCTGCGGGTCACGCGCCCAAAGCGACACAGGACCTTGTCGCCCAAGAGAAATTGCCAAGCTTGTTCCAAATGCACCCGCGCCAACCACCAGAATGCTCACGCCTTGGCCCCCTTTTTACCGCTTCCCAACATCGCAGGGCTGGATTTATCCAAAGGCCACCGCGGACGCGCAGATAGATCAAAACCATCCGCGTCCCGATCCGGCATTTGCGCCAGTGCCGCGTAAGCAATCATCGCTGCGTTGTCCGTGCAAAGGCGCAACGGCGGTGCCACAAATTGCACACCTAACTGCGTACAAACAGTCTCTAATAGGGACCGAATAGATGCATTTGCTGCAACACCACCTGCAACACACAACGTGGGCCGCGCAGGACTTAGATCTAGATACGACATCAAAGCGCGTCTGGATTTTTCCGCCAATACATCTGCAACGGCGGCCTGAAAGCTGGCCGCAAGATCAGATTGATCCGTTTCGGTCAGGCCACCTTGCTGTGCTATAACGCCGTCACGCGCCCGAAGGGTCGCTGTCTTCAAGCCTGAAAATGACAAATCGCATCCGGGCCGATCCAACAATGGACGCGGCAGCGTAAAACGTCGGGGATTGCCCGCTTTCGCGCATGCTTCGATGGAGGGTCCGCCGGGTTGCGGCAAACCGATCAATCGGGCCACTTTATCAAAAGCTTCCCCCGGCGCATCGTCAATCGTGCCCCCCAGACGGCGAAATGTGCTTGCATCCTCAACAATCAAAAACTGACAGTGCCCTCCTGACACCAAAAGCATCACATAGGGAAACGTGACATTATCAGTCAGTCTTGGCGTCAGGGCATGACCTGCAAGGTGATTGACCCCGTAAAGGGGTAAACCCGTCGCGGCACTCAACCCCTTGGCCAGCATTACCCCGGACACTACGCCACCAATCAGGCCCGGCCCTGCCGTGACGCCAATTGCATCAATCTGCGACAGTTCAAGGTTTGCATCGGTCAAAGCCTGCTTCACGCTAACATCAAGCTTCTCAACATGGGCCCGCGCAGCGATTTCCGGCACAACGCCTCCAAAGGCAGCGTGCAGTTCTGTTTGTCCGACCACAACAGACGATACCACCGTCGCAGCCCCGCCTGGAACACCACGCACAATGGCCGCAGCAGTATCATCGCAACTGCTTTCGATCCCTAAAATATTGATGTCATGTGCCAAATTGGGTCCATTGCACGCTATCTAAACAGCCATTAACATCGTGTGTCGTGGCTAACAATGCAAAGCACCCGCAGGTTTCTCTGCTTTTAACGCGTCCTTCCGACGCCGCACGCGCATTTTTGTCCGATTTACCGTTCGAAATCACGACACGTATTGTGCCAATCTTGTCGCCCCTGATGTCCATCAAACCGTTGCGCCCAAAGGAACCTTTGGCAAAATGCGCCGTGTTCACATCTGCCCAAGCTGTTGGTTTTGCATCACGCGGCGACGAACGCAGTGCTTTTTGCGTTGGTCAGAAAACAGCAAGCGCTGCGCAAGCGCGTGGTTGGCGCGTCACCTACACTGCGCACACAGCCGACGACTTGGTCGCATTTCTGAAAACACACACCCCGCAGGATCCTTTGATTCATTTCGCCGGCGTTCATACACGCGGAGATGTGGCGCAACGTTTGACAGCAGCTGGAATACCCACACGACACATCGCGCTTTATGATCAAACTCTAAACGACCTGAACAGTCAGGCCCGCATTGCGCTTGACCGGGAAACGCCTGTTGTAGTTCCCCTGTTCTCACCCCGCACAGCACGGCATTTTGACGCACAGAATCATGGCAAGGCACCTTTGCACATTATCGCGTTAAGTACGGCAGTGGCAGAAGCGCTAAACCATACTATCTGTACATCCATGAGCGTTTGTGCGCTTCCCACACGTCAGGACATGGTCAAACAGGTCAAAAAGCGAGTGCTTTCGATGACCTTGGGTTGAGCCTTCGGTGGGCGGTGCGTAGACTACCAAAAAGTGCGCGTGTTGAAGAATCTGGAAGGTGTGAAAGTGGCTGAGAAAAAAGACGATACGATCAGCGATAGTGACATGGGCCGCGATAAAGATGTTGCTTCGCACGATGACGCCCCCGTTCGGTTGGAATCCCCAGATCAAAACGCACCATCTGAAAAATCAGACGATGTTGATGCGTCTTCAGAACCCACTTTGACCGACGATCCATCTGACAAAACGCCAGTTATGCCAGACGAAGATACCGCAAGCGACGACGAGACATCACAATCAGAACCAACATCAATCGAACCAGCCCCCGCGCCGGTTAAGCCTGAACCAAAACAGCAAAGCCCTGTTCCTTTGGTCATTGGGGGCGTGATCGCAGCGCTTCTTGGGTTTTTGGCCGCACGCGCTGATCTGCTTGATAACGTCTTACCGCCGTCCATGCGACTGGGTGCAGATGCCGTGGTTGCAAATGAAAAAATAGACAACCTACAAGGCGCTTTGAACGCGGCAAACGCAAAGATTGACGCACTTGAGGATCAAATCACTGCCGCAGAGGCAGTTGAAGTGTTTGATGCATCAGAATTAGAAAACTCTGTCGCGGCCTTGGGCGAACGCATCCAGTCATTGGAAAAGCGTCCCGTCGCTACAGCAGATGGATCCGCCCCGAACTACGATGCCGATTTTGCCGAACTGCAAGACATGGCGCGCAAACAGCAGGAAGAAATTGATCGCCTTCTGACAGATGCACGTCTGGTTGAAGAATCCAGCGAGGCGGCGGCCAAAGCGGCCCTTGCACGCGCTGCAGCCACGCGCATTGTCGCTGCTGTAGAAAGCGGTGCGCCTTTTGATGCCGCCCTTGATGATCTTGCGTCAACCGGCGTCGAAGTTCCTGCAGAATTGTCCGACGCCGCGCCAAATGGCGTTACCCAACTGGCAGAACTGCAAGGCACCATTCCGCAGGCTGCACGCACCGCATTGGCTGCATCGCGCAGTGCAGACACGTCTGGCGGCCTTGGCGGGTTTTTCCAACGCCAACTCGGCGCCCGATCTGTCACGCCCAAAGAAGGGTCCGATCCCGATGCCGTTTTATCACGCGTCGAAGCCGCTGTGCGTGAGGGTCGTTTAAATGACGCTCTGGCCGAAGCCGAAACACTGCCCCCGGAAGGTCAGGCCGCAATGGCCGACTGGCTGGAACAAGCCCGCACCCGCCTTGATGTTACAACCGCAACCGAAGCGCTGATGCAGCGCCTTGCCGCGAACTGAGGAATTATCATGCTTTGGTCACTCGTTAAAATCATCCTCTTTTTCTGCGCTTTGGTCGCTGTCGCTTTCGGAGCAAGCTTTTTGCTGGAAGCGCAAGGCGGCGTCCGCATCGAAGTCGCTGGCAGCGAATACAATTTCGGCCCGCTTCAATCGGTAATTGCCCTTGCTTTGCTGGTTGTTGCAGTCTGGGTCTTTATTAAAGTCCTGGGCTTGATCATCGCGACATGGAAGTTCCTGAACGGTGATGAAACCGCCATTTCGCGTTACTTTGAACGCAATCGTCAGGCCAAAGGCTACGATGCGCTTTCACAAGGTATGATGGCACTTGCATCCGGCGAAGGCCGCTTGGCCATGTCAAAAGCCGAAAAGGCCGAAAAATATTTGAACAAGCCCGAGCTGACGAATTTACTCACCGCTCAAGCCGCTGAGTTGGCCGGCGACCGACGAAAAGCAGAACAAACATACCGCGCCTTGATCGAAAATGACGCAACCCGATTTGTGGGCGTGCGCGGTATCATGAAACAACGTTTGGCCGATGGTGATACTGAAACAGCTTTGGCTTTGGCGGAAAAAGCTTTTGCGTTGAAGCCCAAGCATGAGGACACCCAAGACGTTCTTCTGAAGCTTCAGGCGAAAAAGGAAGACTGGAAAGGGGCCCGCGAGACCCTAAGCGCCAAGCTGAAATATGGCGCATTGCCTCGTGATGTTCACAAACGCCGCGATGCAGTGTTGGCCTTGTCCGAAGCGCGCACGGTCTACGACGACGATCTTACAATCGAAGCGCGTGAAGCGGCCATTGAAGCCAATCGCCTGTCCCCTGATCTCATTCCGGCCGCGGTGATGGCGGCCCACGGCTACATCGAACAAGGCAACAAGAAATACGCAACGCGCGTGCTGAAAAAAGCATGGGATGTGGCCCCGCATCCTGATCTGGCCGCGACTTTTGCCGCCATCGAACCGGACGAAGCCCCTGCCGCGCGTCTCAAACGTTTCAGGCCGCTGGTGAAGGCCACAAGCACCCATCCTGAAAGCCAAATGCTGATGACCGAATTGCATCTGGCAAACGAAGATTTCCCCGAAGCGCGGCGCATGTTGGCAGACCTGAACGAAACAAATCCAACCGCGCGCACTGCCACTTTGATGGCCGCGATCGAGCGCGGCGAAGGTGCTGACGATACGGTTGTTAAAGGCTGGCTGGCACGGGCCTTGTCATTGCCACGCGGGCCTCAGTGGATCTGCGAAAACTGTCAGCACATCCACACGGAATGGAAGCCAACCTGTGAAAACTGCGAAAGCTTCGATACACTTTCGTGGAAAACCCCCCCTCAGTCCGAGGTCGCTATGCCCGGCGGTATCGAAATGTTGCCGTTGATTATGGGGCCAAAGGCAGATGAAGGTTCTGACGTTGTGGTGATTGAAGACGCCGAAATCATCGAGGACGACACCGAAGCGAAGTAATATCTGTCGTTTCGCGTTCTCGAAAACTCTGCTTTTCGGCCCCATTGATGCCTAAATAGGCGGTCACTCTACTGTTGCGTGTACAGATAGAGTCAGCGATGTCAGATCAAAACAGCTTTCAAGAACGCCTCAAACGGCTGGAAACCAAACACGGTGGATTTAAAGAACCACCATCATTTGACCCTGTGCCGCCCAAAAATGAAATCAGATCATCCAGCAACGATTTTGGGATAAAATATGCCATTATGTGCGTCCTCGGGATGGTTATGGTCGTCATCGTCGGCTCAGGTGTTTTTGTATTTCAATCCATTTCTGGCGCCCCGATTTCAGTGGTGCAACCGTCACCAGAATACCTTGAAAGAATGCGCGACGATTCAGCAGAAACCTTTCGCCGGTTGGCAAGAGGTGAAACACCCAACAGTCTGAACGGGTTTTTCCTGGAAGCCGCCTTCAGAAAACAAGCCGGGGACGGACCGATGCCCGCAGTGTTTTTGCCAAAGGACAAACGGGATTGGGTTGGGGTCAACACACACGACGCAAGACAACCAAACGCGTTGAAAACCTTGGAAACGCGCTGGACACAGCAAACTAGAAAATCCGTATCCGCTTTAAAGGACCACCCGCATTGGAACAGCGTGGAATTCTTTTTGCTGGGCAACAAAGAGCCTTCATTGCAAAGCCGTGCAAATGCCCCTTACGGCGCGACAGCTGTCTTCATCCACCCCACAGGAAAATATCTACACGTCAAAATGAGATTTTTGCACGAACAAACTGTTCTAGGTGACAATCGTTTGGGCCCGCTTTCTGAAAGAGCATCGTGGATTGACCAATTGGAAAAGCTGGAAGCCAAAAAAGGGTCTTCGTTTGAGCGCATCAAATTGTCTGGCATTAAGTCGCTCAATCGCGTCGATAAAAGCGGCGCACCGTCATTGCGAACAAGTGGTCGTTCAGCCACCAATCTTGATGTCGCTGTTCCCCTGTCATCCCGCGCGATCCTGTATCTAAGGGGCAATGCGACGGTTCGGGATTTGGAAAGTTTGATAAGTACAATTGATCGCAAAGCGCTGGAAAAAACCCACGACATTGCGCCCAAATCATGAAAAGCAAAACGCCCCCGCTTTGACACGAGGGCGTTCTGGAACAGTAAATGTCGTCGCTTAGTAGCGGTAGTGTTCCGGCTTGAACGGGCCTTCTGGCGCAACGCCAATATAAGCCGCTTGTTCCGCGTCCAGCTTGGACAGCTTCACACCGATGCGATCAAGGTGCAAACGCGCCACTTTCTCGTCCAAGTGCTTGGGCAAGATGTAGACTTCGTTCTTGTAGTTGTCGCCGTTGTTCCACAGCTCCATCTGCGCCAACACCTGGTTGGTGAAGGATGCGGACATCACGAAAGACGGGTGGCCCGTCGCGTTACCAAGGTTCAACAAACGGCCCTCGGACAACAGGATCAAGCGATTGCCATTCGGCATCTCGATCATGTCGACCTGTTCTTTGATGTTGGTCCATTTGTGGTTCTTCAGCGCCGCCACCTGGATTTCGTTGTCGAAGTGGCCAATGTTGCCAACGATCGCCATGTCCTTCATCTCGCGCATGTGCTCGATGCGAATGACGTCTTTGTTGCCTGTGGTCGTGATGAAGATATCTGCGTCGAGGTTTTCCTCGAGGATGACAACTTCATAGCCGTCCATCGCCGCCTGCAACGCACAGATCGGATCGACTTCGGTCACTTTCACGCGCGCACCAGCACCAGACAGGGAAGCGGCAGAGCCTTTGCCGACATCGCCGTAGCCCATAACAACAGCAACCTTACCTGCCATCATGGTGTCTGTGGCGCGGCGGATGCCGTCCACGAGGGATTCTTTACAACCGTATTTGTTGTCAAACTTCGACTTGGTCACAGAGTCATTCACGTTGATCGCAGGGAACGGCAGCTGGCCTTGTTTGACCAGATCGTACAAGCGGTGCACGCCTGTTGTCGTTTCCTCGGACACGCCCTGAATTTGGTCACGCATTTTGGTGAACCAGCCGGGGGACGCTTCCATGCGCTTCTTGATCTGCGCTTTGATCGCAACTTCTTCCTCGGAAGTCGGAACAGCAATCACATCTTCACCCGCTTCGGCACGCGCACCAAGCAGAATGTACAACGTGGCATCACCACCGTCGTCAAGGATCAAGTTCGGGCCTTCGTCAAACATGAAGGATTTATCAAGGTAGTCCCAATGCTCTTCCAGAGACTGACCTTTGATTGCGAAAACGGGCACGCCGGATTCTGCAATCGCGGCAGCCGCATGGTCTTGCGTAGAGAAGATGTTGCATGATGCCCAGCGCACGTCGGCGCCAAGTGCCACCAGTGTTTCGATCAGAACAGCCGTCTGAATGGTCATGTGCAGCGACCCGACGATGCGCGACCCCTTCAAAGGCTTTGCTTCGCCATATTCGTCACGCAATGCCATCAGGCCGGGCATTTCAGTTTCTGCAATGTTCAGCTCTTTGCGGCCAAACTCTGCCAGAGCGATGTCTTTTACGATATAGTCTTTCGCCATTTCGTGCGTTTCCTTTGCAACCGTTTGCGGCGCAAATAGCACTGACATCGTCTTACGGCAACGTGCGATTAGGTCACAGCGGCAGTGCGCTGATGAAACACTGCGTTTATTGCTCCAAAGCGGCCAATGCTTCGTTCTTTTCTGCGACGTCTGGCCAGTTCTCACCTTGTTCCACAACACAGCTGTTGCCATCCGTCAAATATTTGACCACCGTCCACGATCCCGTTGCAGCAGATGCCCAAACTTGTTGCTTTTGGCCCGCATAGTTTTCGACGGGTGCTTCACCGTACCAGTCCTTCAAGGCCGCTTCCATTTCCCGTGTGTGCATGCAAATGGTTTGGGCCCCAGCGGTGGTGGCCAAAGCGGACAATGCCAAAGCGGCGGTGCGTGATTTGGACAAAATGCGGGTTTCATGACGTTCTTCTTCATGTCAAAAACAACGAAGGCAGCAGTTTGGTTCCACCAACTGGGTAAGTTAAAAGCTGGAGGTCCGGAAAATGGCGCAACAACCCCGCGCGTGGCAGCGTATGCTGTCCGGCCGCAGACTGGACTTGTTGGACCCGACGCCCGTCGACATAGAAATCGAAGACATCGCACATGGCCTTGCATTTGTGGCGCGTTGGAACGGGCAAACCCAAGGGGACTTCGCCTATTCTGTGGCCGAACATTCGCTGTTGGTCGAAACCCTTTTTGGCCGCATCGCGCCGGGTGCGCCGGTGAAATGGCAACTGGCTGCGTTGCTACATGACGCACCCGAGTATGTGATTGGCGACATGATTTCCCCTGTCAAAGCCGCTGTTGGTCCGGGGTACGGGGCATTGGATGAACGGCTCGAAGCCGCTATTCACATTCGTTTTGGATTGCCTGCAAAAATCCCAGCACCCATCAAAAAGCAAATCAAAAAGGCCGATAAAATCAGCGCCTGGATGGAAGCCACCCAAATTGCGGGATTCAGTGCAGCAGAAGCAGACAAGTTTTTCGGAAAGCCTGATCCGAACATTATGACCGACCTTACAATCGTCTTGCGCACCCCGACAGAGACGCGAAATGCGTTCACCGCCCGCCATCATACCTTATTGAAAGCATTGCCATGATCACTGTTCGTCCCGCCATGCCCTTGGATGCAAATTCGATGGCCAACTTGCTGAATGCTATCATCGAACAAGGCGGCACAACTGCGCTAACGCGACCAATGACTGGAACAGACATCAACAAACGCATGGACAGCAATTCGGATCGTTCAGCATGGCATGTCGCTTTGGATGGCTCAGAGCAAGTTGTAGGGTTTCAATGGATCGCGCCCCACGAAAACTTGCCCGCCGAGGCCTGCGACATCGCTTCGTTTGTACAAATCGGACGCACCGGTTTGGGGATCGGATCGTCATTGTTCAACGCCACAGCCAAGGCCGCAAAAAACCTTGGCTACGTCTGGATCAACGCCACCATCCGCGCCGACAACGAAGGTGGCCTGACGTATTACCAGTCTCGTGGCTTCAAAACCTGGACGATAGACGAAGGCATCAAATTGGAAAGCGGGCTGATCGTGGACAAAATCAGCAAACGCTACGACGTCTGATACCTGTTGTTTGATCTTTACCTGGGCGACCGCTTGGCCAATATGCGCTGCAATGTCCGACGGTGCATGTTCAATCGCCGCGCTGTTTCTGACACGTTGCGATCACACAACTCATAGACACGCTGGATGTGTTCCCAGCGTACTCTGTCCGCGCTCATAGGGTTTTCCGGTGGCGGCGGTAGGTCATCGCCAGTCGCCAAAAGCGCGTTGGTCACGTCTGTCGCATCAGCAGGTTTAGACAAATAATCTGTTGCCCCGATTTTCACCGCGGCCACCGCCGTCGCAATGGCGCCGTAGCCTGTCAAAACCACGATCCGTGCCTCTGGGCGCTTTTCGCGAAGAACCTCGACGATATCCAATCCGTTGCCGTCTCCAAGGCGCAAATCCACCACTGCATAGGCCGGGGGGCGCGCTGTAGCGATAGCCTTACCACCCGCCACAGAGTCAGCGGTTTCTACGGCAAAACCACGTTTTTCCATAGCTTTAGCCAACCTGCGCAAAAACGGTTCGTCATCATCAACAAGCAGCAAAGACGGGTCTTCCCCGATCTCATATTTTGGTTGCTCTGCCATGGTGTCCCCTTGCTATGCGCCAAAGTCCGGCGACGCTTGCGCCGTCTGTCAACTATGTAGCCCGAAAGGCAATTCGTCAACGAACAGGGCGGGTTAGCTGTTCTCTATGAAACACCCGATTTGATCTGCCATCTGTTCGGCGGTGACCTCCCGACGGAAGAATTCCACAAAGCCGTGTTCTGGTAAAACCAGATAACTGAAGGTAGAATGATCAACGAGATAAAATTCATCATCTGCTGGCTGCGCTTTATAATAGGTGCGATACGCTTGGCTGGCTGCCTTGATCTGCGCGGCTGATCCGGTCAGGGCGATCATCTTTTCATGCATGTTTTCTGCATAGTCCGCGACCACTTCGGGCGTGTCACGTTCGGGATCAATGGTGATGAAAACCGGCGTCGCAGACATCCCGTTTTCCTGCACAAGATCAATGGCCTCTGCGTTGCGTGCCACGTCAAAAGGGCAAATATCCGGGCAGAACGTGTACCCAAAATAAATCAAAGACGGTTCTGTAATCACGTCTTTTTCGGTCACCGTTGCACCGGCGCCGTTGACCAATTCGAACGGACCGCCAATCGCGCCGGCACCGGCCACCGAACTCGCGCGACACTGTGCAAACTGGTCGTCGTTGTTAGGCTGGCTGACATACCAGACCGCGGCAATGGCAACGGCAGCTGATACTGCGGCAACGGGCGCGATGATGCGTAGCATTTGTTTCCCTTTCGAAAAGCGATACGGTTGTGGTCTGTTTGGCCGGACCCTACCCGTCCAACCGCAAACTGCAATCTACGATTTGGTGAACTTATGCCCGCCCAAAGCCTCGGTGACTTTTCAGGACAGCGCAGATCCAACTGGATAAGGCTGCGGACGATGATTTTGCTGCGATGGGTCGCCATTGTGGGACAAATTACCGCAATCACCGTGGCCCAACGCATGTACGGTCTGCAGCTGGAATTAGGACTGTGCTATCTGGCTGTTGGCGTTTCTGTTATCGGCAACTTGGTGGCGATATTCGTTTTTCCCGAAAACAAGCGCCTGACAGAAGTCGAAAACCTGCTGATGGTGATGTTCGATCTTTTGCAGCTTGGATTTTTGCTGGTTCTCACCGGCGGCCTACACAATCCGTTTGTACTGTTGCTTTTGGGGCCAGTCAGTATTTCAGCCGCAGTCCTGACCACACGGTCGACAATGATCGTCGGCAGCACAGCGATTATTCTGGTGACGCTGATGGCCGAGTACCATTTGCCGCTGCGCACCTACGAAGGCTTCATCTTGCGCATCCCGGATGTATTTGTGTTTGGCAATTGGATCGCTTTGGTCATTGCCATCATTTTCTTTGCTGCCTATTCCCAGCGCGTTACGTCCGAAATGCATTCTATGTCTGACGCTTTGTCAGCCACGCAAATGGCTTTGGCGCGTGAACAAAAGTTGACTGATCTGGGCGGTGTTGTCGCGGCTGCGGCACATGAACTGGGCACGCCTTTGGCGACAATCAAACTGACCAGCGCCGAGTTGATGGAAGAACTTGAAGATCATCCCGAGCTGTATGAAGATGCCGCGTTGATCCGCCAGCAAGCGGACAGATGCCGCGATATTTTGCATGATATGGGGCGGGCCGGGAAAGACGATCTGCATATGCGTCAGGCCCCTTTAAGCGCCTTGATCGGGGAAGCCGCCGAACCCCACTTGAACCGCGGGAAAGACATCAATTTTGTTTATGACCCCGAAGATGGTTTCGACATTGACCAGCCGTCAGTGCTGCGTAAACCGGAAATCGTGCATGGGTTGCGTAACTTGGTCCAGAACGCGGTAGATTTTGCCTATTCCAGTGTCTGGGTTGAAACCCATTGGACAGATGCAACCATTTCGGTACGGATCATCGACGATGGGCGCGGGTTTCCGTCGTCCATTATCGGCCGGATTGGTGATCCGTTCATGAGCAGCAGACGCGGCGCATCTGACAAGAAACAACGCCCCGAGTATGAAGGCATGGGATTGGGACTTTTCATCGCGAAAACCCTTTTGGAACGCAGCGGCGCAAAACTTCGGTTTGCAAACGGCTCAGACCCGAATGAAACAGAGGCCAACGAGCTTACTCTGACAGGGGCCATTGTTGAAGTTATTTGGCCACGAGACGCCATTGACGCCAAAGCAGAGAAAAATTTCGTGCCTGTCGGGGAAAATCAACAATTTGCCCCATGAGCCAATCAGCCAATCAGCCAAAAATTTAATAAAATAGGTTAATCGAACGCAAGATTAACGTTCGATTAACCTATTGGCCAGACATTGAGCGAAGTGCTCTGCGAAAGGGCTTTGTCGCAATGCCTCTTATGGATCTGATTTTTATCGTCTCAGCAGCTGTTTTCAGTGCGCTTGCGGCTGTCTTCTTTGTAAGTCGTACACCCCGAAAATTACCCTCTGCAATCAAGCCTCCCGGATCCGAAATCTCCTTTCTTTTTAAAAAGGACACTATTCAGCATGCGTCTGAGCAGGCACATGCCATTGTGGACTTAAATGAGGATGACAGCGATTGGACCGCTTTATACCGAAGCTTGTCCCCCAGATTCCCGACCATTCCGGAAACGCCAGACAGCCAATCGCAAAACCCGATGATCATAAAAGCTGGCGGATCGAATGATGCGGGCCTTTTGCGTCTGACAGCCATGGACGACTGCACCCATGTCGAAGTCATCGACACTTGTTTGGAAAGTCCGTCCGAACAGCATCACATCAAATCGCTTGAAGCGGAATTAGCGACGCTTCGTATGGCAAGTTCGACCGCACCCCATCCCGTTTGGCAGGTGGATGATACAGGTGTCGTGCAATGGCACAATGAAGCTTATGCGTCGCTATATCACCGCATTCTTGAAGAAACGCCGAACCCGCAACAACCCCTGTTTGAAACATTCGCCATGGCACGCCAGCCCAGCGGCAACACACGTGCGTCCCTGAAGTCCAACAGGGGCAACGAAGTGCTTTGGTTTGATGTGACAACGATGCAGGCAAAAAATCTGACGATGTTTCATGCCATAGACATAAACGCCGTCATTCAAGCAGAAGTCGCGCAACGCAACTTTGTACAAACGCTGGCAAAAACCTTCGCGCAGCTGTCCATTGGCTTGTCGATCTTCGATCGAAATGGTCAGCTTGCACTGTTCAATCCCGCACTTGTTGATTTGACGGCGCTGCCTGCCGAATTCCTATCCGCGCGCCCCGATTTGTTGTCCTTCTTTGACCGCTTGCGTGACAATCGAGTGATGCCGGAGCCCAAGAATTATCATTCGTGGCGCCAAGAAATTTCAGAAGTGATCGCAGCGGCAACAGACGGGCGGTATCAGGAAACATGGACACTGGACACCGGCCAAACCTATCGCGTGTCGGGCCGTCCGCATCCTGACGGGGCCATTGCATTTTTGATCGAAGACATCAGCGCGGAAGTGTCCCTAACACGCAACTACCGCGCTGAACTTGAAATGAGCCAATCCTTGATCGATAGCCTGGGTGAAGCCCTGGTTGTATTTTCAGCTGGTGGGGTTCTTCAGTTTTGCAACGCAGCCTACCGCGATCTATGGAAGCTTGATCCAGACAGCTCATTTGCTGACGTCACAATTCTGGATTCTATACGCGATTGGCAACGTCAAAGCAGGCCTAACCCCGCATGGGGCGACATCCGCGACTTCGTGTTCAAAGTCGGTGAACGCGCACCCTGGGACAGCGTCATTGACCGCGACGAAGAGGATCGTTTGATTTGCAGAGTCTCTCCAATCACATCAGGCGCGACGCTTGTGCAGTTTGAAATCTTGGAAGACGCCGTACAATTACATCCCGGCAAACTGAGCTTGATCCAGGACTGACGCCCATTTCCCTTGCAGCAGAATGTGGCGCAGGTAACGTGGGCCAATGGCAAATTCTACGTTCACCCGCACTTTGAATTCCGAAACACAATCCGCGGCGTTCGCGCGTAGGGTCGCGGCCCGCCTATCTTCTGGTCATACTTTGCTGCTAGAGGGTCCGGTAGGCGCAGGTAAAACCCATTTTGCCCGCAGCGCGATCAAATCACTTCTTCTGGATGATGAAGATGTGCCATCCCCCACTTTCACGCTTGTGCAAACCTATGACAGCACAGCCGGGCCTATCTGGCATGCTGATTTGTACCGCCTGACCTCAGACTTTGAAGTGGAAGAATTGGGGCTGATAGATGCCATGGAAGACGCTATTTGTTTGATCGAATGGCCTGACCGTTTGGGAAGTTTGATGCCCTCGGATGCCGCCGTTCTGGCATTCACACCTGACCCCTATGACGAAAACAAACGCAGCTTGACCGCGACGTGGTCAGGGGCGACATGGGACGCGGTATTTAAAGGCTTGGCACATGACTGATCGCGAAAACCTACTACGCTCATTTATCCATGATGCTGGATGGGATGACGCCCAGCGCGTGACTGTTGCAGGCGACGCATCCAACAGACGATATGACCGGCTGACGCGGGGCGATGGAACAACCGCAATCTTGATGGATGCACCGGCTGAAAAAGGCGAAGATGTACGCCCTTTCATGCGCATCGCAAAACATCTGTCAGACGTTGGGCTTAACCCCCCTTCGATCCTATACGCCAACGCAAAGACCGGATTTTTGCTGTTGGAAGATCTTGGGGATGCTCTGTTTGCGCGTGTTCTTGAAAACGATCCTTCCAAAGAAACAAAGCTATATGAAGCCGCTGTAGATGTGCTGGTTCATCTGCATGCAGCCCCCATGCCGGAACTGGCCACTTATGATGCGCAGGTTATGACGGACATGGCTGGACTTGCCTATGATTGGTATTTGTTCGGGGTGACTGGTCAAAAAGACAGCGCAAAAACGGCCTTGTTCAAAGCTGCATTTCACAAGGCAATCTTGCCGCTGGATGCTGCGCCATCGGTTTTGATCCAGCGTGATTATCACGCGGAAAACCTGTTGTGGCTGCCTGATCAGAATGGGCTGCATCGCGTTGGTTTGTTGGATTTTCAAGATGCGATGGCGGGTCATGCGGCCTACGATCTGGTGTCGGTCCTGCAGGACGCCCGCCGCGATGTACCCCAAGCCATCGAAGCCGCCATGGTGGCGCGCTATGTCGCGGCAACAAAGGCAGACCCGGCCGAATTTGAAACTGCGTATGCACTTCTTGGCGCCCAGCGCAATTTGAGGATTTTGGGCGTATTTGCACGACTTTGTATGGCGCACGGCAAAGCGCACTACGTGGATTTGATCCCACGCGTTTGGGATCAAATCGAAACCAACTTAAGGCACCCCGCATTGTCAGAAATATCCGTAATGGTTCACGCGGATTTGCCGTACCCGACCCCTGCCCTGTTAAAAAAGTTGAAGTTACAATGCGCCACGCACCCAATGCCGTAATGATGTTTGCCGCGGGCTTCGGCACGCGTATGAAGCATTTGACGCAGAACCAGCCCAAACCAATGGTGCAGGTGGCAGGGCGTCCATTGATAGATCACGCATTGGACTTGGCAACGGCCATCACACCGGACGTCATTGTTGCAAACCTACATTACCTTCCCGACGTGCTTGAAACGCATCTGGACGGCACAGGCGTGGTCACGTTGCGTGAAGAACCTGACATTCTGGAAACCGGAGGCGGCTTGCGAAATGCCTTGCCAATCTTGGGCAGCGACCCTGTTTTCACGATGAACACAGACGCGATCTGGGCCGGACCAAATCCGTTAGAGTTGGCTAGACAAGCATGGGACGCCGATAAAATGGACGCATTGTTGGTCTGTGTGCCCACAGCCAAAACCGTCGGGTATCAAGGCAAGGGCGATTTCCAGATCGGGCCAGATGGCCGTTTAACGCGTGGTGCAGGTTACGTGTTTGGAGGGGTTCAAATCATCAAAACGGACATGCTGTACGACGTTGAAGATACTGCATTTTCACTCAACGTGGTGTGGAATGAAATGCTTAAATCCAAATCGGTCTTTGGGCTGATCTACCCGGGACAATGGTGCGACGTTGGACATCCCGGCGGAATTTTAGACGCCGAACACCTTATTGAGACAACCAATGTTTGACCCAAGCCCAGCCCCCCGCGTCTTTGGCGCCGCCCCCGGTCTGGATTTTCCGAAGGCTTTGGTCGACGGCCTGATTGAGCGCATGAAAGGCCGGCCACCCGAAGACATGGCGCGTGTCGATGTGATTGTGAACACAAGGCGGATGGCCCGGCGGATGCGTGATTTGTTTGATCAGGGCCCCGCGTTGTTGCTGCCGCGTATTCGGTTGCTGACGGATCTTGCAGGCTTTGCCCCTGACATAAAAATTCCTCCCTCTATGCCCCCTTTGCGCCGCCGGTTGGAACTGATCCGGTTGATTTCAGAACTTCTGGACAGACAACCTGAGCTGGCACCACGTGCGTCACTTTACGGATTGGCCGACAGCCTTGCGGCTTTGCTTGACGAAATGCAGGGTGAAGGCGTCAGTGCAGAAACCATCGCTGCCTTGGATGTCACGGATCAATCGGGGCATTGGGCGCGGGCGCAATCATTTATCAATATCGCGCAAACCTATGTATCGTTTTCCCGATCCGAACCCGACCCCGAAGCACGCCAACGCATGACTGTTGAGGGTTTACAGACCCACTGGGCTGCAACACCGCCTACGCATCCCGTAATACTGGCAGGCTCTACCGGATCACGCGGCACAACATTGATGCTGATGAAAGCCATTGCAGCTTTGCCCCAAGGGGCTGTGATCTTGCCGGGGTTCGACTTTGATATGCCAGCCCCTGTGTGGTCCGCTTTGTCAGACGCAATGACAGCAGAAGATCACCCACAGTTTCGGTTTCACAAACTTCTGGCAGCTTTGGACATGGGGCGCGGAGACGTCAAAAACTGGACAACAGAAACGCCCTACGCCCCGCACCGAAATGCGCTGGTGTCATTGGCGTTGCGCCCTGCCCCTGTGACCGACGCATGGCTGGACGAAGGGCCGGATTTACAGGATTTGATGGGGGCGACCGCCGACATAACTTTGGTCCAAACCGAAACACCCCGCGACGAGGCGCTGGCCATTGCCATGCGATTGCGCGAGGCGGCAGAAACCAACCAGACTGCTGCTTTGATCACGCCAGATCGCTTGCTGACACGGCAGGTTGCCGCCGCGCTGGACCGCTGGAATATCCTACCAGACGACAGCGCTGGTGCCCCCCTGCACCTGTCTGCGCCAGGCCGGTTTTTACGCCATGTCGCTGGGCTGTTTGTGCGGCCCTTGGATGCAGAAGCCCTGCTGACCATTCTGAAACACCCCCTGTGCCACAGCACTGACACACGCGGCCAACACCAGCTGAACACCCAACGGCTAGAACTTCGTATTCGCCGCGATGGCCTGCCTTATCCAACTCCGGAAACGCTGATCGCTTTGGCCGCCAAAGTCGCAGAGAAACGCGATGACGCCGAGGCATTTATGGATTGGGCGGCTTGGGTTGCGAACACGATTTGCGGCGTTCGCGTTGGCGTGGATCAACCGCTTGTGGATTGGGTCACACACATCGAAACCTTAGCCGAAAATATTGCGGGCGGACCACAGCCACACGATCATGAGCTGTGGAAAAAGAAAGCCGGACAACTGGCCCGCAGCGTTCTGGATGTGCTGGCCGCCAACGCAGAATACGGCAGTGAGATGTCTGCCTCTGACTTCGCTGATTTGTTGGGCGCCTTACTGGCAGCCGAAGAAGTCCGCGACAGGGATGCCCCCCACCCCGGCATTATGATCTGGGGCACATTGGAAGCACGCGTGCAGGGCGCAGATCTGGTTATTCTGAGCGGCCTGAACGAAGGCACATGGCCTGAAGCCCCGAAACCGGATCCTTGGCTCAACCGGGCCATGCGCTTTGACGCGGGGCTTTTGCTGCCCGAACGGCGCATTGGTCTGTCAGCCCACGATTTCCAACAAGCCATCGCCGCAAAAGAAGTCTGGATCACGCGCGCCGTGCGATCGGATGACGCGGAAACCGTGCCGTCCCGCTGGCTCAACCGTATTCAGAACCTGCTGGGCGGGCTGCCTGAACAAAACGGCCCCGACGCGCTGAAATCAATGATGGCCCGCGGTGACATCTGGCTTGCAAAGGTCAAAGCGCTTGAAACGGTTGTTCCGTCACCCAAAGCTGACCGCCCGTCACCGCGACCGCCAAAAGCCGCGCGACCGCACAGGCTGTCCGTTACAGAAATCAAACGGCTGATCCGCGACCCCTACGCGGTCTACGCAAAGCATACACTTGAACTGCGTCCTCTGAATCCGATTGTTCAATCCCCCGACGCCCCCTTGCGCGGCATTTTGATCCATGAAGTGATGGAACATTTCGTCGAGGACATCGGCAAAGACCCTACTTTACTGACTGCCGCGCACCTTATGCAAACCGCAGGACGCATTTTATCTGAAAACGTGCCGTGGCCTGCTGCGCGCACCCTTTGGTTGGCGCGGCTGGGGCGGGTTGCCGATTGGTTCGTCGCGCAAGAACACATACGCCAACTGGCAGGCACCCCTATCGCCTTCGAAAAAGAGGCGCACGGCGTTCTGGAATTGGCAGACATCGGATTTAGTTTGATCGGGTTTGCCGACCGCATCGACGCGCGCCCCGACGGGTCCGTGGTGGTCTATGACTACAAAACTGGAAAGCCGCCCACGGCCCCACAGCAAGCCAAGTTTGAAAAGCAACTGCTGTTGGAAGCCGCCATGCTGGAAGAAGGGGCATTCAAACACATCGGCCCCCGACCCGTTCACGACGCGGTATTTATCGGGTTGGGCAGCTCTCCCGCCGAAGTCCGCGCGCCCTTGACCAAGGAACCTGCCCCAAAGGTCATTGCCGAATTGCGCGACTTGATCACTGCCTACCTGTCGCCAGATCAAGGATTTACATCAAAACGCATGGAAATGTCAGACCGCGAGGTCGGTGATTACGACCAACTGGCCCGCTTCGGGGAATGGGACAGCACCGATGCGCCTGCCCCGGAGGATTTGACATGATGGCCCGCGACGACGCAACACAACGCCAACTGGACGCGGCGGCGCCCACAACCTCGACGTGGCTTGCGGCAAATGCAGGATCCGGAAAGACACGCGTGTTAACAGACAGGGTCGCACGCCTGCTTTTGGAAGGGGTACAACCGCAGCATATTTTGTGCCTGACCTACACAAAAGCTGCCGCTTCGGAAATGCAGAACCGTCTGTTTCGCCGCCTTGGCGATTGGGCCATGTTGCCTGACGCAGCACTGCGAAAGGCGCTGGACGAATTGGGGGCAAATTCCAACGCCAACGAAACAGCCTTGCGAGATGCGCGTACCCTGTTTGCCCGCGCCATCGAAAGCCCTGGTGGCTTAAAAATCCAGACCATCCATTCGTTCTGCGCATCGCTTTTACGCCGCTTCCCGCTAGAGGCAGACGTAAGCCCGCAGTTTACCGAAATCGAAGACCGTGCAGCGGACATGCTGCGCGCGGAAATCGTCGACGACATGGCAGGTGGCCGCGACGCCCATCTGGTGCGCGACATCGCACGGTATTACACGGGCGAAGATTTTCTACGGTTGTCCCAAGAGATCGTGCGCAACCGATCTGCGTTTGATGCGCCTATCACGCGTGGTGATCTTTTGGCGTTGATGGGTCAAAGCCCGACACTTGATGCGTCTTCGCTAGCAGCTCAGACTTTTTTGGGTAGCGAACAACAATTGATCGCCGATTTGGTACCTCTGTTGCAGGCGTCATCAAGCAAGACAGATGGAACTGCTGCACAAAAATTGCAGTCCATTGTTCAGTGGGACATCGGCGATCTTCCTCTATTAGAGTCTGTTTTTCTGACAGGTGCGACAGCGGCTGACCCCTTCACAGCAAAAATTCGCAAGTTCCCAACCAAAGCCATTCAAGCCACCGCCGCGCATCTGATGCCAGCTGCAGAAGACTTGATGATGCGCGTTGAAAGTGCGCGCGACATGCGGCTTAGTCTTCTGGCTGTCGATCGCGCCGAGGCGTTACATGCCTTCGCAAAGGCCTTCATCACGCGGTACGAACACGCCAAATTGCTGCGTGGCTGGCTTGATTTCGACGACCTGATTTTGAAAGCTCGCGGGTTGCTGAATGACGAAAAAGTGGCGGCTTGGGTGTTGTTTCGCATCGACGGGGGCATCGACCATATTCTGGTGGACGAAGCCCAAGACACCAGCCCCGACCAATGGGATGTGATCCGCAAGCTGGCAGAAGAATTTTCGTCCGGCGAAGGGGTGCGCACCGATGTGGCGCGGACGCTTTTTGTGGTCGGGGACAAAAAACAATCGATCTATTCATTTCAAGGGGCCGACCCGCGCGAATTTGATAGAATGCAGGCCGAGTTCAAACAAAAGTTCCGTGACGCCTCGGCCCCGTTTCAAGAAACCACCTTGGATTATTCCTTCCGATCCTCCAGCGCGATATTGCGTCTGGTCGATCAAACTTTTGACCAACGCCTGCAAGCCGGGTTTGACAAAGACAGCCAACATATCGCGTTCAAAGATACCTTGCCCGGGCGTGTCGATTTGTGGCCAGTGGTCGAAACCATCAAAGAAGCCGATGACCGTGAATGGTTTGACCCTGTGGACAGGCGTGCGCAAACCCATCACTCTGTTTTGCTGGCGGATCAAATTGCGCATCAGATCAAGACCATGATTGAAAGCGACCAGACCATCCCTGATGATGGCAACACGTCAGGCCGTTTTGTCCGTCGTCGAATCAAGGCGGGGGATTTCCTAATTCTGGTACGGCGGCGGTCAGCTTTGTTCGCAGAAATCATTCGCGCCTGTAAGGCCTATGATTTGCCAATCGCCGGAGCGGACCGCTTGAAAGTCGGCGCGGAATTGGCGGTACGTGATTTGGGCGCGTTGTTGTCCTTTCTTGCCACGCAAGACGATAGCCTCGCGCTGGCCACTGCACTGCGGTCGCCTTTGTTTGGCTGGACGGAACAGGAATTGTTCACTCTGGCGCACGGGCGGACATCCAAACCGCTTTGGCAACGCTTGCGGGAAAGGGCTGCGGATCATCCGAAAACAGTCTCTATCTTGGAGGATTTGCGCAACAATGCTGACTTTTTGCGGCCCTATGATTTGATCGAACGCATCCTAACGCGCCATGCAGGTCGCGGATTGTTGTTGTCACGTCTTGGCGTCGAAGCAGAGGACGGCATCAATGCGCTTTTGTCGCAAGCATTGGCATTTGAACGAAACGCGATCCCCAGCCTGACCGGTTTTCTGGTTTGGATGAAAACCGATGATTTGGACATCAAACGCCAGATCGACAGCGCCTCTGACCAGATCAGGGTCATGACTGTACATGGCGCCAAGGGCTTGGAAGCCCCGATTGTTATTTTGCCAGACACCGCAAAACGCGCCGAAACCGTGCGCGACGAGATTATCAAAGTCCAAGGCACGCCAGTTTGGAAAGCATCAGAGAAAGACGCACCCGCAGCGATGCGCGCCGCCCTTGACGGTATCAAAGATGCGCAACGCAACGAACAATTGCGCCTGCTTTATGTGGCCTTAACCCGTGCTGAAAAATGGTTGATCGTGGCGGCAGCCGGCGACTTGGGCAAAGACGGCAATAGCTGGTATGAAACAGTTGAAGGCGCCATGATGCACAGTGGTGGGGGCGATGTGGATGTCGCAGGCCTTGGTCAAATCAAGCGCATTGAACACGGCGACTGGACGCAAGGTGCGCTTGTGTCATTGCCGCCAAAACAGAGCCAAACCGTCAGCTTAGACCCGCTTTTTGAACATGCAGCCCCACCGCCCATTGCAACCGCCGAAACGCTTTCGCCATCTGGGTTGGTCGGTCCAAAAGCCTTACCCGGCGCGGATAGCTTGCCCGAAGATCAGGCCATGGCCTATGGCAGCTTGATACACTGGCACCTTGAGAACCACGAAGGCGACCCCCCCTCAGATATGCATGTTCTGCCAGATGCCTTGATAGATCAGGCTAAGTCGGAAGCTGAAAAAGTTTTAAACGACCCTGCCCTTCGCTTTGTCTTTGATAACTCTTTGGCTGAAGTCACCGTTACAGCCCCCGTTTCCGCAGGCCGCGTTCATGGCGCGATCGACCGGTTGATCGTGACAGACGACACAGTCACGGCAATCGATTTCAAATCCAACGGAACTGTGCCAGCAACGCCCCAGATGTGCCCGTCTGGCATCCTGTGTCAAATGTGGGCTTATGCGGCAGCCTTGGCGGTGATCTATCCCGACCGCCAGATTGAGACCGCCATCGTTTGGACAAAGACAGCCAGCTATATGTCACTTCCACACGATCTTGTGTTTCAAGCCGCCAAATCCGCAGGATATCTTGACGAAAGCACCTTGGCTTCTTAGGTTCAGCACTCAGAATTTATCCCGCCAGGAGAAAACCAATGGCTACAGTTTCCGTATCAGACGACCAATTTGACGCCGAAGTCAAAAACTCTGACATCCCCGTCGTTGTCGACTTCTGGGCAGAATGGTGCGGCCCGTGCAAATCTATTGGCCCAGCGCTTGAAGAGCTGTCCGACGAGATGGCCGGCAAAGTGAAGATCGTTAAAGTGAACGTGGATGAAAACCCAAATTCACCCGCCCAACTGGGTGTGCGCGGCATTCCTGCGTTGTTTGTCTTCAAAGACGGTCAGGTCGTGTCCAACATGGCAGGCGCAAAACCGAAAGCGTCCCTGCAAAAATGGATCGAAGATTCGATCTAAACCCGTTCACACCTGTGCAATGTATCAAAGCGTCCCAATTCGGGGCGCTTTTCTTTTGGCGCACGACGCTTGTCTGATCTGATCAGGGCCGCCATATAGGTTTCAATCAAGACGGAGACGGATATGGCAGACGATACATTCCCGGGCTGGCACGGCACGACCATCATCGGCGTCAAGAAAGATGGCAAAGTGGTCATCGCAGGCGACGGGCAAGTGTCCTTGGGGCAAACAGTTATCAAAGGCACGGCACGAAAGGTGCGCCGCCTGTCACCGGGTGGATTTGATGTCGTGGCAGGCTTTGCGGGTTCAACCGCCGACGCTTTTACGCTGTTGGAACGTCTGGAAACAAAGCTGGAAGCGACCCCTGGTCAGCTTGCCCGCGCATCGGTGGAACTGGCCAAGGACTGGCGCACCGACAAGTATTTGCAAAAGCTGGAAGCCATGTTGATCGTCACCGATGGCAAAGAACTGTTGGTCATCACCGGCGCTGGCGATGTTCTGGAACCCGAACACAACGTGGCCGCCATCGGATCGGGGGGCAACTTTGCCCTCGCGGCTGCCCGCGGCATGATGGACAGCGACAAATCTGCAGAACAAGTGGCCCGTGGCGCTATGGCCATCGCCGCAGATATCTGCGTTTACACAAACGGCAATCTGACGGTGGAAAGCATATGACCGACCTGACCCCCCGCGAAATCGTTTCCGAACTGGATCGTTTCATCATCGGTCAAAACGACGCGAAACGCGCTGTGGCTGTGGCCCTGCGCAACCGCTGGCGTCGCAAGCAATTGCCGGATGATCTGCGCGATGAAGTCTATCCAAAAAACATCCTTATGATCGGGCCAACGGGCGTCGGCAAAACCGAAATCAGCCGCCGCCTTGCCAAATTGGCCAAGGCACCGTTTCTGAAAGTCGAAGCCACAAAATTCACCGAAGTGGGTTATGTAGGCCGTGACGTGGAACAAATCGTTCGTGATCTGGTTGATGGCGCCATCGCAATGGTCCGCGACCAAATGCGCGAAGACGTGAAAGCCAACGCGCGCCATGCCGCCGAAGAACGGGTGATCGATGCCATCGCTGGATCAGAAGCCCGCGAGGGCACCCGTGATATGTTCCGTAAGAAACTGAAATCCGGCGAATTGGATGACACGATGATCGAACTGGATGTGGCAGACACATCCAGCCCGTTTCCAACTATGGAAATTCCAGGCCAACCCGGCGCCAACATGGGCATGATGAATCTGGGCGACATCTTTGGAAAAGCGATGGGCAACCGCACAACGCGCAAGAAGATGACCGTCGCCGAAAGCTATGAGGTGTTGATTGGTGAAGAAGCTGACAAGCTTCTGGATGAAGAAACGGTGAACCGTGCAGCACTTGAAGCAGTCGAGCAAAACGGCATCGTCTTTCTGGATGAAATCGACAAGGTCTGCGCCCGCTCTGATGCGCGCGGCGGTGATGTCAGCCGCGAAGGTGTCCAGCGCGACTTGCTGCCTTTGATCGAAGGCACAGTGGTCAGCACGAAACACGGGCCCGTCAAAACCGACCACATTTTGTTCATCGCCTCAGGTGCATTTCACATCGCCAAGCCCTCCGATTTACTTCCCGAACTGCAAGGCCGTCTGCCTATTCGCGTCGAATTGCGTGCACTCACCGAAGACGACTTTGTGCGCATCCTGACAGAAACTGACAACGCGCTGACCCTGCAATACACCGCGCTAATGGGCACCGAAGATGTCACCGTTACCTTTGAACAGGACGGGATCGCGGCATTGGCCAAGATCGCCGCAGAGGTGAACCAATCTGTTGAAAACATCGGTGCGCGTCGCCTGTACACCGTGATGGAACGGGTCTTTGAAGAGCTTTCCTTCGCAGCCCCAGATCGCAGTGGTGAAGGCGTGATCGTGAACGCGGAGTTCGTAGACAAGAACCTTGGCACGCTGGCGCAATCAACGGACCTAAGCCGCTACGTCCTTTAGGCACATATCAAGCACACGCACGAGGCACACGCACGGGGCAGTTTTGCGCCTAGCTAAAAAAGCAGTTGTCCGTTACCCATAGACGACAGGGTTTTGGATGACTGTGATGCGTTGGATCGTTTTATGCTTGGTTTTTGTTGTAGCTGGATGTTCGAACAGAACAGCCGCCCCAATTGTGCCATCCGCATTGTCGGTGGGCACAAACAAGACGGTATTTGTCGGAACAACACGTAAACAAGGGTCAGAAGGGCTGTTCGGGATCGAACGATCAAGCCTAAGTCTTTTGCAGCTGCAAGTTTCAATTCCCCCACAACGCACCCCCGGCACAATTTCAGACGGCTTGGACAAGCCGAACCCGATGCGAGATTTCACAATCGCCGACCAGAAATTGTTTGCCACGCCAACTGCGTTCAGAAGCACCCTTCGCAAAGACATTCAGGCTGATGGCCTGCCTCAGGACGAGGTGACAATCTATGTGCACGGGTTCAACAACAGCTTCGCAGATACGGCGTTTCGCATCGCCCAGTTGTCACATGACCTCGATTTGCCGGGACCTATGGCAACCTATGCATGGCCCAGTCGCGGCCATCCGCTGGGGTATGAATATGACGCCGACAGCACCTTATTTGCGCGGGACGGCTTGCTAGAGCTGATCGACAACATTCAGGCAAGCGGTGCGAAAAAGATCTTCCTTGTGGCTCATTCGATGGGTGGTCGTTTGGTGATGGAAGCCCTACGTCAGATCGAAATCAAAACTCCAGGCTGGAGCAAGCAACACGTGTCCGGGGTGATGTTGATTTCGCCAGATATCAACGCCGATGTGTTTTTGTCCCAGATCAGATCATTCAAATCCCTACCTGAACCATTTATCGTATTCACCTCAACACGGGACGTTTTGCTGAAGTTATCTGCCGGACTAAGATGGGAAGATCAACGGCTTGGCAACATTGAGGATATTGATGTTTTTGCGGATTACCCCATCAACTTCGTAGACGTCAGCGCCTTTGAAGATCGCAGTTCAGGCAATCATTTTGTTGCAGGCAATTCACCTGCTTTGATCGCGTTGCTGAAATCGCCACAACGGTTCGATCAAGAGTTTCTTCAGGGGCACGCGGGATCTGTGGGTGGCTTGCCGGGCTACAGACGCGTCTTGCGAAACGCCACGCAAGTCGTGATCATGCCCGCAGGCGAAAGATAAGTGACAACCACATCCGGGTTTCTAAAGCTTAATGCACCTTGGCTATCTGCCGGGGCATTGCTGACGTTGCTTTCGTCTTTCGGACAGACGTTTTTCATTTCACTGTTCGCCGCTGACATCCGCCTTTCGTTTGACCTAAGCCACGGCGAATGGGGCGGATTGTATTCTCTTGGCACAACCGCATCCGCCATCATCATGATTTGGGCTGGCGGTTTGGTGGACCATTTTCGCGTCCGAAGTTTGGGCGCCTTCGTGTTGGCGGCATTATCATTGGCCTGTGTGATGATGGCACTGAACCCTTACGTTTGGGCATTGCCGATTGTGATATTCGCGTTGCGGTTTACGGGGCAAGGCATGCTAAGTCACATCGCCGTCGTCGCCATGGCGCGCTGGTTTGTGGCGACACGGGGGCGCGCGCTGTCCATCGCGGGGCTTGGGTTCAAATTTGGCGAAGCCGTTCTGCCCATCGCCTTTGTTGCCCTTTTGGCCATTGTGGATTGGCGTGTGCTTTGGGGTGTCGCCGCGGCCATCAGCCTTGCAGGTATTCCTGTTCTTTTGATGCTGCTTACAAAGGAACGAACCCCGCAATCCATGGCACATGAAAGTCCGAAACTTGGGATGGGGGGCCTGAACTGGACGCGGAAAGATACTTTGGTTCACCCGTTGTTTTGGCTGATGATCCCTGCGCTTTTGGGGCCCTCTGCATTCAACACCGCGTTCTTTTTCTTGCAGGTTCATTTTGCAGAGATCAAAGGCCTCAGCCACCTGTCTCTGGTCAAGTTATTCCCGATCTACACAATCGTATCCATCATCGCGATGGGGGCGTCAGGTTGGGGCTTGGACAAATGGGGCACCGCGCGCTTGATGCCATTTTTTCAAATTCCGATGGTCGCGGCTTTTTTGTGCTTTGCCTTTAGTCAAAGCTTGATGCTGTTGATGTTGGGGTTCGTCTTTTTGGCCCTGACTGCGGGGGCAGGGGCCACGTTGCCTGCGGCGTTCTGGGCAGAATTCTACGGCACCAAATACATCGGCAGCATCAAGGCTTTGGCCGCCGCTGTTATGGTTTTGGGGTCTGCCATCGGGCCGGGGATCACGGGAATTCTGATCGACCTTGGCATTGGCTTGGAAACACAATTTATCGCAATCGCAGTATATTTTGTGGCGGCGTCCATCCTGATCTGGATCGGGATCAAGCGCTATAGCCCAGCCCTGACTTAACGCGGCTTTCGAAGATAAACGTAATATGCACCGCCACCGCCATGTCTATCGTGGGCTTGGGTGATTTGCATCACCGCAGAAGACAGCGGCTGCATGCCCAGCCATTGCGGAACCTGATGTCGCAACACGCCAAAACGGACAGGAATAGGCCCACCGTCATCGCGCGATTTCCCTTTGCCAGTGATCACCAAGACCAAGCGCTTGCCAGATGAGTGGGCAGAAAGAATGAACCGCGTCAACGCAGGGTGCGCACGGTCCAGCGTCATTCCATGCAAATCAATGCGACCCTCTGGGCGAATTTTGCCGCGTTTCATCTGGTCGAACGCTTTGCGGTCCATCTGCAATGGGGCACTGCGCAAATCGTCAGACACCGATGGCTGCCGGATCACGCGTGTTGAAGGTTGTGATTTGGAGCGATCCCGCTGCACCAGCGTTTCAATCAACTTTTTACGCTTGGGGGCCGTGATCACTTGTGGCTCTAATCCGACGGATTCGGGTCTAAACCCCAGATCAAGCCGTTCAGTGCGTTCCGCCACTTTGCGCCACAGATCAAGCTCATCGGGACGTAGCTTGCGGCTCATGATGCGTCCTCGGGCAGCAACGCATAGGCCCGTTGAATAGGCATCAACACAATCAAACGACCCGGATCACGCAATCGTCCCGCCGCGCGACCCGCTTTGTCGCCCGTTCCAAAGAACACATCGGCGCGCTGCGCACCTTTGATGGCCGATCCGGTGTCTTGTGCGATCATCAAACGGCGCAACGGCTGTTTCCCGTCTTTTTCGATCCACACAGGAGACCCCAAAGACACAAAAGCAGGATCAACCGCAACAGACCGCATCGTTGTGATGGACCGGTTCATCGCCCCCAACGGCCCTTTGTGCGCGGGCACTTCACTGACCTCGCGGAAGAACACGTAAGAGGGGTTGTGATACAACAATTCACGCCCGTCTACCGGATTGCGACGCACCCAGTTTTTGATGACTTGCGCACTGACCTGATGTGCGGCGTAGACTTTGCGGCGCACAAGTTCCTGCCCGATGGACCGGTACAAGTGGCCGTTTGCGCCGGAATACCCAACGCGAATGAATTCCCCACTGGGCAACCGGATACGACCGGACCCCTGGATTTGCAGAAAGAACAGCTCAACAGGGTCATCAACCCATGCAATTTCCAACCCACGGCCCCGCATAACGTCGGTGCCCAGAATATCGCGGCGCGTCAGCCAAGGGCGAATGCGACGGGCTTCAGGCGGCATGGCATAGACGGGATACCGGTATCTGCTGGTGCGGGTACGATTGCCGTCAAGTTCAGGTTCAAAATAACCGGTAAACAGCGCGTCCTGACCGTCATCAATTTGAACGGGGCGAAAGAACAGTTCAAAGAACGCCTTGGCATCAGGTTGTTGCGTGGCATAGGCGCAAAGGGCGGTCCAGTCCGGATCGTCCATGTCCATACACGTGTTTTGGAAAACGGTCAGGGCGGCGGCGTGGTCGTCGACCTCCCAACCGTCCAGATCATCATAAGATAAAACAGAATATGTGACCTCGGCGGATGCGGGTTGGGTCATCGCGACCACCGCAACGCAGACCGAGGCCAGCACATAGTTTAAGCGTCTGTAGAAACGAGCAACCAATTTGGATCATCCGCACCCATGATCCGCGCAAAGGACCAAGTGTCTTTTTGTTTTTTGACGTCCGTCAGGCTGCCTTCCACGATATCGCCACCACGGTCACGCACGGCAGACGTCATTTCGGACACAAACCGGATCGTGATTTCGCCTTCGTTGGTATCTTTGTCCAACGTGGCGTTCACCAGCTTCATTTCGCGCACGCCGATAAAGTTGGCCTCGATTGTCAAACCTTGGTCTTCACGCGCGGCGACGCCTTCCACAAAGCTTTCGTAGATTTCTTCGGACAGGAATGGCTGAATTTCGGCAAGATCGCCGTTTTCATACCCCATAACGATCATCTCGTATGCGCCGCGGGCACCTCCGATGAAATCACCTACGAAGAAAGACTGCTCAAGACGCTTCATTTCAGAAAGGGCTTTGGCCGCATCGCTGTCTTCTTCGACATGGTCGGTGATGTCCAAGTCCGGACCGCCTTCGATCACCTCGAATTCAGGGCGCGACGTCCGTTCGGACGCGGGGGCGGCGGCGGGGGGATGTTCATGTCCTTCGCGTGTGCCAAGCACATTGCGCAGGCGCAGGATAAGGAACACGGCAATGCCGGCCAAAACCAAAAGTTGGATCAGGGGCTGATTCATAAAAACCTCTTGTCAGTGAACAGCATGGAAACACGCGTTGATCGGTCTTATGTAGGGGCTGACCCCGTGCAAGTCCACTGTGCGGGCAAAGAAGGAGTGTCGCAGATGTGGCTGTTAATCGCTTTTATTGCCGTTCCGGTGATCGAGATCTTTCTGTTTATCCAAGTTGGCGGGGCCATTGGCACGCTTTGGACGCTGTTGATCGTGATTGTGACGGCCATTTTAGGCACATATTTTGTGCGGTCCCAAGGCTTGGCCACATTGGCGCGGCTTCAGGGATCTTTTCACGAAATGCGCGACCCGACAGAACCTTTGGTACATGGCGCCATGATCCTGTTTGCGGGCGCCTTGCTTTTGACCCCGGGGTTTTTCACAGATGCAGTCGGGTTTTCGCTGATGGTGCCGCAATTTCGCACCTTTATGTTCGAGGCTTTGCGCAAGCGCGTTAAAGTCAGCAGTTTTTCCACCTTTCAAACCACCAATCCCGGATCACACTACAATCGTGGTGATGTCGTTGACGGCGACGTCATAGATGGCGATTTCGAAGAGGTGAAAAACACAAGCGACGCGCCCAAAGGGCCGTCAGGGTGGACCAAGCATTGAGGCTGCTTTCCCAAGCTGCTACAGACATCGCAAATTAAACTTGGCACAACCAGATATCCTTCAGGAGCAAAACTTTATGGCCGAAAACGAAGCACAACCGCAGCAGCCGAACATGCGCGTGTTAGGACAATTTGTCCGCGACATGTCATTCGAAAACATCATGGCCCAAAAAGGCGCGTCACCAGAAGCACAGCCAGATGTGCAGGTTCAGGTGAACTTGGATGCGAAGAAACGCGGCGGTGACAACCAGTTTGAATCTTCCATCAAGCTGAACATCACATCCAAGGAAAAAGGCACAGACACCACGTTGTTTGTGTGCGAAATCGACTATGTGGGCATTTTCCACATCGAAAACGTGCCAGAAGACCAGCTGCACCCGTTTCTGTTGATCGAATGCCCGCGCATGATTTTCCCGTTCCTGCGCCGCATCGTCAGCGACGTGACACGTGACGGTGGTTTCCCGCCGCTGAACCTGGAAAACATCGACTTTATCGCGCTGTACCGTGCCGAAATCGAACGCCGTCAGGCCGCCGAAGGCACCGCGTCGCCAGCAGACGCCTAAAACTTACGCCAAAGAGCTTCTTCACCAAGCTCTTTGGCGACAAACGCCGCATGCGCTTCGGCTTCGGCCTCGGAAATACGCGGCGGTAGGGCAGTCGGGCGCGGTTTGGGTGTCCAAGCGGCTTCGTTCTGATTTGTTTGCGACCCACCAGCGGTGGCCAATCCAAAATCTGGTTGCCGCCCGCCAATAAGCTCAAGATACACTTCTGCCAGAATTTCACTGTCCAACAGGGCGCCGTGCAGGTCCCGTTCTGTGGTGATCCCGAACCTGCGACACAGCGCATCAAGCGACGCGGGCGATCCGGGGAACTTTTTGCGGGCAATCATCAGAGTATCGACAGCCTGTTCCCACGGAATTTGCGGCAGGTTCATCCATTTCAGTTCTGCATTCAGAAACTTCATGTCGAAGGCTGCGTTGTGGATCACCAGCTTTGCATCACCGATGAAATCCAGAAACTTCTGTCCAACTTCTGCAAACTTCGGCTTTCCACGCAAGAAGTCATCGCCAAGGCCGTGCACCTCGAAGGCCTCTTGCGGCATGGACCGTTCTGGGTCGATGTATTCGTGAAAGGTTTTGCCTGTGGCCACGTGCCCCATAAGTTCCACCGCGCCAATTTCGACGATACGGTCGCCGCTTTGGGGGTCAAATCCAGTGGTTTCTGTGTCGAGTACGATCTCACGCATGGGTCAGTTGCTTTCTGATGGTATCCACCACCTTTTTAACGTCTGTCTTTGCGCCTTCAAGCGTGTCGGTGTGAATAACGTAATCCGCACGCGACACTTTTTCAGCGGCAGGCATCTGTTTGGCTTTTATCGTCAGAAATTGTTCGCGGGACATGATCCCACGCGCTAGAACGCGGCGTTCCTGTTCTGCGTCATCGACAAAAACACAGGCTACGGCGTCCATGTTCTTATCTCCGTTTGTTTCATACAAAAGCGGTATGTCAAAAACCACAATATCAGCTGTTGTTTTTGCCAAAAATCCGGACCTGTCCTGTCCAAGCAAAGGATGCACGATCTGTTCGATATCTTTCAGAACACTTGGGTTTTGACCGACAAGCTGGCGCAATTTGTCTCTGGAAACCGCATCATTTTCCACAACTTCTGGAAACTTCAACGCCATCGGTGCCACTGCGGCACCCCCTGTCTGGTACAATCGATGCACAGCCGCGTCAGCATCCCAAACGGCGCACCCTTCGTCTTGAAACATCTGGGCTGTCGTTGACTTGCCCATGCCGATGGATCCAGTCAAACCCAGCTTGAACATCACCGCAAAGCCGCAGCGCGGGTGGCACTGTCTACGACCGGGCGCTTTCCAAACCAGCGTTCAAAAGCGGGGACTGCTTGATGCAAAAGCATTCCCAACCCGTCAACGGTTGTGCATCCCGTTTCTTGGGCGGTGGACAAAAGTTTGGTTTGCAGTGGTGCGTAGACAAGATCAGTCACGATTGATCCCTTGCGCAAACCATCCAAAGGCACGCGCAATTCCTGTTTTCCAATCATGCCAAGCAAAGTGGTGTTCACCGTTAACGTGGCATCTTCAAGGATGTTGCCGGCCTGAACCCAATCGACAACCCGGATGCGTTTTCCAAAATCATTCGCCAGTTTTTCTGCACGGACCCGCGTACGATTTGTAAGCAAAATCTCTGGCACACCAGCATCCAACAACGACGCCAACACAGCACGCGACGCACCACCTGCCCCAAATACAGCCGCGGGGCCTGATTTCGGATCCCAATGCGGTGCCCCCGATTTCAGGTTCTCGATAAATCCGTAACCATCTGTGTTATCGGCGTGAATTTTCCCGTCTTTGCGGAAGATCAACGTGTTTGCGGCACCAATAAGCGTCGCCCGATCAGTGATAAGGTCAGCGATATCCATCACAGCTTCTTTGTGTGGAACAGTGATGTTCACGCCCACAAATCCCATCTTTGGAAGCATCAACAGCGCATCACGAAGGTTTTCGGGGGCGACGTCCATCGGGATATAGAAGCCGGCTAGCCCAAGCGTCTTTAACCAATGCTGATGAATTTGCGGGGATTTTGAATGTCCGATGGGCGATCCAATGACGCCTGCCAAAGGAATTTTGTTGGCGCTCATGTTTCGATTACTCCCTTAAGTCCCAAATATGCCAGCAGTTCCAAAAGCGGCAAACCCAGCACGTTGAAGTAATCACCATCAATGCTGTGAAACAAGCGCACACCTTCTTCTTCCAATTTATATGCACCGACTGCGTGGCGGATGCTGTCCCAGTTCCGGTTCACATAGCCTTGCAAATAAGTGTCTGACGCCTGCCGCATCCGCAATCGAACCTGGCCAACGTGCCGCCAGATCGGTTTGCCGTTTTCGTAAATCACGCAGGCTGACAGCAACATATGCCGTTCACCACGCATTGATTTAAGCTGAACCAACGCTTCTTCTGCGCTTTTGGGTTTGGACAGCATCTGACCGTTCAGGTCCAACACCTGATCACATCCAAGGACCAGCGCATCGGGAAGTTTTTGGCTGACTTTACGCGCTTTTGCTTCGGCAAGGGCATCTGCAATATCGCGGGGCGGCGCGTCTTCTGCCTGGAGTGCTTGCTTGATTAACTCTTCATCAACTAATGCTGGCTTAACATCGAATCGCAGGCCTGCTTGACGCAGCATTTGTGCACGAATGTCAGAACCTGACGCGAGAATGATCTGTTGGGTCATGTGGATAAACCTGTGTCAAAGTCTTGTATCTCATATCGTGTGATCTGTGAAAATCACAGACCGATCCTGCCGTGTTGGGATAAATCAGGATTCCAATCCCTTTTGTCCCAAAGCATGCACCGGTGATAAGGATAAACTCCATCCAGTAGATAACTTAGTTATGCAGGATTTATCCCCAGATATACTACCAACTTTCAAGCAATGTGTATCATTTAACATTATGTAATATCTTAATAAATTCCGTAATAGGCAATCCAACGTGAGATAGTGAACAAAACAGCCCACATCTGGATAACCTGTCCATAAATCACTAATCCACAGATATTCAGCGTCCTACTTAATCATCATCCTTTCTTCTCTCTTATATTTATTTAAATAGAGCAGACCTAAGCGTTTAAATCGAACTGATTGACTTAAAGCCCTCAAACCCATATTTGACCTGCAACGCCCCGTCCGGGGAACGTTTGATACTCACATGAAAATTTAGATTGGCGCAGTCATCTTCTGTGCTGACGTGGTGATATACTATGACGAACGACGCTATCGACATCTCTGAACGCTTGAACTTGGCGGACTTGAAGGCAAAAAGTCCAAAAGACCTTCTGTCTATGGCGGAAGAGCTTGAGATCGAAAACGCATCCACAATGCGTAAAGGCGAGATGATGTTCCAAATTCTGCGCGAACGCGCAGATGAAGGTTGGGAAATCTCCGGCGATGGTGTCTTGGAAGTGTTGCAGGACGGGTTCGGGTTTCTACGCTCTCCGGAAGCAAACTATTTGTCTGGTCCTGACGATATCTATGTTTCCCCTGAAATGATCCGCAAACATTCGTTGCGTACAGGGGACACAATTGAGGGCGTGATCAAAGCTCCTGATGAAAATGAACGTTATTTTGCGTTGATTGAAACGGTGAAGATTAACTTTGAAGAGCCTGAGAAAGCCAAACATAAAATCGCCTTCGACAACCTGACGCCGCTGTATCCGGACGAGCGTTTGAATATGGAAGTCGAAGATCCGACTGTCAAAGACCGTTCCGCACGCATCATTGATTTGGTGTCGCCGATCGGCAAGGGCCAACGTTCTTTGATCGTGGCGCCGCCGCGTACCGGTAAAACTGTGCTACTTCAGAACATTGCCAACAGTATCGAAAAGAACCACCCAGAGTGCTACTTGATCGTTCTTTTGATTGATGAACGTCCTGAAGAAGTCACGGACATGCAACGCTCTGTGAAGGGGGAAGTGGTTTCATCCACTTTCGATGAACCTGCAACGCGTCACGTCGCCGTGTCTGAAATGGTTATCGAAAAAGCGAAACGTCTGGTCGAGCATAAGCGCGATGTCGTTATTTTGCTGGATTCGATCACGCGCTTGGGTCGTGCATTCAACACCGTCGTGCCGTCGTCTGGTAAGGTTTTGACCGGTGGTGTAGATGCGAATGCCTTGCAGCGTCCAAAACGCTTCTTTGGTGCAGCGCGGAACATCGAAGAAGGTGGATCGCTGACAATTATCGCGACGGCTTTGATCGACACAGGTAGCCGCATGGACGAGGTTATCTTCGAGGAATTCAAAGGTACGGGTAACTCTGAGATTGTTCTGGATCGTAAGATTGCAGACAAACGTGTCTTCCCGGCGATTGATATTCTTAAGTCGGGTACCCGTAAGGAAGACCTTCTGGTCGATAAAATCGATTTGCAAAAAACATTCGTATTGCGCCGGATTTTGAATCCAATGGGCACCACAGATGCGATCGAGTTCTTGATTTCGAAGTTGAAGCAAACAAAGACGAATTCCGACTTTTTCGATTCAATGAACACATAACTTATTGTTTAATAACAATGGGTTGAATGAATGGAAACGATTTTTGCCTTAGCAAGCGCACAGGGCCGGGCAGGGGTTGCGGTGATCCGTATTTCTGGTCCCAATGCCTTGTCCGCTGCCAAAACTCTGACGCACAGTTTACCAAAAGACAGGGTCGCTGGGCTGCGGTCTCTGTTCGATGGGTCTGGCGCGCTTTTAGACAAAGCATTGGTTCTTTGTTTTGCAGGCCCAAACAGTTTTACGGGCGAAGACGTCGTAGAATTTCATTTGCATGGCAGCATTGCGGTCGTGCAGGCGGTTATGAAAGACCTTTCAAACCGACCTTCGGTTCGCTTGGCGGAACCGGGTGAATTTACGCGTCGTGCTTTGGAAAACGGTCGAATGGATTTGGCACAAGTCGAAGGCCTTGCCGATCTGATTGAAAGCGAGACAGAAGCGCAGCGTGTTCAAGCGTTAAAAACAGTTTCAGGACATCTGGGTGATTTGGTAGAAGGCTGGCGGTCTTCGTTAATCAGGTCTGCGTCATTGATCGAAGCTACAATAGATTTTGCAGATGAAGACGTTCCGGTAGATGTTTCACCCGAGGTACGTGGTATTCTCCAAAGCGTTCGGGATGAACTTGTCCGTGAAATTGACGGAAGTCATGTTGCGGAACGTATTCGTCTGGGTTTTGAGGTTGCAATCATAGGTCCTCCAAACGCGGGTAAGTCCACGTTGCTGAACGCATTGGCCGGCCGCGATGTTGCTATTACGTCAGATATAGCGGGAACGACGCGGGATGTGATCGAAGTTCGAATGGATTTGAATGGACTACCTGTGACTTTCCTTGACACAGCGGGTCTTCGTGAAGGCCAAGATACTGTCGAACAAATCGGAATTGATCGTGCTTTGGATCGTGCCAAGCAAGCAGATTTACGCGTCGTTCTGGCGAAAGATGGTCAAGATTTTGGTCTAGAGTTGACAGATGATGATATTGTCGTTGCGCCTAAGGCCGATTTAACGGGTCAAGGTATCTCTGGCTTGACTGGCCATGGTGTTGAAGGGCTGTTGAAGTGTGTTCAGACAACATTGTCCAAGCGCTCGTCCACTGCTGGTTTAGCGACACATGAACGTCATAGAGTTGCGATGACTGAAACCCATTCTGTGTTGCTTACAGTGTTGCCTCTTATTGATCGTGGACCTGAACACTACGATATTGCTGCGGAAGAATTGCGAACTGCGGTTAGATCGCTGGAAGCATTGATTGGTCGCATAGACGTTGAAAACCTGCTAGATGAGATATTCGCAAGTTTTTGTCTTGGAAAATGATGGAGTGTTTCACGTGAAACATTTTGATGTTGCAGTTATTGGTGGTGGACATGCTGGTGCAGAAGCCGCCCATGCATCCGCCCGCATCGGAGCTAAAACTGTTTTGGTAACGATGTCACTGGCTGGAATTGGCGTGATGTCGTGTAATCCCGCGATCGGTGGCTTAGGCAAAGGCCATCTCGTTCGGGAAATTGATGCGATGGATGGTGTGATGGGGCGTGTTGCCGACGCATCTGGTATCCAGTTTCGTCTACTGAACCGGCGCAAGGGCCCTGCGGTTCAGGGACCGCGGACTCAAGCCGATCGAAAACTCTATCGTAAAGCGATGCTTAACGAAACGCTTAACCGACCAAATCTTGATGTCCTGGAGGGCGAAGTTGTAGACTTCCTCATGGAGTCTGGTGCAGTTGTTGGTCTTATCTTGGCCGATGGTTCTGAAGTTCGCGCCGCAAAAACAATTCTTACTACTGGCACCTTTCTAAGGGGGGTGATCCACATAGGAGATGTGTCCAGATCGGGCGGCCGGATGGGTGATAAAGCATCGGAACGGCTTGCAACGCGGATCGACAGCTTTGATCTGCCTTTGGGTCGGTTAAAGACGGGAACACCGCCGCGATTGGACAGTCGTTCAATAAATTGGGACGGACTGGAGATGCAGGAAGGCGATTCCGACCCTTCGATGTTCTCTTTCATGTCGAATGGTACAGATATCCCTCAGATTTCATGTGGGATTACGCACACTAATGAACGAACACACGAAATTATTGCTAAGAATCTCGAAAAGTCTGCGATGTATGGCGGACATATAGACGGAATTGGGCCCAGGTACTGTCCTTCGATCGAAGACAAGGTCGTTCGCTTTGCCGATAAAACCTCTCATCAAGTTTTTTTGGAACCTGAAGGACTGGATGATCATACAATCTACCCAAATGGCATTTCAACATCGCTGCCAGAAAGCACTCAGGAAGAATATGTTTCCTCAATTGCAGGCTTGGAAAACGCAAAGATTCTGCAACCTGGGTACGCAATCGAATACGATTACATCGACCCCAGAGCTTTAGACGGTAATTTGGCGCTTCAAGATGTTCCAAACCTGTACTTGGCCGGTCAGATAAATGGTACCACGGGCTATGAAGAAGCGGCTGCGCAGGGTTTGGTTGCAGGCCTTAACGCTGGACTTACCGCCAAAGGTCTAGACCCCGTTCACTTTGGACGCGGGACAAGTTACATCGGGGTCATGATCGACGATTTGACCACCCGCGGCGTAAGTGAACCGTATCGGATGTTCACATCAAGGGCAGAGTTCAGATTGTCCTTAAGAGCGGATAATGCAGATCAACGACTTACTCCCGTGGCAATAGGGTTGGGCGGCGTTTCCCAGAAAAGGGTACGTGTATTTGAAGACAAGATGGAACGCTTGGAACAAGGAAGATCTGTCGTTTCCGATCAATTCTTTACGCCTAAGCAAATTGCAGAAGCTGGAATTCGGATAAATCAAGATGGGACAAAGCGAAACGCTTTTCAGCTATTGGCATTTCCAGATGTAGTGTTCGATGATCTTGAAGCACTAGATAGTGGTATCGGTACCTTGGATGATGAGACTAAAAAGCAGCTGTCCAGGGAAGCCTTGTATGCAAATTATATTGTTAGGCAAGAAAAAGACATAGCTCGGTTGGCCAAAGATGAGGCTCATAAGATACCCGTTTCGTTCGTATACTCGACGATTGAAGGTCTCTCGAACGAGTTGAAGACAAAGCTTGAGAAAACACGGCCATCCACATTGGCGCAGGCTGCACGGATTGATGGGATGACGCCTGCGGCGCTCGCTTTGATCCTTGCAATCCTGAAGCAACGTTCGCGGAAATCGGCATGAGTGTACCCCCGGCGTGGCTTAACCTGGATGTTTCACGTGAAACAATGAACGATTTGACCTCGTTCGTTTCGTTGGTAGAAAAATGGAATCCAAGAATAAACTTGGTTTCCAAAATGAGTGTTGCTGATATATGGGATCGTCATATATGGGATGCGGTGCAGATTGCTGACATCGTAAAGTTTGAAGAAAAATGGTTAGACATTGGAAGCGGTGGGGGCTTTCCTGGCATTGTCTTGTCTATCCTCGCAAAACAGCTGTCGCCAAAGACAATTTTCACGTTGATTGAAAGCGATCAGAGAAAATGTGCATTCCTACGCACCGCTGTAAGAGAATTGGGTCTAAACGTTAACGTCATCTCCGAGCGGATTGAGGCTGCAACGCCCCAGAAATCGGATGTTATGTCCGCCAGAGCGCTGGCAGATCTAAGTGCTTTGCTGCAATTTGCCCAGTATCATCTATTGCCCACAGGATTATGTGTTTTCCCAAAGGGGCAGACTTGGGTAAAAGAGATTACATCAGCGCAAGAAAACTGGTCTTTCACATACGAAGCGCATAAAAGCGAAACCAATCCAGATGCTGCAATCTTGACGATTAAGGACATACGACGTGCCTGATTACATCACGCAAACGCTTCCAAAAATTGTTTCTGTGGTTAATCAGAAAGGTGGCGTCGGTAAAACCACGACATCTATTAATTTGGCCGCGGCTTTGGCTGAGGCTGGTCAGAAGGTCCTGGTTGTTGACCTTGATCCACAGGGAAATGCATCCACAGGACTGGGTGTTGCGGCGCAAGATCGTGAATACACCACATATGAACTTTTGCTTGAAGATATCGATCTGACCGAAGTCGTACAATCCACGGATGTTGAAAACCTGTCCATCGTTCCTGCAACTGTTGACCTTAGTTCTGCTGACATTGAGCTAATTTCCAATGAAAAACGCAGTTTTCTTCTTCGCGATGCTTTGCGACAGGTTCAAATGGAAGGCTTTGGTTTTGACTATGTGTTGATTGATTGTCCGCCGTCACTGAACCTGTTGACTGTAAACGCTTTGATTGCGTCGGACTCTGTACTGGTGCCCCTGCAAAGCGAGTTCTTTGCGTTGGAAGGCTTGTCTCAGCTGATGTTGACGATACGCGAAGTGCGCGAAACAGGTAACAAATCGCTTCGAATTGAGGGGATTGTGTTAACCATGTATGATGCACGGAACAATTTATCTTTGCAGGTTGAGCAAGATGCACGAGACAATCTGGGTGATCTGGTTTTCAGAACCGTTATCCCCCGAAATGTTCGTGTAAGCGAAGCACCATCTTTTGCGATGCCGGTGCTAAGCTACGATACAGCATCAAAAGGGGCTGTTGCGTACCGCGCCCTGGCCGCTGAGATGATGCAAAACAACAAACAACTCTGAGAGGGCAATGAACATGGCAAATGGAAAAGACCGCAAACGCGGATTGGGTCGTGGATTGTCAGCGTTGATGGCAGATGTCTCAGAGCCTGACGCAACAGTTTCTTCGCCGCAGGCAGAACGGTTTTTGCCAATCGAACAGATTGCTCCTAATCCTGATCAGCCGCGGAAGCGTTTTAACCAAAGCGATCTGGATGACTTGGCTGCGTCAATCAAGGAAAAAGGCGTCATCCAACCTTTGATCGTCCGGGACATGGGCGCCAATAGCTTTGAGATCGTTGCCGGGGAACGGCGCTGGCGTGCCGCCCAAATGGCGCAACTGCATCAATTACCGGTTATCGTTCGTACATTTTCAGACACTGAAGTGCTTGAAATCGCTATCATTGAAAACATCCAAAGGGCGGACCTCAACCCAATCGAAGAGGCCGCAGGCTACCGACAGTTGATGGATCGCTTTGGGCACACTCAGGAAAAGATGGCAGAAGCTTTGGGCAAAAGCCGCAGCCATATTGCAAACCTACTTCGCCTGCTGCAGCTGCCCGACGATGTGGTGGAACTTGTTCAGCAGGGTGAATTAACAGCTGGACACGCACGTGCGTTGATCACGGCGCAAGACCCGTCGGGTTTGGCCAAAGCTGTGGTAAAAGGGGGCCTAAGCGTCAGGGCAACTGAGGCATTGGTGAAGGCGGAAACCAATCAAGGCAGTAACATCTTCAAAGACAAGACTTCCAAAAAAGCAGGCACCGAAAAAGACGCTGATACGCGGGCTTTGGAAGCTGACCTGTCAGCTGCCTTAGGCATGAAGGTCCAGATCACACACAAGAATGGCGGCGAGGAAGGCCAAATGTCCATTCAATACGAATCATTGGAAGATTTGGATGAATTGTGCCGTAAGTTAAGCGGTTCTTAGTCTGAAAGTAGGGCTTCCAAGACACCGTTTAGGACAATAACTCCTTGATCAGAAACGATAATATCGGTTTCAGAGGGTGTTAATAATCCGTGTTCCAACAAAGTTTCTTCCGCTTTGGGATTCACGGGGTGCCCTGACAACGCCTCGTATCGTTTGCGGGACACACCGTCTTTCACCCGCAAACCCATCAACAGCAATTCGCTGGCTTGATCTGCGGTGCTAAGCGCTATGCGTGCTTTTTCTGCTGTGCCGGATGCGACGCTGTCGAGCCATCGTTTGGGATTGCTGTAAGCTTCGGTTGCAAAGCGTTGCCCGTTGATTGTGACGCGCCCATGCGCACCCGGCCCGATCCCGATGTAATCCCCGTAGCGCCAATAGATCATATTGTGCCGAGATTGCGCCCCGTCGCGGGCGTGATTGGAGACCTCATAGGCCGGCATGTTGTGCGCCGAACAAATGGCTTGCGTTCGCTCATACATGTCGGCGCCAAGGTCTTCGCTTGGGAGGCCCCGCAGTTTTCCGATGTTGTACCGATCCCCAAAGGCTGTGCCTTGTTCAATGGTGAGCTGATACAAAGATATATGGTCTATCGCCAGGTTTAGAGCCTGATTAAGCTCTGCTTCCCACTGGTCCAAGGTTTGATCTTGTCGGCCATAAATCAAGTCAAAGCTGACACGGTCAAAGACCGTTCGCGCAATTTCAAAGGCGTTCATCGCATCTTGCGCTGTGTGTATGCGCCCCAAACGCTTTAAATCTGCATCATTCAAAGCTTGGACGCCCATCGACACACGATTTATCCCCGCATCACGGAAAGCCTTGAACCTGCCAGCCTCGACCGAGCTTGGGTTGGCTTCAAGTGTAACTTCAAGATCATTGGCTGTGGGCCAAAGCCGTTTGATCGCTGCCATGATGTCGCCAACCACATCGGGTTCCATCAGGCTGGGCGTGCCACCGCCAAAGAAGACGCTGTGCAGAACGCGCCCTTTTGTTTCGGATGCGGTGCGTTCGAGTTCCGATAGGTAGGCAACCCGCCACGCATTATGATCGATGGACCGAACAACGTGACTGTTGAAGTCGCAGTAGGGGCATTTGGCCTCGCAATAGGGCCAATGGATGTAAAGGCCGAAGCCCCCGTTTTCCCAATCTTCAGCCAAAACAGCCTGCGATCAGTTTGCTGAACGCATCTGCGCGGTGGCTGATTTCGTTTTTTTCGTCGTGGGACATCTCGGCAAAGGTCCGAGAATGCCCGACAGGTTGAAACATGGGATCATATCCATGCCCCAAAGCGCCGCGCATGGGCCAAACGAGAGTACCTTCTGCAACGCCTTCAAAGATTTCTTCATGCCCATCAGGCCACGCCAAGACCATTGTAGCGCAAAACCGTGCCGTTCTGGGGTGGGGTGCGTCGCGTTCTTCCAAAAGATCGTTGGTTTTGTTCATCGCCATGGTGAAGTCACGACCGTTTGGCGTTTCCGCCCAATCCGCAGTGTAAACACCTGGGGCGCCGTCCAATCCATCCACGACAATACCTGAATCATCCGAGAGGGCCGGCAATCCCGTCGCTTTTACAGCTGCGACAGCCTTTATGCGGGCATTGCCGATGAAGGTATCTTCAGTTTCCTCCGGTTCAGCCAACTGCATTTCCGCAGCCCCCACGACCGTGACGCCGAAGGGGGCAAAAAGCTCCTGCATTTCTTCCAGCTTGCCCGCGTTATGCGTGGCAAACAGAAGCTTTTTGTCCGTGAACTTACGGCTCATTTTGTGGCGGCCAGTTGTTTGGCAGCCAGTTCGCCCACGCCTTTTTCCGCGAGGTCCATCAGTTGGTTCATCTGATCGCGGGAAAAGACAGATCCTTCGGCGCTCATTTGCACTTCGATCAAGGAACCAGAGCCTAACATAATGAAGTTACCATCAACGCCGGCCTCTGAATCCTCTGGATAGTCCAGATCAAGAACGGGTTGGCCTGCGTAGATCCCGCAAGAAATCGCCGCAACCGGATCAACCAAGGGATCGGACACGACGTCGCCTGCTTTCATCAGTTTGTTCACAGCCAAACGCAACGCAACCCAACCCCCCGTGATGGAAGCGCAACGCGTACCGCCATCAGCTTGCAGCACGTCACAATCGACGGTGATCTGACGTTCGCCCAATGCAGAACGGTCCACACCAGCGCGCAAAGCACGCCCGATCAGGCGCTGAATTTCAACAGTGCGCCCGCCTTGCTTGCCAGATGCCGCTTCACGCCGCATCCGGGTGTTGGTGGCGCGGGGCAACATGCCATATTCCGCAGTGACCCAGCCCAGGCCGGACCCTTTGATAAACGGCGGCACGCGGTCCTCGATGGTGGCGGTGCACAACACGTGCGTGTCGCCCATCTTGATCAATGCAGACCCTTCCGCATGTTTCGTGAAGCCGGTTTCGATCGAAACATCGCGCATTTGGTCTAGTTCACGTCCGGAAGGTCGCATGATATATCCTTTTTGCTATGTCCGCGGGGATACCGCCCGTGGCATAAGGGATGCAACCCCATTGGTAAGAGAACCATAATGTCTGACGCGCCAAAGATGATCGAAGAGATGAACGACCGCTCGCGCGAAGTGTTTCGGCGCGTGGTGGAAGGATACCTTGAAAATGGTGATCCTGTGGGGTCGCGCACTCTGACGCGGGATTTTAGCGAAAAGGTCAGCGCAGCCACGATCCGTAATGTGATGCAGGATCTTGAGTATATGGGGCTTTTGGACAGCCCCCATATCAGTGCGGGCCGCATCCCGACGCAGATGGGGTTGCGCATGTTTGTGGACGGTTTGATGGAAGTCAGCGTTCCTGACGACGGTGACCGCGAAAAAATCGATGCCACAATGGGACGCAATGAAAGTGATGTGGGCGGGCTGTTGGATCGTGTGGGGTCTGCATTATCTGGGGTGACACATGGTGCGTCCTTGGTTTTGACGCCAAAACACGAAGCGCCGATCAAACACATCGAATTTGTGTCGCTGGCCGCCGACCGCGCCTTGGTGGTTTTGGTGTTTGCGGATGGGCATGTGGAAAACCGACTGTTCACACCGCCCCCGGGGCAAACGCCAAGCTCAATGCGCGAGGCCGCCAATTTTCTGAACGCGCTGATCGAAGGCAAAACGCTGACAGATGTCCGTGGTGCAATCCAATCCGAAATTTCACTGCGCCGCCAAGAGATTGATGTTCTGGCACGCGATCTTGTCGATAGCGGCTTGGCCGTTTGGCAAGACGCAGGGGACCGGAATGAGCGATTGATTGTCCGCGGCCGGTCCAATTTGCTGGAAAGCGCCGGTCAACCAGATGATCTGGACCGTATTCGCACCCTGTTTGATGACCTAGAACGCAAGCGCGATATCTCGGAATTTCTGGAATTGACCGAAGGTGGCGACGGTGTGCGCATTTTTATTGGTTCTGAGAACAAACTTTTCTCACTTTCGGGTTCCTCTTTGGTCGTTTCCCCATATATGAACGCAGACCGTAAGATCATTGGCGCCGTCGGTGTCATTGGCCCTACGCGACTGAATTATGGACGGATCGTGCCGATTGTAGATTACACGGCACAACTGGTGGGCAAAATGTTGTCCGACCGGAGTTAGAGGTAGAAAAATGGCTGACCCAGAGAACAACGACTTTTTGGATGACCTCGCAAATGCAGAGGCTGAAGAATTTGCGGATGAAATGGAAGAGATCGATGACGAGGCGCTTGACCTGGAAACGGTCACCGCGGAACGCGATGAATTTCGCGATCGGTTCATGCGGGCTTTGGCCGATGCGGAAAATGCCCGCAAACGGTCCGACAAGGATCGCCGCGAAGCTGAAAACTATGGCGGATCGAAACTGGCCCGCGATATGCTGCCCGTTTACGACAACATGAAGCGTGCGCTTGAAACAACGTCTGACGAACAGCGCGCTGTTGCAGGCCCGCTTTTGGAAGGCGTTGAGCTGACAATGCGAGAGCTTTTGAATGTGTTCAAAAAGCATGGCATCGAAGTGATAGCACCGGAAGTCGGAGACGCGTTTGATCCCCAGCATCACCAAGCGATGTTTGAGGCGCCTGTGCCCGGCACCAAAGCAGGCGACATCATCCAAGTTGCTGCGGAAGGCTTTATGTTACACGATCGATTGCTGCGCCCTGCCCAAGTTGGCGTGTCTTCCATGCCTGCAAGCTAAGAAGCCTCTGACGGGTATTTTTGGGAAAAAAACACTGCATAGCGCAGGACGGAGGCGGTCAGTTTTTGGCCGCCTCTTTTAGTTTGTAAATAAGGTTCAGGGCCTCGCGTGGGCTAAGTTCGTCGGGGTGAATGGTGTCCAAAAGATCCACGGCGGGCGATGTTTTGGTTTGAACCGGGGCGGGGGGCGGCGTTGCCGAGAAAAGCGGCAGATCATCGATCAGGGTTTTTTGCGCAGCACCTCCTTCGCGTTCGCCCTGTTCGAGCGCCTCTAGCACAACGCGCGCCCTTGCGATTACGGTTTCGGGCAATCCCGCAAGCTGGGCCACTTGAACGCCATAAGACCGATCCGCAGCGCCCTTGTGCACTTCATGCAAAAAGACAACTTCACCTTCCCATTCCTTCACAGCGACCGTTGCATTGTCCACGCCGTCCAATTTCCCTGAAAGGGATGTCATTTCATGGTAGTGCGTCGCAAAAAGGGCGCGTGATTTATTGACGTCGTGTAGATGTTCCAGCGTCGCCCAAGCGATGGACAAGCCATCATAAGTTGCGGTGCCTCGACCGATTTCATCAAGAATGACCAACGCATGATCATCAGCTTGGTTCAGGATCGCTGCCGTTTCCACCATTTCAACCATGAAGGTCGAACGCCCGCGTGCAAGATCGTCTGATGCGCCAACGCGACTGAACAGTTGGCTGACAATACCAATGTGGGCAGACGTCGCTGGCACAAAACTGCCCATCTGCGCCAACAAGGCGATCAAGGCATTTTGCCGTAAAAAGGTCGATTTACCAGCCATGTTCGGGCCGGTCAGCAACCAGATATTGGCGGTGTCTTCTGCGCTAAGATCACAGTCGTTGGCGATGAAGGTTTGCCCTTTATCTCGCAGGGATTTTTCCACCACGGGATGCCTGCCGCCTTCGATCGCAAATGCACGACTGTCGTCTACAATCGGTTTACACCAGTTTTCCACTCGCGCCAGATGTGCCATGGCGATTGCCAGATCTAGTTCTGCCAAGGCGCGGGCGGTTTGGTTGATCAGGGGGGCTTGGGTTAGGATCGCTTGCCTAAGGGTTTCGTAAATCCGTTTTTCGATTTCCAGCGCACGGTTGCCGGCATTGAGGATTTTGGTTTCCATTTCGGACAATTCGACCGTGGTGAACCGCACCTGATTTGCGGTGGTCTGACGGTGAATGAATGTTTCGTTCAGCGGTGCGGACAACATTTTATCCGCATGGGTTGATGTGGTTTCGATGAAATACCCAAGGACATTGTTGTGTTTGATTTTGAGAGTCGAAATGCCTGTTTTAGAAACGAATTCTTGTTGCATCGTGGCTATGACACTGCGCCCCTCATCACGCAGCTTTCTTGCTTCGTCCAACTCTGCATCATAGCCGTTTGCTATGAAACCTCCGTCGCGTGTCAACAATGGTGGTTCGGCGATCAGGGCCTCGTCCAGCAAATCCATCAATGCGGTGTGACCTTGAAGGTCTTTTAGTGCGGCAATCAACAGTTCTGGCGCGTCATTCAAACCGGCAGCGCCAATGTGTTCTGCTTCTGTCAGCCCGTTGCGAATTGCGGCCAGATCACGTGGACCGCCGCGATCCAGAGACAATCGTGACAAAGCGCGATCAAGATCAGGCACTTTACGCAATTGGTCCCGAATTGTGTCTGCGATCTGCTTGGCATCGAACGCGTAGGATACAGCGTCCAATCGGTTCTGAATCGTCTCTAACTGGCGGGATGGACCCGAGAGACGACGCTCAAGAAGGCGTCCACCGCCTGCGGTCACAGTATGATCGATCACCGAAATTAACGATCCGCTGCGACCGCCAGACAAAGCTTGGGTAAGTTCAAGATTACGGCGTGTTGCAGCATCGATTTGTACGCTTCCGCGATGGGTTTCTTGCCGTGGAGTTTGCAGCAGCGGCAATTTTCCCTTTTGCGTGATATTTAAGTATTCGATGACGGCACCCATGGCCGCAATTTCTGCGCGGTCAAAGTTACCGTAGGCATCCAATGCGCTTACGGAAAACAAGTCACAAATCCGCTTTTCACCTGATGTGCTGTCAAAGCTGGCGCGGGATAAGTCTGTCATCGGGATGCTAAAATCAGAGACTAAATCGCGCAAATCATCAATTTGTCCCTCGGACACGATCAGCTCGGACGGGGACAAACGGGCAAGCTCCGGACCCAAGCGCGTTTGCGTTGTCTGCATGACGTGGAAAGCGCCTGTTGAAATATCAACCCAGGCCAAAGCAGCTTGATCGCGGACCTCTACGAAAGCCGCGAGGAAATTGTGCCGACGTGCTTCCAGAAGGCTGTCTTCCGTCAACGTACCCGGTGTGACCAGCCGGACAACATCACGCTTTACGACCGATTTAGAGCCTCTTTTCTTGGCTTCTGCCGGACTTTCAAGTTGTTCACAAACACCAACACGAAAGCCTTTGCGGATCAGTGTCAGCAAGTACCCTTCGGCGGCGTGGACGGGCACACCGCACATCGGAATATCTGCACCGTCGTGCTTGCCGCGCTTGGTCAAGGCGATATCCAGCGCTTCGGCGGCGTTTACGGCGTCTTCAAAGAACATTTCGTAAAAGTCGCCCATCCTGTAGAACAGCAACGCATCGGGATGTGCTGCTTTGATCTCAAGATATTGCGCCATCATAGGCGTGACGGTCATGGATTGCCCCCCAGCAAATGTTGCCAGACCTTACAAAGCCATACCTCCAGACGAAACCCAAAAGCGCATAGCGGTTGAGCGCGTTTCATTGCTGCGATAAGACGCTGAGGCACAGGGAGGAAAGTTGCGCAATGTCCAAGACCAGAGTTACCGATGAAGAGGCCTTGGCCTTCCACCTTGAACCGACGCCAGGCAAGTTCGAAATTTCGGCCACCGTTCCGATGACGACGCAACGCGATTTATCTTTGGCGTACTCACCCGGCGTTGCGGTGCCTTGTGTGGCTATCGCTGAAAATCCGGAGCTGGCCTACGACTATACCAACAAAGGCAATTTGGTTGCTGTTATTTCCAATGGCACAGCCGTCCTTGGATTGGGGAATTTGGGCGCATTAGGGTCAAAACCCGTGATGGAAGGCAAAGCAGTTTTGTTCAAACGCTTTGCGGATGTGAACAGCATCGACATCGAGTTGGACACCGAAGATCCGGACGAATTCTGTAAGGCAGTCAAGCTGATGGGGCCGACGTTCGGTGGCATCAACCTTGAGGACATCAAAGCGCCTGAATGCTTTATCATCGAACAGCGTCTGAAAGAGGAAATGGACATTCCGGTCTTTCATGACGATCAACACGGTACCGCTGTGATTTGCGCAGCGGGTTTGATCAACGCGCTGCATTTGTCGGGCAAAAAGATCGAAGACGTCAAAATTGTACTGAATGGCGCGGGTGCGGCTGGCATTGCGTGCCTCGAATTGTTGAAATCAATGGGTGCGCGTTACGACAATTGCATCATGTGCGACACCAAAGGTGTGATCTATCAAGGTCGCACCGAAGGCATGAACCAATGGAAATCAGCGCATGCGGTGAAAACAGAAGCGCGGTCTTTGGAAGATGCCATGAAGGATTGCGACGTGTTTCTTGGCGTGTCGGCCAAAGGCGCTGTCACCCCGGCGATGGTGGCCAGCATGGCGGACAACCCCGTCATTTTCGCAATGGCGAACCCCGATCCGGAAATCACCCCCGAAGAAGCGCATGAAGTTCGTATGGATGCGATTGTGGCCACTGGCCGCAGCGACTACCCGAACCAGGTGAACAATGTTTTGGGTTTCCCTTACTTGTTCCGTGGTGCTTTGGACATCAATGCCCGAGCCATCAACGATGAAATGAAGATCGCATGCGCCCACGCGTTGGCGCAATTGGCGCGTGAAGATGTGCCGGATGAAGTGGCGCTGGCATACGGTAAAAACCTGACATTCGGGCGTGACTATATCATTCCGACGCCTTTTGATCCGCGTCTAATCCACCGTATTCCGCCAGCTGTGGCGCGGGCGGGCATGAACACAGGTGCGGCACGCCGTCCTATCATCGATATGGATGCGTATGAGCTTTCACTGAAATCACGCATGGATCCAACAGCTAGTATTTTGCGGGGCCTGAATGCTCGGGCCCGCGCCGCACAAGCGCGTATGATTTTCGCAGAAGGCGACGATCCCAAGGTGCTACGTGCCGCTGTCATGTATCAGCGTTCCGGTTTGGGCAAAGCGCTGGTCGTGGGCCGCAAAGAAGACGTAAAAGCCAAGTTGGAAGAAGCGGGTCTTGGGGACGCTGTGCGCGAAATCGAAGTGGTGAACGCCGCGAATACCCCACACCTCGAGATGTATAAGACCTTTCTGTACAATCGGTTGCAACGCAAAGGGTTTGACGGGGCCGACATTCACCGCCTTGCCGCCCGTGACCGACATGTGTTTTCCGCGCTGATGTTGGCCCATGGTCATGGTGATGCGCTTGTCACGGGTGTAACGCGAAAGTCCGCCCATGTGTTGGAACGTATCAACCATGTTTTTGACGCTGACACAGAAAACGGGGCCGCAGGTATTACGGCGCTTTTGCACAAGGGTCGCATTGTGTTTATGGCGGATACGCTTGTGCATGAATGGCCGGATGAAAACGATTTGGCGAACATTGCAGAACGCGCCGCCGTGGTTGCAAAAGACATGGGGCTAGAGCCGCGCGTGGCTTTCGTAAGCTTCTCGACGTTTGGATACCCAGTTTCGGAACGTGCTGAAAAAATGCATTTGGCGCCAAAGGTTCTGGATCAGCGGGGCGTCGATTTCGAATACGAAGGCGAAATGACCGTTGATGTGGCTTTGAACGAAGTGACCCAGGCGCAGTACCCGTTTTCCCGTTTGACAGGTCCTGCGAATATCCTTGTCGTTCCGGCGCGACACTCTGCCAGCATTTCTGTGAAACTGATGCAGGAAATGGGGGGCGCTACGGTGATCGGCCCCATTCTGTCGGGTGTTGATGGATCCATTCAGATCTGTTCAACCAGTTCCACGGCAAATGACATCCTGAACATGGCTGTGTTGGCGGCCTGCAAGGTGGGCTGATGACAGTCTACAATCTGGGTTCGATCAATATTGATATGGTCTACCGGGTGTCGCACCTTCCCAAACCTGGCGAAACATTGGCGGCTGGCCGTTTCAGTCAGGGTTTGGGTGGCAAAGGGGCGAATATGTCCGTCGCTGCTGCGCGCGGTGCGGCCCATGTCCGACATATCGGTGCCGTCGGGCCTGACGGGCGCTGGGCGGCGGATCGGCTTTTGGAGTATGGGATCGATACGACCCATATTACCACCAGCGTTGAGGCGACGGGCCACGCGGTGATCTACGTCGATGATGCGGCTGAAAACGTGATTGTTCTGTGGCCGGGTGCCAACGGCGTTATCGACGAAAACCAGATAGGCACAGCACTGTCCGAGGCTAGCCCCGGCGACATACTGATCATGCAGAATGAAACATCCGGACAAGTCTTGGCCGCACGGATGGCACGGGATTTAGGGGTGCGTGTGGTCTATGCCGCAGCACCTTTTGACGTGGATGCGGTGCAGGCTGTGCTGCCCTTTGTTGATATGCTTGTGATGAACGAAGTCGAAGCGGCGCAGCTTGAAGGTGCCTTAGGCGTTAAAATTCCGGACCTAGACGTGGATGATGTGATTGTGACACTTGGGGCAAAGGGATGCCGTTGGTATCAGAATTCTACCAAGTTAGAGACTGCTTTTGACGCAATTAGTGTTGATCCTGTGGACACCACGGGTGCTGGTGACACGTTTACCGGATATGTCATAGCGGGACTTGATCGCGGTATGCCCATGGCGCAGGCGATCGGACTGGCGACCCAAGCGGCGGCCTTGATGGTCACGCGACTTGGGGCGGCAGATGTTATTCCTGACCTTAAAGACATTCAGGATATGAAGCTGGGTTAACCGCCGACAAAAGGTGCCGCCGACCCCCAAAGTTGTTTGACGCGTTGGTCACGACCACATGCGTTGCGGTAGGCTTTGTATGCCTTGGATTGTTTCTTCGGGCCAAAACGTGTCAGCACAATTTTTGAGCCTTTGTAGTAATTTTGATGGGATGCGTCGGCTGGATAGAACTTTGATGCGCCAACAACGGGCGTCACGACGCTTTGGCCCAATGCTGCGGCTGCATCGGCTTTGGCTTTCTCGGCGGCAGACTTTTGCGCAGGCCCATTTGCGAAAATGGCAGTGCGGTAACTGGCGCCTCGATCACAAAACTGGCCGCCAGCGTCTGTTGGGTCAACAGAACGGAAGAACTTTGCAAGAAGGACATCGCGGGACACAACGCTTGGGTCAAAGATGATTTGCACCGCTTCGTAGTGGCCTGTTTTGCCACCTGTGACCTGTTTGTAGGTGGGATTTGCCGTTTTGCCGCCAGTAAATCCGGAAATCGCTTCCTTAACGCCTTTGACGCTTTCAAAGTCTGACTCAACACACCAAAAACATCCCCCGGCAACAGTCAGGGTTTCCGTTTCCGCTGCATGTGACGTTTTGGATTGTGCAAAAACGCCCAGCGCGATCATCAAAGCCAATGCGAATGGTTTAGCAGTTTGAACGAAGGTCATAGGGTTCTCCTTTTGACGTCAGGATCACGCACTCTGTTGCGTTGCTCAATACACAGCATTGAGAGGTCACAGGTCAGTGAAAGCTGTTACAAATTCGTGCTTCGTTTTATGGTGCGCAAAACGGGGGGATATGATGCCAAAAACCATTCGCATTGCCATGTGGTCCGGGCCGCGTAATTTGTCGACAGCGATGATGTACAGCTTTGGGGCGCGCACAGATTGTCATGTTATGGACGAACCCTTTTACGCAGCTTATCTGGCAACGACTGGCCTGAGCCATCCAATGCGCGACGCCATATTAAAGTCGCAACCCGTTGATCCAAAAACAGTCGAAATGTCTTTGTTAGAGCCTGTTTCAGTACCGTTTTCGTACCAAAAGCACATGACACAACATATGATCCCAGACATGCCACGCACTTGGATGCGCGATGTGGTCAACGTATTTTTGATCCGCCACCCTGCGCGTGTTGTGGCAAGTTATGCAGCCAAACGCGAAGGGCCTGTATTGGACGATATCGGTTTTGTTCAGCAGGCTGAATTGTACGACCACGCGCAGTCTTTGGGGCAAAATCCGATTGTGATTGATTCAGCAGATATTCGCCGTGATCCCGCGACAAAGATGAAACAATTGTGCGCGGAGGTTGACCTGCCTTGGGATCCGAAAATGCTGAGCTGGCCTAAGGGTGGTCATGCCGCAGACGGTGTTTGGGCGTCTCACTGGTATGGGGCGGTGCATGGATCATCGGGGTTTGCGGGTGCGGAAGGCCCATTGCCCGATCTCAGCCCAGAGTATCAAGAGATCGTGGCGCAAGCCTTGCCGTATTACGACCGGCTTGCTGCCGTTAAGATTTGATCAGGATGTACGCCGTTTGCGTGCGGCCAAAAGTTTCAGACGCAGAGCATTCAGCTGGATAAACCCGGCTGCATCTTTTTGGTCATACGCGCCTGCGTCGTCTTCAAAGGTGACATGCGCTTCGGAATAAAGCGAATAATCAGACCAACGCCCCACTGTGCGCGCCAAGCCTTTGTACAACTTCAAGCGGACGGTGCCGGTGACGTGTTCCTGACTTTTGTCGATCATAGCTTGCAGCATTTCACGCTCTGGTGAGAACCAGAAACCATTATAGATCAGTTCGGCGTATTTTGGCATCAGCTCATCTTTAAGGTGGGCCGCGCCCCGATCCAGAGTGATGGATTCGATGCCGCGGTGCGCTTCCAAAAGCACTGTGCCGCCGGGGGTTTCGTAGATGCCGCGTGATTTCATACCGACAAAGCGGCCTTCGACCAGATCAAGGCGGCCAATACCGTGTTTGCCACCCAATTCGTTCAGTTTGGTCAGGATGGTTGCAGGCGACATGGCTTCGCCGTTGATGGAAACTGCGTCGCCTTTTTCGAAACCGATTTCGATGAATTCAGGCTGATCTGGCGCGTCTTCGGGGTTCACAGTACGCTGGTAGACGTAATCGGGTGCGTCAACGGCCGGGTCTTCCAGAACCTTGCCTTCGGACGAAGTGTGCAACAGGTTCGCATCCACGCTGAAGGGTGCTTCACCGCGTTTGTCCTTGGCGATTGGGATTTGGTTTTTCTCTGCGAAATCAAGCAGCTTGGTGCGGCTGGACAAATCCCATTCACGCCATGGTGCGATGACTTTGATGTCGGGGTTCAACGCATAGGCTGCCAATTCGAAGCGGACCTGATCGTTGCCCTTACCGGTCGCGCCGTGGGACACTGCATCTGCGCCTTCGGCCTCTGCAATTTCGACCAACCGCTTGGAAATCAAAGGTCGCGCGATGGACGTGCCCAACAGGTACAACCCTTCGTAAAGAGCGTTGGCGCGGAACATCGGGAACACGAAATCGCGTACGAATTCTTCACGCAGATCTTCGATGTAGATCGCCGAAGCACCCATCAATTCGGCTTTTGCGCGCGCTGGCTCAAGTTCTTCGCCCTGACCCAAATCTGCGGTGAAGGTCACAACCTCACAACCGTATTCAGTTTGCAGCCATTTCAGAATGATGGAAGTATCTAGGCCGCCGGAGTAGGCAAGAACGACTTTTTTAGGCGCGGACATCTGCAGTTTCCCTCTGTGTGGTTCGTGGCGGGCGATACCGCGTTTTTCTATGTGGGGCAAGATGCAGCCCCGCGTTGACGGCATGAAGTGCAACCTCTACCTCGGTTGTATCTGCTTGAAGGGTGCTTCCATGACCAATGATCAATTTGTTTCTGCCGCGCAGGCTGCCGAACGTGCGATGCGCGATGTGTTTCCTGAAACGCCTTTGATGCGCAATGATCATTTGTCAAAAAAGTATGGTGCCGATATCTGGTTGAAGCGCGAAGATTTAAGCCCGGTGCGATCTTACAAATTGCGCGGTGCCTTTAATGCGATGCGCAAGGTGATTGATCGCCACGATACTTTTGTTTGCGCAAGTGCTGGAAATCATGCGCAGGGCGTCGCGTTTATGTGTCGTCATTTCGGCGTGCGTGGTGTGGTTTTCATGCCTGTTACAACGCCGGCCCAAAAGGTTCAGAAAACTGCAATGTTCGGTGGATCGTTTGTCGAGATAAAACTGATCGGCGATTATTTTGACGATACCCTGGCGTCGGCGCAGGCGTATTGCACGGACCATAGCGCACATTTTTTGTCGCCCTTTGACGATGAAGATGTGATCGAAGGGCAGGCGTCCGTAGCGGTTGAGATAGAGCGCCAATTGGGGCGTGTTCCGGAGCACCTGGTTTTACCTGTAGGTGGCGGTGGATTATCTTCTGCATGCTATAGTTACTATGCGGGTGCGTGTGATTATACGTTTGTCGAACCCACTGGCGCACCCAGTTTGGCGCGTGCTTTGGAAACGGGTGCGCCAACAGATGTGTCGCCGATCGATAGCTTTGTTGATGGGGCTGCCGTTGCGAAGATAGGCGCACGGACATTCGAGCGCCTGAAATCCGTACCGCGTGATAGCGTGATGCATTTGCCAGAAGATCGCATTTGCATGACAATCACCGAGATGCTGAATGTCGAGGGTATCGTTTTGGAACCTGCCGGCGCCTTGTCCATCGAGGCGCTGGGCGATTTGCAAGAGGACATTGCGGGCAAGACCGTTGTCTGCGTTGCATCAGGCGGAAACTTCGATTTTGAACGCCTGCCTGAAGTGAAGGAACGGGCCCAACGCTACGCAAGTCTAAAGAAATACTTCATTCTGCGGCTGCCACAACGCCCCGGTGCGCTGAAAGATTTCCTTGATTATCTTGGGCCATCCGACAACATCACACGGTTCGAGTATCTGAAGAAGTCTGCCAGAAACTTCGGATCTGTTCTAATTGGAATCGAAACGGATGATCCAGAAAACTTCGTGCAGTTTTTCGAAAATCTGGATCGTGCTGGCTTGACCTACACAGATATCACAAACAACGAAACGCTGGCGCAATTTGTGATTTGATCAATGCAAAACCTGGGGCAGATCGGTGACAAAGGCTATCTTGGACACCGCATAACATTCGACAACCTTGCTTAAGTTTATCTCATCCCCCCGTCCTTCAGCGGCACGCAGTTCACCGTCTTGGCACAGGGCTGAAAATTCTGAAAAGCCCAGGTTCATGGCGCTGCCCTTTAAAAAATGCAGGTCATTTTCCAGCTCATTCACGTCCGCGTCCTGCTTTAAGCGCGTGACGACTTCTTCTACTTCTTCTAGAAAAAGTTCCACGACTTCGTCAAAATCCTCGGGCCCGACGTCAGCACGAAGAGATTTCACCTGGCTCCAGTCAATCATTTGCAGTCTCCGCTTTGGGTTTGGCACAGCAATGCCACAGGGTTGCTTAATCAACCGTAAGTTAAACTCAACTGGATAGACGCAATTTTAGCTTTCATGGGTCGTTAAGGTCAGTCGATTAGCCAATGGATATCCGAGTTTGTGAAAGTGAGTCTGATGCCGCTTCCTGCATCGAAAATCGAACCTGAAAAGCCGCAAAACGAACATAGCATCAATCGCCATGTTCTGATTGTGGACGATAGCCGTCTGCAGCGAAAGATATTAACCAGTTCAGTAAAGCGCTGGGGGTTTCGTGTTACCGAAGCCGATAGTGGCGACAAGGCCTTGGAATTGTGCCGTGAATCTGCGCCGGATATTATTTTAAGCGATTGGATGATGCCGGGCATGAACGGCTTGGAATTTTGCGACGCATTTCGCAAGCTGCCAGGTGAAAGTTACGGCTATTTTATTCTGCTGACGTCAAAAAGCGAAAAGGGCGAAGTGGCACAGGGTTTGCAAGCCGGTGCTGATGATTTTCTGACAAAGCCTGTCAACGCACATGAACTGCGTGCGCGCATATCAGCAGGTGAACGAATTTTGGATATGCAGCATGAGCTGACAGAGAAAAATAGACTGATTTCAGACACGCTAGCAGAATTACAACGTGTGTATGACTCGCTGGATAGCGATTTGCTTGAAGCAAAAAAATTACAGCAGTCTTTGGTGCGTGAACGCCAAAAAACTTTCGATACGGCTGAGTTGTCATTGATGTTGCGTTCAAGCGGACATGTGGGCGGTGACCTTGTCGGGTTTTTTCCTGGGCAACCGGGGCATTTGGGACTTTATGCAATCGATGTTTCTGGCCACGGCATCAGCTCTGCCTTGATGACCGCGCGATTGGCTGGCTACTTATCCGCGACCGCACCTGACCAAAATGTAGCGCTGCGTCGGCAAAGTGATGGAAGCTATAAGTTTCGTAAACCAAGCTGCGTGATCGAGGAATTGAACAACCTTGTTCTGGATGAAATGGACACGGAACACTATTTCACGCTTTTGCTTGCAGACGTAAATCTGGAAACAGGGCATATGCTTGTCAGTCAGGCTGGGCATCCACATCCAGCTGTTCAGCGCCGGGACGGCACCGTTGAACAGAACGGGACGGGCGGTTTTCCTGTGGGTCTTATGTCTGGCATCACTTTCGAAGATTTCGAGATACAGCTTAAGCCGGGTGATCGTGTTTTGATGTTGTCCGATGGCGTTACGGAGTGTCCAAATCAGGAAGGCGATATGCTTGAAGAATCCGGTTTAGAGAAAATGATGAACGATATGAAAGACATGTCGGGTCAAAAGTTTTTTGATGCCATGATGTGGAATTTGGGCGCTTTTTCAGGGCTGGATGAATTTCCTGACGATATTTCGGGCATCCTGTTTGAATTTTCTGGTCATAAAATCCCGTAGTGTTGTTTGACAAACATCTGATCGCCAACATTGCCCAGCATTTGGGCGGCTTCCTCGGGATGCATAACCATAGTGATATGATCAGGTTCGATAGGGTCACAAATTTGGCGGACAGGTGTCGCAACGTACACGTGGCATAGTTTTTCGGCCCACATATCGTATTCGGGCATATGCACAAATCTGCGAAATGCACCCAGACGTCTTGGGCGTGCAATGGACCAGCCGATTTCTTCGCGAACTTCCCGGTACAGCGCCTGCAAAGAGGTTTCGCCAGGATCAACCCCGCCACCGGGCAGTTGAAACTCTAATGCGCCGTTGGTTTGTGCCGTCAGCAAAACACGTTGCTTCAAAGGCAAAATTGCATAAACGCCGGGTCGCAACCTGTAGCTTTGGGACTTCAAAGGTGGTTCACCCACACGTCGGATCATTGCAGTTGCCCCTCTTTTTGTTTTGAACTTCGATGCTATATAGCTCCGATATGCCAATCAGAGGCGCATAAGGAAACCCCAATGACCCTTGGACACCAGATCGCGTGGGACGACACCGTCCTGCCATTTCAGCTTGATACATCCGACATTCGCGGCCGCGTTGCCCGTTTGGACGGCGTGCTGGACGGCGTTTTAAAGCAACACAATTACCCACCTGCCATTGAAGCGCTTGTGGCGGAAATGGCGTTGCTGACTGCGTTGATCGGCCAGACTGTCAAGTTGCGTTGGAAGTTGTCGTTGCAGGTGCAAGCCAAGGGTGCGGTGCGTATGATTGCCACCGATTACTACGGCCCCGAAAAAGAGGGCGAACCTGCCCGTATCCGCGCCTATGCCACCTATGACGCAGACCTGCTGACCGATGCTGCCCCCTTCGACCAGATTGGGGAAGGGTATTTCGCAATCATGATTGACCAAGGCAAAGGGATGCAACCGTACCAAGGCATTACTCCGTTGGATGGTGGATCGCTGGCGGCCTGTGCTGCGGCCTATTTTGCGCAGTCCGAGCAGCTGCCGACACGTTTCGCGCTAAGCTATGGCAAGTCCACGCAGCCGGGTGTGTCTGAACATTGGCGCGCCGGCGGCATTATGGTTCAGCATATGCCCAAAGCCTCGCCTTTGATGGCGAAAGGGGAAGGGTCTGGCGACGTTTTGCAAGCATCTGACCTGCTGGAACATGATGCGGAAGAAAACTGGAACCGCGTGAATGTCTTGATGGACACCGTAGAAGAAATGGAGCTGATCGGCCCGACCGTGCCACCCAACGATTTGTTGGTGCGCCTGTTCCACGAAGAACAGCCACGCGTCTACGACACGCAACCGATCCGTTTTGGATGCACATGTTCCGAGGATCGCGTGCGCCAAAGCCTGTCCATCTATTCAGCGGGTGACATCGCGACGATGACAACAGAAGACGGTCGCGTCACAGCAGACTGCCAATTCTGTGGGGCGCATTACGATCTTGATCCCGCGACCGTAGGGTTCGAGGCTGAAAAGGACGCGCGTGACTGATCTGATTGCTCAGATACGCGCGGCGCTTGTGGATGGGGGTGATGGATCATCTGATTTTGATCTTAACCCTGAATTTACGCAGCCTAATGGCCGTGTTTTGCGTCCTGCAAGTGTTCTTGCCCCAATTATTGTGCGGGGTGGCACGTATTATCTGATCCTGACCAAGCGGTCGTCGGCCCTGAAGCATCATCCGGGCCAGATTGCGTTTCCGGGCGGCAAACAGGATGACACGGATGCAGACTTGATTGCGACGGCTCTTCGTGAAGCGCGTGAGGAAATCGGCCTGCCCTCTGATCTGGTCGAGGTCCTTGGCATTTTGCCGCCCCATGAAACAGTAACGGGGTTCAAGGTTACGCCAGTGATCGGATTGGTCACAGCCGAATTTGACATCGTTGCCGAACCCGGCGAAGTCGAAGAAGTATTTTTTGTCCCGCTGTCTCACGTATTGAATGTGGACAGTTTCGCGGTGCAATCGCGACGCTGGCGTGGTCAACGCCGTGCTTATTTCGCAGTGCCGTTTGGCCCGTATTACATTTGGGGCGCCACCGCGCGGATGCTGCGGGCCTGGGCGGATCGTATGCCATGAAACTGGCGCCGGATACGCAATGGTTGGCCGATCCTGTCACACAGAGTGTCTGTGGGATCATAGAGAACGCAGGCTTCGACATTTTCTTTGTCGGGGGCTGTGTGCGCAACGCGGTCATGGGGGAGGATATCAGCGACATTGATCTTTCGACCAACGCACGGCCCGAAAAGGTTATGCAACTGGCCCGTGACGCAGGGCTGAAAGCTATTCCGACGGGTATCGATCATGGCACCGTCACGGTTGTGGCTGATGGTGAGCCGTATGAAATAACAACCTTTCGCCGCGATGTTGAAACCGATGGCAGGCGTGCCGTGGTGACATTTTCTGACAGTATAGAAGATGATGCCAGGCGGCGCGACTTTACCATGAATGCGCTTTATGCGCGTCCCGATGGAACCGTTGTTGATCCGTTGGGGGGCGCTTTGGATGCGACCCACCGTCGGGTTCGCTTTATTGAAAATGCCAGTCTTCGCATCCGCGAAGATTATCTGCGCACCCTGCGCTACTTTAGGTTTGTCGCATGGTATGCTGCTGCGGATGCGGGGTTTGATACGGACGCTTTGGATGCAATTGCCTCCAATCTTGACGGGTTGGAACGGTTGTCAGCAGAACGGGTCGGCGCAGAAATTCTAAAACTGCTGTCCGCCCCAAACCCGGCACCGGCCGTAGCGGCCATGCGTCAAACGGGTGTTTTGCTTCAGATATTGCCGGGTGCAGATGACCGTTGGCTGGCGCCTTTGGTTCACATGGAAACCCTGCTGGACGTGCCACCAGACCCCATTCGCCGCTTGGCGGTTCTGGGCGGAGAGGACATGCCGCGACGTTTGCGATTGTCCAAAGCCCAAGCCAACGCTTTGGCGGTCTTGATAGACGGCATGTCTGGCACCCAGTCGCCTGCGGCACTTGGGTATTTACAGGGTGCGGAAACCGCGCTGGGCATCGTTGCCTTACGTTCGGCGTTGTTTGAAACGCCGCCTGCATTGGACACCGCGACGCAGGTTCAGGTAGGAGTGGATGCGGTTTTTCCAATCGTTTCCGCCGATTTGACACCCGATTTTCAAGGCAAAGCTTTGGGTGATCGTTTGAAGGCCCTAAAGCATGACTGGATCATGTCTGGCTTCACCAAAACGAAGGATGACCTTTTAGGGTGACTTTTGCGCACAGCTGGCGTATGACAAAAGCACAACACCGGAGGTTTGCAACATGTATCGTGGGATTTGGCTACACCGTATTTGATCGGCACCAAACCCTTTTGGATGGCTTGATCGCATCATCATCCAACACATGTTCTACCTAAAATACTGGCGTTCTTCCGATGTTTAAATTCTTCGAAAACCTTGTCGACCCTTACGTGTCCTATGCTGAAACGGACACTCCGCCCACAAAGCTGTGGCCGTTTTTGCGCGAATATTCAAAACCGTTCAAAACTGTTTTCATCCTAACTGCGATCATGTCGATTGTTGTGGCCGCGGTTGAGGTTGGCCTGATCTATTACATGGGTCGCGTAGTCGATGTTCTGGGCGGTGAACCCGATCAGGTGTGGGCAGACTACGGCACGGAATTCATCGTTATGGCGGTGTTTATATTGGTGCTGCGCCCCGTGCTGCAGGTACTGGATGTGGCGCTTTTGAACAACGCAATTTTGCCGAACTTTGGCACTCTGATCCGGTGGCGCGCACATAAGCATGTGTTGCGGCAATCCGTGGGCTGGTTTGAAAACGACTTTGCGGGGCGCATTGCCAACCGTATCATGCAAACGCCGCCGGCGGCAGGAGAAGTCGTATTTCAAGTTTTTGACGCGATTTCCTTTTCGCTGGCCTACATGATTGGTGCCGCGATTTTACTAAGCACCTCGGACCCCCGATTGTTGCTTCCATTGCTTGGATGGTTTGTGCTGTACGCGCTTTTGATCAAGTGGACGGTCAAACGTGTAGGCCCTGCGTCGCAAGCCGCGTCTGATGCGCGGTCTACCGTGACGGGCCGTGTGGTGGACGCCTATTCCAACATCCATTCCGTCAAAATGTTTGCCCACCACAACCGTGAAATCGACTATGCAAAAGACGCGATTGAGAAAACGCGACTGACCTTTCAAAAGGAAATGCGCATCTTCACCGTGATGGATGTGATGTTGGTGTCCTTGAATGGTTTGTTGATTGTTGGCGTTGTTGGTTGGGCCATTGCGCTTTGGGTTCAAGGGTCTACCAGCGTCGGTGTTGTTGCTGCGGCAACTGCGCTGACCTTGCGTTTGAACGCTATGACAGGCTGGATTATGTGGGCGCTGACGTCGTTTTTCCGTCAGCTTGGGGTCGTCGCCGAAGGGATGGAAACCATCGCACAACCGATCACTTTGGTGGATGTGCCGGACGCACAGCCTTTGGCATTGGAAAATGGCCGGATCGAAATGCGGGGTCTGACCCACCACTATGGTCGAGAAACGGGTGGCATCGAAGCCATGGATCTGGTGATTGAGCCTGGTCAGAAAATAGGATTGATCGGGCGGTCAGGCGCTGGCAAATCCACCTTGGTAAAGCTGTTGCTGCGCTTTTATGATCCCGATGCCGGACAAATCTTGATGGACGGGCAGGATATTTCAAAAATCACCCAAGACAGTCTGCGTTTGAACATCGGTATGGTGCAGCAGGAAAGCTCTTTGTTGCACCGGTCGGTGCGTGACAATCTTTTGTATGGCAAACCCGACGCCACTGAGGAAGATATCATTGCCGCGGCCAAACAAGCCGAAGCGCATGATTTCATCCTTGGGCTGGAAGATCCCGAAGGGCGTCAAGGCTATGACGCGCAAGTCGGTGAACGCGGCGTCAAGCTGTCGGGTGGGCAACGGCAGCGTGTGACGCTGGCGCGTGTTGTTTTGAAAAATGCGCCAATCTTGCTGCTGGACGAAGCCACCAGTGCCTTGGACAGTGAAGTCGAGGCCGCCATTCAGGACACGCTTTATGGTATGATGCAGGGCAAAACCGTGATCGCGATTGCCCACCGTTTGTCCACCATCGCCCAGATGGACCGCATTCTTGTCCTGGATGGGGGACAGATTGTCGAAGACGGCGATCATGACGCGCTTTTGGCGCAAGATGGCCTATATGCTGAATTCTGGGCGCGCCAATCCGGCGGGTTCCTGAAAACAGAGGCTGCTGAATGATGCGTTTCCCCGATATTGGCAATTGGATCAATTCCTTCCAGCCCGCCGATGGCCCACCCCCACAAGAACTGGGTGCATTCATGCGCTGGTGCTTGGCGGGATCATGGCCCGCGTTGTGGTTGGCCGCGTTCTTGTCTGCGTTGGCGGGATCGATGGAAACGGTTACCGCGTTGATCCTCGGCAAGGTCATTGACGCCACGGCGCTTGGCCCCAGCGGCTTCTTTGAGGGCTCAAACCTGTGGATTGTCATTGCCGCTGTTGCGTTCTTTTTGCTGATCCGCCCCGTGGCTTTCGGGCTGTCGGCGGCGTCCAATTCGATCACCGTGCAACCCAATGTGAACCCTTTGGTGTTGTCGCGCTTGCACCGTTGGACGCTGGGCCAGAACGTCACATTTTTCGATGACGACTTTGCGGGCCGCATCGCGCAAAAGCAGATGCAATGCGCACGCGCCGTTACGGATGTCGCGTCCGAGGTGATCAATGTTGTCGCTTTTGCCTTGGCGTCGCTTGCGGGGTCGGTGATCTTGCTGCTGGCAATTGATTGGCGGGTGGCCTTGGGATTTGGCGTTTGGCTGATCCTGTATTTCGCCCTGATCAACTGGTACTTGCCGCGTGTGCGTGTGCGGTCTGCCAAACGGGCGGGGGCCCGGGCGATGGTGTCGGGGCAGGTTGTTGATACGATCACCAACATCAAAACCGTAAAGCTGTTTGCCCACGCGGATCATGAAGACCGTGCAGCGCTGGGCGCGATGCAGACGTTTCGTGAAACCTCGCTTAGTTTCGGGCGATTGTCTGCGGCGTTCCGCTTTGCCTTGATGACCTTGGCGGGACTGTTGCCGGTGATCATGCTGGGCGGCACGGTTTTGATCTGGCAAGCGGGTCAAGCCACGCCCGGTGATATTGTGGCGGCGGGTGCCGTGTCCATTCGCATCGCACAAATGACGGGTTGGGTCAGCTTCACGCTGATGCAGATCTACGCCAACATAGGCGAGATCGAGGACGGGATGCGCACCCTGACCCCGCGTGTGCGTGTTGACGATGTTGATGGGGCCCAAGCCTTGCAGGTGCCGCAGGGTGAAATTGCGTTGAAAAACCTAAGCTTTGCGTATGGGCGTGAGAAAGGCGGCATTTCCGACATCAATCTGACAATCAAACCGGGTGAAAAGCTTGGCATCGTGGGTGCGTCAGGCGCGGGCAAATCCACGTTGGTATCGCTTTTGTTGCGGCTTTATGATCCCGAAGAAGGGCGTATAGAAATTGACGGGTCCGATACACGGCAAGTGACACAAGAAAGCCTGCGCCGTGCGATTGCCATGGTCACGCAAGAGACGGCGATGTTTAACCGTTCGGCGCGCGAAAACATTCTTTATGGACGTCCCGACGCGGACGAAGCGGCCCTGATCGAGGCGGCGGAAAAGGCCGAAGCGCATGGGTTCATTCAAGATTTGCAAGACCACAAAGGGCGGCAAGGATATCAGGCACATCTGGGAGAACGGGGTGTCAAATTGTCGGGGGGCCAGCGCCAGCGCATTGCTTTGGCCCGTGCCATTGTCAAAGACGCACCGATTTTGGTGTTGGATGAAGCGACAAGTGCACTGGACAGCGAAGTCGAAGCTTCCATTCAAACTGCGCTTGAACGGGTGATGGAAGGCAAAACGGTTCTGGCCATTGCGCACCGTTTGTCGACGCTTACGGAAATGGATCGCATCATCGTTATGGACCAAGGGCGCATCATCGAAGCGGGGTCTCATGATGAATTGCTGGCCAAAGACGGGCTGTATGCCAGCTATTGGCAGCGACAGTCCGGCGGCTTCATTCGGACGCAAGCTGCACAATAGGCCTTTTTTCTTGGGGCATAGCGCTGTAATCGCAGCCCATGAGTGAACATAAAATTATACGCCTTGGCCATCACGGTGATGGAATTGCCGAAGGCCCTGTCTTTGCGCCCATGACATTGCCCGGTGAACTGGTCAGTGGCACCGTTGATGGAACGGCTTTGAAGGATGTGCGGATTGTCACGCCATCCTCGGATCGTGTCGCTGCACCATGTCGCCATTTCAAGGCATGCGGCGGATGCCAGTTGCAGCATGCGAATGATGATTTCGTGGCGCAATGGAAAGCAGACGTGGTGCGCCATGCTTTGTCTGCACATGATTTATCGCCTGACATCCGCGAGACGATTACATCGCCCGCCCAGTCGCGACAGCGCGCAACTTTGGCAGTCAAGCGCACCAAAAGTGGTGCGATGGTGGGGTTTCATGGCCGTGCCAGCGATACACTTGTCGAAGTGCCAGAATGTCAGCTGATCGACCCAAAGATCAAAGCGTCTTTTGGTATTCTTAAGGAATTGGCCATCATCGGGGCCAGCCGCAAGGCGCCATTGGCTGCGACGGTGACGGTTTCTTTGGATGGTTTGGATGTGTCGGTTCAGGGCGGTAAACCGTTGGACGGGCCGCTACGCGCGGGTTTGGCGCAGCTGTGTGATGCCACGGGTTTGACGCGTCTGACATGGGGCGATGAGGTGGTCGCGATGCGCACCCCGCCGCGCCACGCGTTCGGTTCGGCGTTTGTTGCACCACCTGCAGGCACGTTTTTGCAAGCCACCGCGCACGGGGCACATGCCCTGCAAACGTTGGTGCGTGAAGCAGTGGGGTCTGCGAAACGTGTCGCGGATCTTTTTGCAGGGTGCGGAACATTTTCGCTGCCACTGGCAGAACGCTCAGAGGTGCATGCCGTTGAAGGTGACAAAGGCATGATCGCCGCCCTTGATCATGGATGGCGGTTTGCGACCGGCCTAAAGCCGATCACGCATGAAGTGCGCGATCTGTTTCGGCGCCCGTTGCTGCCTGATGAATTGAAGCGCTTTGAGGCTGTGGTTCTTGATCCGCCCCGGGCGGGTGCCGCGGATCAAGTGGCCGAGATATTGAAAGCCGACGTTCCGGTTCTGGCCTATGTATCTTGCAACCCTGTCACCTTTGCGCGTGACGCCGCACAATTGGCAGGCGCGGGCTACGTTTTGGAATGGGTGCAACCCGTCGACCAGTTCCGTTGGTCATCGCATGTTGAATTGGCGTCCAGATTTGTGAAGACCTAAGCCATCACACATTGGTGACGCGCTGTGTTTTTTCTATCCAAAAATGGCGGTTCGATGATAAACACGCGAAAAATGAGTATGGGCAGAGTACGATTGACATGAAACGCAGGCATTTGCTTACAACCGGAACAGCCGCTTTGGCGCTGGCTGGTTGTGCGACCAAATCGAAGTTCCAGCGCTACAACGGGCCTGAGGTGACATATGTCATCGTGAACAAGGGCGCCCGCGAGATGTTCTTGTTGCACAATCAAAAGATAATGAAGCAATACAGGATCGACTTGGGGTTTGCCCCGATTGGCGACAAATTCTATGAAGGTGACGGCAAAACGCCTGAAGGCACCTATCTGATTGACCGCCGCAACCCGAACAGCAAATTCCATCTGTCTTTGGGTATCTCGTATCCGAACGCCCATGATATTGCCCAAGCCCGCGCGTTGGGCAAGCCGCCGGGCGGCGACATCTTTATCCACGGCGAATCCAAGCCTTGGAAACTTGGCAAAAACGATTGGACGTGGGGGTGTATCGCCGTTCCAAACGAAGAGATGGAAAAAATCTACGCCATGGTGAAGAACGGAACGCCGATACGGATCAACGCCTGATTGCAGGCGTTAGATCCTTATCCTGTTGTGCCGACAATCGTTTCCGCTTGATCGTCTGTTGCGGTGTCTTCGGGATTGTCGACCCGATCTGGCACCAGACGTGATGCGGATGGGTTCGCGGATGGAATCAGCGGCGTGCTGGATGGGTTGCCCATGATCATGGTCCACCAGATTTTACCGTTTGATTCCTGATGCCATGAAAACCCCATGTCTTGTGCATTTGTAGACATGATGGTGCGACGTGTGTCGGGCTGTTCGATCCAAGCCCCTAGTGTTTCAAGCTCTGTTTCGTAGCTTTCAGAGATGTTTTCACCCACAAGCTGGCCTGTGTATCCCACGCGCTGAACACGGTCGATGGGGGATGAACCGTCTGATCCGAAGTGCCACGGACGGTTTTGTGCAGCCATATCACGAGAATGTGTCGCGGCCGCCGCGTTCAGCTTGGGATTAAGCGTGACCGGGGCCACGCCTTGGGCCTGACGCAAGGCATTGACCGAATCAAGCATACGGAATTGCAGTTTTCCGGCATCGTTTCGACCAATTTTGTATACTTTTGACAATGGCTTACCATCTGTACCGGCCGTTGGTGTTGCGGGCTGGCAAGCGGCAAGTGCAACCACAGCGGCTGTCATAAGTGCGGTTAATCTGACCATTTTTGGCTCCACTGAAAAAACATGTTATATCCGCATAGCGTGGCCCGCGTTGCATTTCAAACGCACATCGGCGTGAGCCTGCGAAATGACGCTTGTTTGATTTGCGACTGCGTCTTTGGCGCAATAAAAGCGTCGGTAAAGCAGTATTTATCAGCTATGGAGAGGCTTCAATGTCCAAAAAGCTATTCGAAACACCGACCCGTCGCGCCTTTTTGGCGGGGTCCGCCGCCCTGATCGGTGCGCCTGCGCTGGCCCAAAGCAACGTTCCAGCCGGTCAAGCAGAGCGTGATCCGGCGTTGTCCGTGCGTCGCAACATTTCCAGCTTTCGCACGCTAGACTGGCAGCCGTATTTCACGAACCTGCGCAAGGGTGCCATTCTGGTCGATATCGACAGCCGCGCCGTGCACTACTGGAACGAAGATCAAACGATCTACAAACTGTACCCTTCCAGTGTCCCGTTGACCGACGATCTGACGCGCCGCGGCCGCACGCAGGTTGTGCTGAAAGACCCGAAACCCGATTGGCGCCCGACGCCGTCGATGAAAAAGCGCAACCCTGAATGGCCAGACTACATTGGGCCAGGTTCGGACAACCCGCTTGGCACACGGTCTATGCACCTCAGCTGGACGTACTACCGTATTCACGGCACGCATGACACACGCAAGATCGGGCGTAAGTCTTCAAACGGGTGCATCGGGCTTTACAACGAACACGTGGAAGAGCTGTACGAGATGGCCAAAGTGGGCACGCAAGTGTTGCTTATTTGACGACATTGGGGCTTGACTGACGGTCTCCCGTCTAAACTGCATTTGCAATCACCGCAAATTGCTGATTAGAAACAGACACGAAGTTAAGTCTTGGGTGTGCATCGGCGCTGTTGCTGATGTGCTATTTCTGGAGGTCAAAATGAAAAAATTCGTACTCGCAGCTGCTCTGACAGCCGCAGCGTCCACAGCTTTTGCTGGCGCCCCTGCCGATCCAATCATCGAAGCACCTGTCATCATCGAAGAAGCTGGTTCTTCTTCCGGTGGCATCGTTCTTCCATTGATCCTGCTTGCCGTTGTTGCAGCAGCTTTGGCAGACTAAGCTACAGTCGATTTCGACTATCAAAAGGCGGTGCAGCAATGCTCCGCCTTTTTTGCGTTCTGTTTTGGGCGTTTGATCGAATTTTACCCAATTGTCATGAGAACCATTTGCCGTTTAGACTGTTGTACACACAATAGAGCGGTCCGGCGCTGTTGCCGGTTCTGCCATCTGGAGGGACTAATGAAGAAAATCGCACTTGCAACTGCAGTCACATTCGCAGCATCCACAGCTTTCGCTGGCGCACCGGCTGATCCAATCATCGAAGCACCTGTCATTATCGAAGAAGCTGGTTCTTCTTCCGGTGGCATCGTTCTGCCGCTGATCTTGCTGGCAGTTGTTGCAGCGGCACTGGCCGACTAAAGCGACCCTTACAGTTTCTGCGTTGGGCGGTACCGCAGCGTGCCGCCCTTTTGCGTTTGCCGCTATAGCCACCCTTTAAGGTTTTTATCGATCACGCCAGACAGCGCTTTGATATGGGCGTCATCATCGTTCAGGCACGGGATATAGGTGAAGTGTTCGCCGCCTGCCTCTTCAAAGCTTTCTTTGATCTCTTCGTTGATCTCTTCCAGCGTTTCGATGCAATCGGCGGAAAATGCTGGCGCACAGACCGCGATGTTCTTTTTACCAGCCTCGGCCAAACGGGCGACTTCCTCGACGGTGTAGGGTTGCAGCCATTCTTCAGGGCCGAACTTCGATTGGAAGGTGGTTTTGATTTCGGTGTCTGCCCAACCCAAACGTTCCTTCAACAGGCGCGTCGTTTTCTGGCATTGGCAATGGTACGGATCGCCTTCCATCAAGTAGCGGATCGGCACGCCGTGGTAGGAACACACCAGAATATCGGGGCGCGTTTCAAGGTTTGCGTAGGCGCGTTCGATGGATTGTGCCAATGCGTCAATGTAGGTTTCATCAGCAAAATAAGGTTCGACTGTGCGTGACGTCGGCTGCCATTTTTCCTTCATCAAGGCACGAAAGAATTCATCGTTGGCTGTGGCTGACGTGGCGCCCGCGTAATGGGGGTACAACGGGAAGAACAGGATCTTTTGGCATCCGGCCTCTGTCATGGCCCGAACTTTGGATTTGGTCGACGGGTTACCGTAGCGCATGCAAAAATCGACCATAACCTGATCGCCGTAGCGCTCTTGCATTTCGGCTTTGATCTTTTTGGTCTGTGCTTTTGTGATCGTCATTAACGGGCTTTCGCCGTCTTCTTCGTTCCAGATCGATTTGTAGGCCGCACCCGATGAAAACGGCCGTTTCGTCAAGATGACCAGCTGCAACAAAGGCTGCCAGATCCAGGCCGAATAATCGATGACCCGTTTATCTGACAAAAATTCGTTCAGATAGCGCCGCATTGACCAATAGTCATAGTTGTCTGGCGTTCCGAGGTTCGAGAGCAAAATGCCGACACGGGGGGCGGCCACTTTGGGGTGGTCGGCTTCGGCGTGTGCTGGGCGTGTGGCGGTAGGGGTCGCGTCGAGCATTATAGGTCCGATCAATGGGTGTTATGGCTCAAATAAACGCTTTTGCTCTCAGGTCAATCTGGCAGCCTGTTTTCGTCGGTCCCCAACGCGTCTGCCAACCGTGCTTCAGCTGATCCGGGGCGCAGTGGTTTGGGTTGGCTTTCGTCGGGGGCCCAGCCCGTCAACATCACGATTTCAAAGGTCGCAGCAATGCCGCCTTCAGGGGTTGGGTAGGTCTGTGCATAAAGTTCTGCAGCACGTTCAAAAACGCGACGATGTGTCGGAAAACGCAGACGTTCCTGCAAGGCGTTGGCTTCGCCCATGTGGCGCAAATCGTGCATCAGATGCCACAAATCGCGGTAGTTCACTGTCAACGGCAAAACGTCTGCCACAGGTAAGGCAAAGCCAGCCCTTTGTAGCAGACCACCCAAATCGCGCAGTTCCCCCATGGGGGCGATGCGGGGTGACAATCCGCCGCTGGTCTCGATCTCTGCCTGCCCCAGACAGGCGCGCAATTCGTGCAGAGTTTGCCCCCCGAAGGTGGCCGCCAGAAACAGACCGTCTTTTTGCAGGCTGCGTTTGCATTGAATGATCTGGCCCACAGGGTCATTTGCCCAGTGCAAAGCAAGTGTGTGGATCACAAGGTCGTGTGCGCCTACGCCCAACTCCAGCACGTCTTTGTCCGCGACGCTGTGGGCGTTTGGCATCAGTTTGCGCCACAGATTGGGGAAACCGCTGACCACTGCTGCGGAATTAAACGTCCTGTTAACCATATCCGCGCGATCCTGAAGATCATCGGCCACGGCTGCGTGCAAGAACATCGCGTCCGCTTGGGTTCGCGCCCGGCGCTGCGTAAGCGCGATAGAATCAGTAAGTGGTTTTGGTCCCGACATAAGGCACACATAGAATGGCACACCCCGCATTACAAACCACCTTGGCGCTGGTCTATCCGCCGCGCTGTTTGACATGCGGTGACCGTGTGGACAGCGATTTCGGTCTGTGCGGAACGTGTTGGCGTGATGTGGCATTTATTGGATCAAACGCCTGTGACGGATGCGGCGCACCCATTCTGGATGGTGAAGATATCGCACAGGGAGAGGCCCTAAAGTGTGACGATTGTTTAACGATTGCAAGACCTTGGCGTAAGGGTCGCGCGGCGTTGATCTACAAGGGAACAGGTCGCAAAATGATCCTTGCCCTAAAGCACGGTGACCGCCAAGAGGTCGTGCATCCTGCCAGTCTTTGGATGGCAAACGCTGTGCGCGATATTCTTGAACCCCGCACCTTGATCGCGCCGGTGCCGTTGCATTGGACGCGGCTGTTGAAGCGGCGGTTCAACCAGTCTGCGGCGCTGGCCAATGCAATGGCGCAACGCCTTGATGTGCCGTGTTGTCCCGACCTGTTGCAACGCTTCAAGCGGACCCGCAGCCTTGATGGCATGACCCGCGATGCGCGGTTCCGCCACCTGCAAGACGCCATCGCCCCACACCCCAAACACAGACACCGCATGGCGGGTCGTCCGGTTTTGTTGGTGGACGATGTGATGACGACAGGGGCGACTTTGGCCGCGTCCACACAGGCGTGTTACGATGCCGGTGCCAGTGACGTGTGCGTGGTCGCACTGGCGCGGGTCGTCAAAGATGCCTAAGTCTGGGTCAAATGGAATATGATCAAGGACACGACCTATGAAGCCTGTAGAAATTTACACGTCGCCGCTGTGCGGCTTTTGTCACGCAGCAAAACGCCTTTTGACCCAAAAGGGCGTCGCTTTCTCAGAAGTTGACGTTTTGGCCAACCCCGATCGCAAGCCCGAGATGATCAAACGTGCCGACGGCGGCCGCACAGTGCCGCAGATTTTTGTGGGCGATATGCATGTTGGCGGATGTGACGACCTTTATGCATTGGAGCGGGCAGGCAAACTCGACGCGTTGTTGGCGGCATGACGACAGGCGCTTTGGTGCAGATGAATGCCTCGGATGATCCGGGGCACAATCTGGCTGTGTTGCAGGGATACATCGCGTCAGCCGCCAAGCAAGGTGCTGATTTTGTTTTGACCCCTGAGGTCAGCAATTGTCTGTCTGTGTCGCGCGCCCGCCAAAGCGCTGTTTTGTCCCATCAAGACGATGATCTAACGCTGGCTGCTTTGCGGGACGCTGCAAAGACGCATGGCATTTGGGTGTTGATCGGATCGCTTGGCATCAAAACGGATGATCCGGATGGCCGCTTTGCCAACCGGTCATTCCTGATTTCGCCGGATGGCGCGATTGTGGCGCATTACGACAAGATACACATGTTCGATGTGGATGTGTCCCCGACCGAGACGTGGCGCGAAAGCGAAGGATACCGTCCCGGCACGCAGGCTGTGGTGGCGCAAACCCCGTTTGGCGGTATTGGCATGGCCATCTGCTATGACATGCGCTTTCCGCTCTTGGCCAACGCTTTGGCGCAGGGTGGTGCCCAAATCCTGACCTATCCCTCTGCCTTTACCCCTGCCACGGGTGCGGCGCATTGGCACAGTCTGTTGCGGGCGCGTGCGATCGAAACAGGGTGCTTTGTGATGGCGCCCGCCCAGACAGGGTTGCACCCAAGCACCTCGGACAAGACACGCAGCACATATGGCCATTCACTGGTTGTCTCGCCTTGGGGTGAGGTTATCCTTGATGCTGGCACCGATCCCGGTGTTTATGTATTTGAGTTCGATATGAACAATGTGGCCGATGCCCGCGCTAAGGTTCCTGCCTTACAAAATGAGCGGAGCTTCAACGGCCCCTAACCAAGTGTGGCCCATGAGCGCAGACACAAATGCACTGGCAATTTCGCTGTTCAGCGAAGTTCTGGCGGCGGATCAAACCGTTCGCAATGCCTTGGGACGGGTGTTGCCCAAGGGTATGGAAATCTCGCATTTCTCGGTGCTCAACCATCTGACATGGCATGATGGTGAACGCTCGCCCGCGCAATTGGCGCAAACGTTCAATGTCACACGCGGTGCCATGACCAACACTTTGGCAAAACTTGAATGGGCGGGATACATCCACGTTCGTCCCGATTGGGACGATGCGCGCCGCAAGATGGTGGCGATCAGCCCAGCAGGACGCAATGCTCGCGATCAAGCCCTAAGCGATATGGGGCCGATGGTTAGCAAAGCCGTGGAATCGCTGGGCGAAGACAGGGTGCGCGAAGCCCTACCCATTTTGCGTGAAATTCGGAAGCATCTGACGTAATGTGAAATGGTATGAACAGGGGCGCCGTTCATGTCCGAAAGAAGTTTTTGGTCGCGCAGCTATCAGGTTATCGAAAAAGGCACGAATATTTTCGGCTTTTTGTCGGCCTTGATCTGGATCTGGGCGTTGGTGTTTCCGGCAAAGGCCGTGTCTGTTCTGGAAAGCTATGAGGCGCGGTTTTGTATCAAGATACACAGCTTTCATAAATGTCGAAGACACCACCGCATTTGATATTCCGGGCACTGTGCGTCCCGTACACATCTGTTTGAATGCCATAGATGCCTAAGGCCAAGACCGAATGTCAGGATTTACGATTATGCGATGGCGTAAAACGCACGACAGCTGTGTTGCCAATAGTCGCTCTGGATAGGTCAGCCACGATGGCAATGCCTTGCCTATTGCGGAAGCCGCCACTGCGCTTTGCCAGTGACGGCCGCCCCTTGTCATACCTCTTTGGATTTCACACTTGCCGTGACATAATTCACACTTAAATCCCGATCAGACAAACGCCAGCCCCATGTCAGCGGATTAAAGACAAACCCCTGACGGTCCACGGGGTCCATTCCCGACTGTGACAACAGATCGAACAGCTCGTCCGGTGTGATGAACTTGTTCCATTCATGTGTGCCTTTTGGCAGCCAGCGCATAACGTGTTCCGCCCCGATGATGGCAAAGACGTAGGATTTGGGGTTGCGGTTCAGCGTCGAACAAATTTGTAGCCCGCCCGGTTTCAACAGATGCTGACACGCCGTCAGATAGGCCAGCGGATCGGCCACGTGTTCGACCACTTCCATATTCATCACCACGTCGAACTGTTCGCCGGCCGCGGCCATGTCTTCGGCTGTGGTAAAGCGGTAATCGATGTCCAGGCCCGATTGCGCGGCATGGGCTTGCGCCACGGGAATGTTGCGTTCTGCGGCATCCACCCCCACGATTTCGGCGCCCAACCGGGCCATGGGTTCCGACAAAAGCCCGCCCCCGCAGCCAATGTCCAGAACGCGCAGACCTGCGAACGGGTGTTCTTGTGTCAAATCACGGTCGAATTCCCCTGCGATCTGGTTTGTGATATAGTCCAACCGGCACGGGTTGAGCATGTGCAACGGTTTGAATTTTCCATTCGGATCCCACCATTCAGCTGCCATCGCTTCAAACTTGGCGATTTCAGAGGGGTCCACGGTGCTTTGATGCGCTTGCATTCTGATCTCCATGTGCTCATGTAACTTATCGACCTATATAGGGCCCTTAATGGACAAGCACACCGACCAAAAACGCGCAGTGCAATATCTGTACCCGCCGATTGACCCGTTTGATCAGCGTATGATGGATGTGGGCGACAGCCACCGCATTTACGTTGAGCAATGCGGCAACCCTCAGGGCATCCCTGTGGTGGTGTTGCATGGTGGTCCCGGTGGCGGATGCAGCCCCGCGATGCGGCGGTATTTCGATCCGGCCGTGTACCGTGTGATTCTTTTCGATCAGCGTGGGTGTGGCCGTTCGCGCCCCCATGCGTCGGTGAAAAACAACACCACATGGCATTTGGTGGCGGACATTGAAGCCATCCGCGAGGCCTTGGACATCGAGGCGTGGATAGTCTTTGGCGGCTCTTGGGGGGCGACATTGTCGCTGGTCTACGCCCAAACGCATCCCGACCGCACCATGCAGATTGTCTTGCGCGGTGTGTTCCTTGCCACGCAAGCCGAACTGGATTGGTTCTATGGCGGCGGTGCCGGGAAATTCTGGCCCGAGGTCTGGGACAAGTTCGTGAAACTGATTCCCGCAGATGAACGTGACGATTTGATCGGGGCGTATCACAAGCGCCTGTTTTCCGGTGATCTGCCGATTGAGACGCGGTATGCCCGTGCGTGGTCTTCATGGGAAAACGCGCTGGCGTCCATCCATTCCAACGGCAATGGCGGCGAGGCCCCTGGCGAATATGCCCGTGCCTTTGCCCGTCTCGAGAATCACTATTTCATCAATGCGGCTTTCCTGGAGGAAGACGGTCAAATTCTGGCCAACATGCATAAGATTGCGCATATTCCCGGCACCATCGTGCAGGGCCGCTACGATATGATCTGTCCCCCCGACAGCGCCTACGCCATTTCGCAGGTCTGGCCTGCAAGTGATCTGGTGATGGTGCGCAATGCAGGGCACGCCTTGTCAGAGCCGGGCATCAGCGCCGAACTGGTGCGCACCATGGACAGGATTGCAGGACATTGACCCGTTTGGACCGCCGCGTATTATTTACATCAGGTGCAGCTGCTGCTTTGCTGGCGGCCACGGGTGTGTTTGCGGGACCATCCCCGAAACGCGGGGGTCGGATGATGGCTGCATTGTCCGGCGCTGACCGTGCGGACGATTGGACAACGACATCGGGCCTTTTCATGCAAGCCGCACGGGGCGCTGTGTTTGAAACCCTGACCGAGATTGCAGCAGACGGTACGTTGCGTGGCAATATTGCGCAGGCATGGGCGTCTAACGATGGTGGCACGACGTGGCGCTTTGAATTGGCGCAAGATGTGATGTTTCATGACGGCGTGCCTTTGCGTCCCGCCGATATTGCGGCGTCCCTAAAGGCGGATGTGGTTGATCTGGGGGCAGGCGCTTTTCAGATAGCCCTCGGTGATCCGAACCCCAACTTGCCATTCCAACTGGCGGATCCGCGATTTGCGATCCTGCCTGCCGAAGCCGACCGTCAAGCGGCAGGGATTGGCACGGGGCTTTATGCTGTGCGCAAATTCGATGCGGGTCGCCAGTTTATCGGATCGCGTGTGGCCGTGCACCGCAAAGACGGCACCGAAGGCTGGTTCGATGAGGTCGAAATCGTGTCGATTCCGTCCCATACCGTGCGTGGCGAAGCGTTGCGGGATGGCCTTGTGGATGTGGCGGATGTCACGACCCTAGACGCTTACGCCGATCCCGCAGAATTCCAGTTCTTACCGTCAGAGCATCAAGCGCAACAAATCGCGCATCGCTCGGTGGCCGTGCCTGCGTCTGTTGGCACAGCTTGGCCATTGGACAACCTTGCGATGGCGCGGCGGTGGTGGAAAGCGTAAGTTGACGCAGGGCTGGGCCGTCTTATCTGGGCCAGTATGAAAACCTCAACTCAAAAATTGTCCCAAGATCATGTCAGTGCCGTCATTGAGATGGCCCTGTCCGATCACATCAGCTTTGCAGACATCAAGCTGGAATACGGGCTGTCCGAGGCCGAAGTAAAAGCCCTGATGCGTGAAAATCTACGGGCGGGCAGCTACCGTGCATGGCGCAAAAGGGTGCGTAAATTTTCTGACCGGCGCGAGAATTACAAGTGAGGCTTGCAGACTCGGGTCCAACTGGCTATATCGCTTTCAACAGCGGCGCGTCGGGGTCCAAACCCAACGCCCACCGGATACATCAACGGGCCGCGCGCCCGTTTTTTTGTGCCTGAACAGAACCTGGAGATACCTTGAACGACCTGCCCCCAAATACCCTGATTGCCAAAGCTGCCATTGATCGCCGTTTGGCTGAAATCGTAACCCCAGTCATTGAAGACATGGGTTACGAATTGGTGCGCATTCGTTTGATGTCTGGCAAAGCAACCACATTGCAGGTCATGGCCGACAAGCCCGAAGGCGGCATTGAGGTCGATGATTGCGCGAAGATTTCCCAAGCCATTGGTGCGACGCTGGATGTCGAAGACCCGATCCTGGATGAATATGCGCTGGAAGTGTCCAGCCCCGGCATCGACCGCCCTTTGACGCGCTTGAAGGACTTTGAAAACTTCGAAGGTTACGAGGCAAAGATCGAAACAGACGAGCTGATCGACGGTCGCCGCCGCTTTAAGGGCGAGCTGGCAGGCGTTGAGGGCAACGAAGTGCTGATCAACATCGAAGAAGGCACTGTTGGTTTGCAATTTGACTGGTTGTCAGACGCCAAGCTGGTTTTGACCGACGAGTTGATTAAAGAAATGCTACGCCAGCGCAAAGCTGCTGGAACTATCAATGAAGACGAGTTTGATGAGATCGAGACGGAAGAACCGTCCGATGGAGGAGAAAACTGATGGCCATTACATCTGCAAACCAGCTTGAGCTGTTGCAAACCGCCGAGGCAGTCGCCCGCGAAAAGATGATCGACCCTGTGTTGGTGATCGAGGCGATGGAAGAATCGCTCGCCCGTGCTGCGAAATCCCGCTACGGCGCGGAAATGGACATTCGTGTCGCCATCGACCGCAAAACGGGTCGTGCCAAATTCACGCGCGTGCGCACTGTGGTGGAAGACGAGGAATTGGAAAACTACCAGTCCGAATTCACCGTTGAGCAAGCCAAGCAGTACATGGCCGATCCTGAAGTGGGCCAAGAATTCATCGAAGAAGTGCCCCCCGTTGAAATGGGCCGCATCGCCGCGCAATCTGCAAAGCAGGTGATCTTGCAAAAGGTCCGCGAAGCCGAGCGTGACAAGCAGTTCGAAGAATTCAAAGACCGCATCGGCACCATCATCAACTGCGTGGTCAAGCGCGAGGAATACGGCAACGTCATCGTCGACATGAACCCCGGCGAAGGTATCCTGCGCCGCAACGAGAAAATCGGCCGCGAATCCTACCGCCCGAACGATCGTATTCGCGTGTTCATCAAAGACGTGCGTCGCGAACAGCGTGGGCCGCAAATCTTCCTGTCGCGGACGGCACCCGAATTCATGGCCGAACTGTTCAAGATGGAAGTGCCGGAAATCTACGACGGTATCATCGACATCAAGGCCGTTGCCCGTGACCCCGGTTCACGCGCGAAGATTGCTGTGATTTCCTATGACGGGTCCATCGACCCAGTGGGCGCTTGCGTTGGTATGCGCGGCAGCCGCGTGCAGGCCGTTGTGAACGAATTGCAGGGCGAAAAGATCGACATCATTCCTTGGAACGATGATCAGCCTACTTTCTTGGTCAATGCGTTGCAGCCTGCTGAGGTCTCCAAGGTTGTTCTGGACGAAGAAGCTGGCAAGATCGAAGTTGTTGTGCCTGAGGAACAGCTGTCTCTCGCGATTGGGCGTCGTGGCCAGAACGTGCGTCTTGCATCGCAACTGACGGGCCTTGATATCGACATTATGACAGAGGCCGAAGAATCAGCGCGCCGTCAGAAAGAATTCGAACTGCGCACCAAGCTGTTCATGGACAACTTGGATCTGGACGAATTCTTTGCGCAACTGCTGGTCGCGGAAGGCTTTACCAACCTTGAAGAAGTCGCATACGTCGAAGTGGACGAACTTTTGGTCATCGATGGCGTCGACGAAGGTACGGCTGGCGAATTGCAAGCCCGTGCGCGTGACGTGATCGAAGCGCAAAACAAAGCGGCACTTGATGCGGCCCGTGCGCTGGGCGTTGAAGACAGCTTGGTTGAATTCGATGGGCTGACACCCCAGATGATTGAAGCGCTTGCGAAAGACGACGTGAAAACGCTGGAAGATTTCGCGACATGCGCGGACTGGGAACTGGCTGGCGGTTGGACCACCGAAAAAGGCGAACGCATCAAAGACGATGGTGTTCTGGAGCCCTTCGGCGTTGATCTGGAAGAAGCACAGGCGATGATTATGATTGCACGTGTGTCTTTGGGTTGGGTTGATCCGGCTGAATTGGAAGCAATGGCAGAAGACGACGAAGACGGCGAAGCAACCTCTGAGGAAGCTGAGGCCTGATTTCAGGCCTCAGGGTTCACACATGAGTCGCGGTGGCGCCTCCAAGGATCGGTCCGACGGTCCAGATCGCAAGTGCATTGCCACAGGCGAAGTGCAGCCCAAGTACGGGCTGGTCCGCTTTGTCGTGGGGCCTGAAGATATGATTTATCCGGATGTGTCGGGTAAATTACCGGGGCGTGGCATTTATGTGGCTGCGGATCGTGATGCCCTTGAGGTGGCAGTGAAGAAAAAGCTGTTCGCTCGTGGTGCCAAACAGCAGGTGAAGCTGCCGGATGATTTGGTGGCCGAAGTCGAAAAGCAACTTGCACGGCGCGTTGTTGATTTGATCGCGATGTCGCGCAAGGCCGGATCGGCTGTTGCGGGATACGAAAAGGTGAAAGCCTGGCTTCAATCGGAAGAGGCTGAAGTGTTGATCCAAGCCTCTGACGGATCGGGTCGGGGGAAGACAAAGTTAAGTACGCCACACTATGGCAGCTACATCGGATGGCTGACGGCGGACGAATTGGGTTTGGCGTTTGGACGTCAAACTGTGATACATGGGGCGCTCGCCTCTGGTGGACTCACGAAACGTGTAGTAGAGGAAGCCCAGAGATTGCGAGGCGTACGCGCAAAAGAGGATGGCAAGGGCCATTCGGAAGGATAGACGAGCTAGATGAGCGATACTGACGGTAAGAAAACATTGGGTCTACGCGGCGCTGGCGCCGGGCGTCCTGGCAACGTGAAACAAAGTTTCAGCCACGGGCGGACCAAGAACGTCGTTGTCGAGACGAAACGCAAGCGCGTTGTCGTCCCCAAACCGGGTGGTCAAAAGCCAACGGGTCCGGGTGCCGGTCCTGTCGGTGATCCCTCCCGCCGCCCTGCAGGCATTTCGGATGCTGAAATGGACCGTCGCCTGAAGGCGGTTCAGGCTGCCAAGGCCCGCGAAGTCGAAGAGGCCGCGGCCCGTGAAGCCGAAGAAAAGGCGCGTGCGGAAGACCGTGAACGCCGCCGTGCGGAAATCGAGGCCAAAGAGCGTGAAGAAAAAGAACGCGAAGAAAGCCTGAAAGCGAAAGCCGAAGAAGAAGAGCGTAAAAAGCGCGAAGCCGAGGCTGCGGCCCAAGCGGCTGCCGCCCCTGCGCCTTCCGAAGCCCAACCGCAACGCGCAGCGCCCAACCGTGGCGGTCCTGCCCCTGCGGCCACCCCGCGCAAAAATGAACGCGAACAGCAGCAACGCCCCAAAGGCCGCGGCGACGACAACCGTCGCTCTGGCAAGCTGACATTGTCCCAAGCGACAGGCGGCGGCGACAACCGTCACCGTTCCATGGCGGCGATGAAGCGCAAGCAAGAACGTGCCCGTCAAAAAGCCATGGGTGGTTCGGTCGAGCGTGAAAAGGTCTTGCGCAAAGTTGATCTGCCCGAAGCCATCGTGGTGTCCGAACTGGCCGCCCGTATGACGGAACGTGTTGGTGACGTTGTGAAATCCCTTATGCAAATGGGCATGATGGTGACGCAAAACGAAACCATTGATGCCGATACAGCCGAGCTGATCATCGAAGAATTTGGTCACACCGTGAACCGCGTTTCTGACGCGGACGTGGAAGATGTGATCAACGTCATCGAAGACAAAGACGAAGATCTGAAAGCGCGTCCTCCGGTCGTGACGATCATGGGTCACGTTGACCACGGCAAGACGTCCTTGTTGGATGCTATCCGAAAAGCCAAAGTTGTTTCCGGCGAAGCAGGTGGCATCACCCAGCACATCGGCGCCTATCAGGTCACAACCGATGGCGGCCAAGTGCTGTCGTTCCTCGACACGCCGGGTCACGCGGCCTTTACGTCTATGCGTTCGCGCGGTGCTCAGGTCACGGATATCGTGATCCTGGTTGTGGCCGCCGATGACGCCGTGATGCCGCAAACGATTGAGGCGATTAACCACGCCAAAGCGGCCAACGTGCCGATGATCGTGGCCATCAACAAGATCGACAAACACGAAGCCAATCCAAACAAAGTCCGCACGGATTTGTTGCAGCATGAAGTGATCGTGGAAAAAATGTCTGGCGAAGTCCAAGACGTCGAAGTTTCGGCGGCGACGGGCCAAGGCCTGGACGAGTTGTTGGAAGCCATCGCGCTACAGTCCGAATTGCTGGAACTGAAGGCCAACCCTGATCGTGCTGCGCAAGGCGCTGTGATCGAGGCGAAGCTGGACGTGGGCCGTGGCCCTGTTGCCACTGTTCTGATCCAGACCGGTACATTGCGTCAGGGCGACATCTTCGTCGTTGGTGAGCAATACGGTAAGGTTCGTGCGCTGATCAACGACAAAGGCGAACGCATCAAAGAGGCTGGCCCGTCCATGCCTGTTGAGGTGCTTGGCCTGAACGGCACACCCGAAGCGGGCGACGTTTTGAACGTAACCGACACGGATGCGCAAGCGCGTGAAATCGCCGAATACCGCGAAAAAGCGGCCAAAGACAAACGCGCAGCAGCGGGTGCGGCAACGACCCTCGAACAGCTTATGGCAAACGCCAAAGCCGACGAGAACGTCAGTGAATTGCCAATCCTGTTGAAAGCGGATGTTCAGGGGTCTGCCGAAGCGATCGTGCAAGCCATGGAGAAAATCGGCAACGACGAAGTCCGGGTGCGCGTCTTGCACTCAGGCGTTGGCGCGATCACCGAAACCGACGTTGGTTTGGCGGAAGCTTCCGGTGCGCCGATCATGGGCTTCAACGTGCGTGCGAACACCTCTGCGCGGAACACTGCGAACCAAAAAGGCGTCGAAATTCGTTACTATTCGGTCATTTATGACCTTGTGGACGACGTCAAAGCGGCGGCATCGGGCTTGCTCAGCAACGAGATCAAAGAAAACTTCATTGGTTACGCAACCATCAAAGAGGTCTTCAAGGTCACGGGTGTTGGCAAGGTCGCAGGCTGCTTGGTCACCGAAGGTACGGCCCGCCGTTCCGCAGGTGTGCGTTTGCTGCGCGACAACGTGGTTATCCACGAAGGTACGCTGAAAACGCTCAAGCGCTTCAAAGACGAAGTGGCCGATGTGCCATCGGGTCAGGAATGCGGTATGGCGTTTGAGAAATACGAAGATATTCGCCCTGACGATGTCATCGAAATCTTCGAGCGCGAAGAGATCACGCGCACGTTGGACTAACAGTCCAACACAAAGAATTGAGAAAGGGGAGGGTGTTGCACCTTCCCCTTTTTCGTTTTCAGGAGCTTAGATAAATCGAACGTTGCTAAGGTGTGTGCTATTAACTGTATGAGAGTATATCTGAATGAAATCACTGTTAGAGCTTCCTGATATCGAAAGCTTCAAGCGACGCCTGCAATCACTTGCGAGTCTAGATGCGATCGTATGCCCAGAATGGGAATTTAGATATTTTTCCTATGACGCCAACTGGGCGCAAGGAGAAGAAATGGGCTCAATTAGGAATGGTTCGGGAGACGAAGTTTTCGCGCTTTTTTCTATACACGGGTGCTTTATCAAGGAATATTGTCGCGCTAAGTCAATAAAGAGTAATGCCTATGAATCCGTAGCTGTTGAGTTTCTAGAAGCTACTAATGAGACAGCGTTTTCGCCAAATAGAGTTACCAATTGTTATTGGAAAACCAAAGCATCTGATCGTTGGTCTATGAGCGGGAGTAGTGAAACCAGTGACTCAAACCTAGGTGAATTGCTCTCATTGGTGGATGGCAACGCTGAAACCTATCTAATTTTTGCGAAAGATTATTTTGAAAAAACACTACCTCTCGGCGCTGTCTCTCAAGTCTTGAAGTTTGCCAACTTGACTACTCCAATTTTGGATAGCCTAGAGTTTGATGGGCAATTTCATGATCTATCAAAGGAACTTGAACAGATAGGCTACCCGACAGCATTTGATTAGAACGTAGGTGAAATCGAAAAAGGGGAGGGTGTTGCACCTTCTCCTTTTTCGTTGTGGAACAGTAAAAACTGGGAGTTTGGGTGTGAGTGCGAGAAACAAAACGTCTCTGAAGCCAACGCTTGTTGTCACAGCTGTATATCAGTTGTGGGCAGGCGGCACTTCAAGCGCGATGGGATCCGATGGTTACATCGTTTGGCCACCTTTGGCCGCAATCAAAGCCTATTTTGTCCGTTCAATGCTTTGATGGATGCTTAAGTGACCCGTGGGTCAGATGAACCAACACCTGGGGTCAGCAATGCGAAGAGGGGTTCGATCAGGTTCCTGATCCAACAGGCCGCCCTACGAAAACCTGCTGACCGACCCGTACCAAAACACGGCCATTTTCCAAGGTGCGCACGAAAGTGCCTTGTACAGAAACGCAGCTGCCCATTGTGATTGTCCGTAGCATGTCATCATCCCTTGATAAGACTTTACGCCATCACTTTGGGCGGTAATTCGTTAACAAGTGTTAAAGCTTCCGTACGGTTATCATAACCAATCGCGTAAAATTGGAATGAGCGGAATGTCGGCTGCTGGCATCGGATAATTCCGCAAATCCTTTGCACGGACCCATTTTAGAGCCTGATTTTCGCGGCTTTGTGGTGTGCCTTCCCATTTTCGGCAAGCAAACAGAGGCATCAAAAGATGAAAATTATCGTAAGTGTGGCTGGCAAAAGTTAATGGCGCCAAACAACTTTCCCAAGTGTTGATGCCCAATTCCTCTTCCAGCTCTCGTATCAACGCAACTTCGGGTGTTTCGCCTGCTTCGACCTTGCCACCGGGGAACTCCCACAGCCCTGCCATCGATTTGCCCTCGGGCCGTTGCGCAAGCAAAACGCGTCCATCGACGTCGATCAAAGCAACAGCAGATACCAAAACTGTTTTGATGCTCATGATCGGTAGTCCGCGTTGATTTCGATATAGCCATGCGTCAGATCACACGTCCAGACCGTTGCCGATCCGTCGCCCATGCCGATGTCCACAGTTACCTTGATGTCTTGTTCTTTCATCAAAGCCGCAGCATCTGCTTCAACGTAGTCAGGGCTGACCCACCCTTTGTCAGCCACCAAAATATCACCGAACCAGATTGATAGGGTGTCGCGATCCGCTGGTGCACCTGATTTGCCAACGGCCATGACAACACGGCCCCAATTGGGATCTTCGCCTGCAATTGCAGTTTTCACCAAAGGCGAATTGGCGATGGCCATGGCATGTGTGTGTGCGTCTTTGTCAGAAGTTGCCCCTGTGACTGCGATCTCGACGAACTTGGTTGCCCCTTCGCCGTCTTTCACGACTTGATGCGCAAGGTCTTGCATCACGGCGTGCAGGGCTTCGGCAAAGTCGCCGTTCCCCGTGGCGTCCACCCTTGACGCGCCAGTCGCGGCCATCAGCAAGCTGTCAGAGGTTGAGGTGTCACTGTCTACGGTGATGCAGTTGAAGGTCTTGTCCGACAGGCCAGCCACCAGCGTTTGCAGCTTTCCCTGATCATAAGCGGCATCGGTGAAGACGTAGACCAGCATCGTCGCCATGTCGGGCGCGATCATACCAGAGCCTTTGGCGATGCCGGCGATATTCACTGTTTCCCCGTCAATCGTAACAGAGGCTTTTGCCCCTTTGGCAAACGTATCAGTTGTCATGATCGCCTGCGCCGCAGCTTCGATAGCTGTTTCGCTCAGAGATGAATTCAGTGCATCCAGCTTGGCGACAACGCGGTCATGCGGCAACGCCTCGCCGATCACGCCTGTAGAAGATGTGAACACGCGGCCTTCGGGGGTGCCTGTGGCATGCGCAACGGCCTGTGTGATCGCTTGTACCGACGCGACCCCGTGTTTGCCCGTGAACGCATTTGCATTGCCAGAGTTCACTAAAATCGCAGCGCTTTGATCCGGTGCGCCGCCCAGCTTGGCTTGGCAATCCAGCACAGGTGCTGCGCGGGTGGAAGACCGTGTGAAGACCCCGGCAATCGTGGTGCCGGGATCAAGCACAGCAAGCATCACATCGGTCCGGCCTGCGTATCGCACGCCTGCTTCAACAGTCGCAAAGCGTGCGCCCTTGATGGCGTGCAGGTCGGGAAAGGATACAGGCGCCAGCGGGGAGGTTTTGGTGATGTTTGCCATGGTTACGGGTTAAGAAGCTCTAGGTCTTTCAAGATTGTGGGGTCAATGCCGTCCGCGCCAGAGCGGTCAACGTCTGCGGCTTTTTCCATTTCGGCAATGACGTTTTCCAGCTTGGTGCGGCGCACTTCGGCCAGCAGCTCTTCGCGAACGTCCTTGAATTTCGGGGCATCTTTGGTGCGGGTTTCGTTCAACTGAATAACGTGCCAGCCAAACTGCGTTTCGACGGGATCCGAAATCGCGCCGGATTCCAATCCGACTACGGCTGCTTCAAAGGATGGCACCATAGCGCCTTTTCCAAACCAGCCCAACGACCCACCATTCGGACCGGACGGGCCTGTGGATTTTTCGCGCGCCGTTGATGCAAAATCAGCGCCGCCTTCAAGATCAGCCTTGATAGTGTCTGCTTCTTCCTTGGTTTCGACCAGAATATGCGAGGCATTGTATTCGGTTTCGGGCGCATCTGAGCTGTAGGTGCTGTCGTACAACGCCTGAATGTCTTCGACAGGAATATCTTCCGCCAAAATCTGTTCAACCTTCTCACCTGCGATCAGTGAACGGGTTTCGTTTTCGATAGATTTGGTGACGCGGGCGGGCAGTGTGCCGTCAAATGAATCCTTCAATACGGTTTGCTGCACAAGCTGGTCCAGAATGCCCTGAAACAAAACCGCGTCCGGCAATTGCTGGTATTGCTCGGGCAGGGAATTGCGGGCAACGATCATGTGCCCCACGGTGATGTCGGTGCCATTTACGGTTGCAACAACGGTGTCGGCGTCCTGGGCCTGAGCAGGCAAAGCTAGGGTCCAAGCGACCCCCAAAGCGGCGACAAATTTGAGACGGTTCTGCATGTTTCAGTCCTTGGGCTTTTGTCGCGGCGTTGCGCAACATTGACACTGTATAATACGGCCCTTACATCGCCATATGGGCTTTGTCCGGGACGTTTCTCTCAACTAGTATCTATGGGTTGCGTGCGGGTCGGGCAAGCCGTTGCAGGCAAACGTAACAAACTGGTCGCTGGAGAACGCATGCTGGGTTTCGGAACACTCACGAAAAAGATCTTTGGCACGCCCAATGATCGCAAAGTCAAAGCTGTGCGTCCCTTGGTCGAAAAGATCAACGCCCTTGAGCCTGAATACGAAAAACTGAGCGACCAAGGGCTGAAGGATAAAACCGAAAGCCTGGCAAAACGCGCCATGGGCGGTGAAAGCCTGGACGATTTGTTGCCCGAAGCATTTGCGAACTGTCGTGAGGGCGCGCGTCGCGCATTGGGTCTGCGGGCTTTTGATGTGCAGTTGATGGGTGGCATCTTTTTGCACCAAGGCAACGTCGCCGAAATGAAGACGGGTGAAGGCAAGACCCTTGTGGCGACGTTCCCTGCCTATCTGAATGCATTGACCGGCAAGGGCGTGCACGTTGTTACCGTGAACGATTATCTGGTGAAACGTGACGCAGAATGGATGGCCAAAGTCTACAATGCCTTGGGTCTGACCTGTGGTTTTGTGTACTCTGATCAACCCGACGACGAAAAACGTGCAGCCTATGCGTGCGACGTAACCTATGCGACCAACAACGAGTTGGGCTTTGATTACCTGCGCGACAACATGAAGTCCGAACTGGATCAGATTTTCCAAAAGCAGCACAACTTTGCCATCGTCGATGAAGTTGACAGTATTTTGATCGATGAAGCGCGAACACCGCTGATTATTTCCGGTCCTGCCGACGATCGGTCCGAGCTGTACAAAACCATCGACGCGGTGATCCCTTCGCTGACCGAAGAACACTACACCCTTGATGAAAAAACCCGCAATGTGACCTTTACAGACGAAGGCAACGAGTTCCTTGAAGAACAATTGCGTGTGCGTGGTTTGTTGGAAGAAGGGGCGACCTTGTATGACCCCGAAAGCACCACAATCGTGCACCACGTCAACCAAGGCTTGCGAGCCCATGTTTTGTTCACGCGCGACAAAGACTACATCGTGCGCGATGGCGATGTGGTTTTGATTGATGAATTTACAGGCCGCATGATGGCGGGGCGCCGCTTGTCTGACGGTTTGCATCAAGCGATCGAAGCCAAAGAAGATTTGGACATCAAGCCCGAAAACGTGACGCTGGCGTCTGTGACATTCCAAAACTACTTCCGCCTGTACAATACCCTGTCTGGCATGACGGGCACGGCGGCGACCGAAGCCGCTGAATTCGCGGAAATCTACGGCCTTGGTGTTGTCGAAGTGCCCACAAACCGCGAAATCGCACGTGTTGACGAAGACGATCAGGTCTTTCGCACAGGCGCGGAAAAGTATGAGGCAATGGTCAAAGAGATCAAAAAGGCCCATGAAAACAAGCAGCCCGTTCTGGTCGGGACCACATCCATCGAAAAGTCGGAAATGTTCAGCCAGGCGCTGACGGCAGAAGGCATTGCACATAACGTCTTGAACGCGCGCCAGCATGAACAAGAAGCGCAAATTATCGGGGATGCGGGCAAGTTGGGTGCCGTAACGATCGCCACGAACATGGCGGGCCGCGGCACCGATATTCAACTTGGCGGCAACGTCGAAATGAAAGTGATGGAAGCGCTGGCGGCGGACCCTGAAGGTGATCCCGAAGCGCTACGTGCAAAAATCGAAGCTGAACACGAAGATGAAAAGAAGGCCGTTCTGGCTGCGGGTGGTTTGTTCGTTCTGGCCTCAGAACGTCACGAAAGCCGCCGCATCGACAACCAGTTACGGGGTCGTGCCGGGCGTCAGGGTGATCCGGGCCGCACGTCCTTCTATCTGTCTTTGGAAGACGATTTGATGCGTATTTTCGGGTCCGAGCGTTTGGACAAGGTTCTTAAAACGCTGGGTCTGGAAGAGGGCGAAGCGATTGTGCACCCGTGGGTCAACAAGTCGCTGGAACGTGCGCAAGCCAAGGTCGAAGGCCGTAACTTTGACATCCGCAAACAACTTTTGAAGTTTGACGATGTGATGAACGACCAGCGTAAAGTCGTCTTTGCGCAACGTCGCGACATCATGGAATCCCAAGATTTGTCTGAAATCACCGGCGATATGCGCGAGCAGGTTATCGATGATCTGATCGACATTCACATGCCAGCAGGTTCTTACGCTGACCAATGGAACGCACAGGGCTTTTATGCAGACGCCTTGGAACAGCTGGGCCTTGATGTGTCGCTGATTGAATGGATGGAAGAAGAGGGCGTAGACGACGAACAAATCCGCGAACGCCTGATCGAAGCCGCGGACGCATTGATGGCCGAAAAAGTCGCACAGTTCGGTGAAGACAATATGCGATCCATCGAGAAGCAATTGTTGCTCCAATCTATCGACGGAAAATGGCGTGAACACTTGTTGACGTTGGAACATTTGCGATCCGTTGTTGGGTTCCGCAGCTACGCGCAGCGCGACCCTTTGAACGAATACAAAAACGAATCGTTCCAATTGTTTGAAACGATGCTGGATGGGTTGCGGTCTGACGTGACACAGAAGCTTTCGAAAATTCGTTTGATGACGGAAGATGAACAGCGTGCGATGGCGGAAGAAATGGCGGCCCAACAAGCCGCCTCTGCGGCTTTGGCCACGCCAAATGCAGATGTGCTGCCAACACCGACAGCCGAAGCTGTTGCGGCTGGGTTTGATGAGAATGACCCAACCACTTGGGGCAATCCGGGGCGCAATGAACCATGCCCCTGTGGGTCGGGCCTGAAATTCAAACACTGCCACGGCCGTCTGACCTAAATCTGGCCTGCCTTTATCTTGCCTAAATGAGTCCTTGGATCGGTCATAACCCGGTCCAAGTTTGATGTGATGTTGCTTCTGACCCAATCCGCCAGAAGGGATAGAACGATGTTAAAAGCAAGAGGAATTGCGACTGCCGCCGGTACACTGGCCTGCGCCGTTGGCATTGGCTTTATCATGCAAAATGGTGACACCGCGAAAGAACGCTACGGCGCACAAACGCCGATTTTGGACACAGAAACGGTTCAAGCAGATGTTATTTCTGCCGTCGTGAATGCGGATCTCGTCTTGGAAGTGCAAGATATCACGCTGACGTCTGCCCAAACGGCGCCGTTGCCAGAAACCGGCGATGTGACGTCCATTGGAACTGACACAGGTCTTCAATTGGCGGCGGCAAATGATGCTTTGGAAGCCCCTGCGCAACCCGATGTGGTGCCTTTGCCCAGCTGCGATATTGTTGCATCCGCCCAAGCGGCACCGGGGGCCATGATTGAACTATCTTTAAACGCGCCGTGTTTGCCAAATGAACGTGTGAACGTTCACCATCAGGGTTTGGTGTTTACACAAACAACCAGAAACGACGGCAGTTTGACCTTTAGTCTGCCTGCGTTAGCCCAAGACGCCACAGTTATTTTTGCATTTTCAGACGGGGACGGTGCCGTGACATCGGCATTGGTAGATGATCTGGATATGTACAATCGCACGGCGTTGCAGTGGCGCGGCGATGCTGGTTTCCAAATCCATGCCCGTGAATTCGGGGCAGCTTATGGCGAAGACGGCCATGTTTGGGTCGGTGCACCCACCGCACAGGGGGATTTGACGCGATTGGGCGATGCCACGGTTGCGGAGCCTTTCATGGCAGAGATTTACAGTTTCCCGCGCATGTCCAGCACGTCTGAAGGGACAGTTGACCTTAGCGTTGAAGCGGAAGTGACACGCGCCAATTGCGGTTTAGAAATCGAAGCGCAGTCGCTGGAAGTTTCGTCGACCGGGATCAAAACTCAGGATTTGACCCTTGCAGTGCCAGATTGTGACGCCTTAGGTGACTTTCTGGTGTTGAATAATCTGGTCCAAGACCTGAAAGTCGCCAGCAACTAAAGCTGTGCAACTCTAGGAGCCGAAATGGCCTTGAAACGTGCGGCGATCTTCGCCGCGCTTTTCTTTTTGCTGGGTCAGACGATCGCCTTTGCCCAAGATGTGACCCTGACATCGCCTGATGGAAGCGTTGAAATCAGCGGTACTTTGCTTGGTTTTGACGGGGAATTTTATCGCGTCGATTCCGTCTATGGCGAATTGACGGTCGACGGATCCGGGGTGCTATGTGACGGCCCCGCGTGCCCGAACTTGCAAGATTTTGTCGCACAGGTTTCGATTTCTGGATCAGCGACGATGGGATCTGTTCTGATGCCTGCGCTGCTGGAAGGGTTCGCTTTGCGTGGAGGCTATGTCACCCAGCGCGAGACGTTGAATTCCGAACAATACGTGTACCGCTTGATATCCGAAGACAGCGACAAGCTTGTCGCAGAGTTTCACTTTCGCCTGACAACAACGGATGACGGTTTCTTTGACCTGTTGGGCAACGAGGCGGACATCGTCATGGCGTTGCGCGAAATCCGTCCCGAAGAACGCAAGTTGGCCCGCGAGGCCGGTATGGGTGACATGACACGGGCCAATCGCAGCCGTGTTTTGGCTTTGGATGCCATGGTGCCTGTTGTGTCGCCCAGCAATCCGGTGCGCAGTGTTTCCCCGCTGGATTTGGCGCGTATATTGGCGGGCCGTATCGACAATTGGAAAGATCTGGGCGGCCCGGACGCGCCGATTGATTTGCACTTGCCTGCCTTTGAAACCGGTTTGGGGCAGGCCATCGAAGACGAAATCATGGGGCCAGCAAAGCTTGAATTTGCCGAAAATATTGTGCGTCATGACCGTGGTGCCGATCTGGCGCTGGCTGTGCAGAACAGTCCGTTTGCCATAGGCGTTGCCAGCTATGCGGAGGTCGGAAATACGCAACCAGTGACTTTGACAGGTGCGTGTGGTTTCGCGTTGCGTGCGGCGCGGCGCACGATAAAGACCGAAGATTACCCTTTGACCGCCCCGATGTTTTTGTATCTGCCGGCGCGTCGGTTGCCCAAAATTGGTCGTGATTTTTTGGCTTTCACGCGTGGTCCATCTGCTCAGATTATGATCCGCCGCGCGGGTTTTGTAGATCAGGCCCCCGAAGAAATTGCGATTAATGATCAAGGCAGCCGTTTTGCCAATGCGATTTCTGTGGCAGGACCGGAGACGTCATTAGAAGAACTTCAACGCATGACGCGCACTTTGGATGGGATGGCGCGTCTTACCACGTCTTTCCGTTTTGAATCTGGGTCTATCCGTTTGGATGCGCAATCAAGGTCCAATGTGCAACAATTGGCCCGTGCGTTGGAAGTTGGGCGCTATGATGCGCGACAGGTTACATTTGTCGGTTTCAGTGACGGGGACGGCCCTGCGTCCGCCAATCGCGATATTGCGTTAAAGCGGGCCGATGCGGTGCGCAGAGCAGTGAAGCAGGCGGCGGAAACGGCCAACTTTGACCGGGTGGTACTGGATGTGGATGCATTTGGTGAAGCATTGCCCATGGCGTGCGATGACAGCGCGTGGGGCCGTCAGGCCAACAGACGTGTTGAGGTCTGGGTGCGTTAAGTGTGATGTTTCGGAATTCGACTTTTTAGGGGGCGCTGTGCGCCTCCCGCGGGGTTACTTTGGAAAAAGACGCTTAAAGGTAGCCCTCTGATTTGAAGCTGATTTCTGCTGATTTCCCGATGATCAGATGGTCGTGCAAAGTTATGCTTAAGGCGGTGCACGCTGTTTGAATCTTTTCCGTCATAATCAAATCTGAATCTGACGGCGTTGGGTCCCCCGAGGGATGATTGTGGACCAGGATGAGTGCACTCGCGTTAAGTTCCAACGCGCGTTTGGCAATTTCCCGAGGGTAGACGGGCACATGATCAACGGTGCCTTTTGCTTGGGCTTCATCGGCGATCAACGTGTTTTTGCGGTCCAGATAGAGCACCCGAAACTGTTCAGTCTCGCGGTGTGCCATAGCCGTATGACAATAGTCCAACAAAGCATCCCAAGAGGACAACACCGGCCGGTTCATGATTTTTGCGCGGGCCATCCGTTGTGCAGCGGCTTCTATGATTTTAAGCTCTGTGACCACGATGTCTGTGACGCCTGCGATCCGCAGCAGGCGTTCTGGCGAGGCGGTGATCACGCGGTTGAAGTCGCCAAAGGTTTTCATCAGCTCTTTGGTCAGTGGTTTGATATCGGCGCGCGGTATCGCGCGAAATAGCACCAGTTCCAGCATTTCATGGTCTTGCACTGCTTTATTGCCCGCTGAAGCAAACCTGTCGCGCAGTGCTTTGCGTTCTTCGGATACCAAAACCGCAGGCCGCATGCAGGGCCATTGCACCGGTGTGGCTTCATCAAGGTCAAAAATATTGCTGGCCTCGTGAAAGGCATGAATTGATTCTGTCATAGGGGTAGCGTTGCAAATTGCCCTTACCGGACTGTTAACGGCAATAAAAAAGGCGGGACAAAGCCCGCCTTTTGATACTGCTGCTGGTTTCCAGATCAGCCCTTCATGCTGTCCCAAAAACTTTTGACCGACGAAAAGAAGCTGCTGCTTTCGGGGTTATTTTCCGACGATAGCTCATCGAATTCTTTCAGCAGTTCTTTCTGTTTCGCCGTCAGGTTCACGGGTGTCTCAACGGCGAGTTCGATGAACATGTCGCCTGCTGCGCCGCCGCGTAGGGCGGGCATGCCTTTGGACCGCAGGCGCATTTGGCGCCCGGATTGCGATCCTGCAGGGATTTGCACACGTCCACGGCCACCGTCGATGGTGGGCACTTCGATGCTACCGCCCAAGGCAGCTGTGCTCATGGAGACGGGCACACGACAGAACAGGCTGTTGCCGTCACGTTCAAACAACTCGTGCGTTTTGACGTCGATGAAGATGTAGAGATCACCGGACGGCCCGCCGCGCATGCCGGCTTCGCCTTCGCCCGCAAGACGAATGCGTGTACCGGTTTCGACGCCTGCAGGGATGTTCACAGACAAGGAACGATCTTTTTCGACGCGCCCTGCGCCGGAACAGCTTTTGCAGGGGTTGTTGATGATCTGACCCAAACCGGAACAGGTTGGGCATGTGCGTTCAACGGTAAAGAACCCCTGTTGGGCACGGACTTTGCCCATTCCCGAACATGTGGGGCAGGTTGAGGGTTCCGCGCCGCCTTCTGCGCCGGACCCGTTGCATGGTTCACACGCCACCGACGTTGGAACATTTAGCGTTTTTTGCATGCCTGCAAAGGCGTCTTCCAACGATATGGTTAGGTTGTAGCGCAAGTCAGAGCCGCGTGCCGCGCGACGTCCGCCGCCTTGCCCGCCACGTCCGCCTGCGAAATCGCCAAACAAGTCGTCGAAAATATCCGAGAACGCGCTGCCAAAGTCGCCTTGCCCCTGACCGCCGCCAAAGCCGCCGCCGGGTCGTCCGCCACCGCCCATTCCACCTTCAAAGGCGGCGTGGCCATAGCGGTCGTAGGCGGCTTTTTTGTCGCCGTCTTTCAGAACTTCGTAAGCTTCATTTGCTTCTTTGAACTGGTCTTCTGCTTTGGGATTGTCCGCGTTGCGGTCGGGGTGCAGTTCTTTGGCTTTCTTGCGATAGCCTTTTTTGATTTCGTCGGCTGAGGCGCCTTTGGCGACGCCAAGCACTTCATAATAGTCACGTTTTGCCATGGATCTGGTTCCTCTCTGGAACGAACAAGCCGGCCCGGTGAACGGACCGGCTTGAAATTGGGGTCACGACGGGGCGCTTACGCGCGTTTGTCGTCGTCCAGATCTTCGAATTCCGCGTCGAGGATGTCGTCGTCTCCGTCGCGTGGTTCGTCGGCGGCTGCCGGCTCTTCTTCGCCAGCTTCCGCTGCAGAAGCTTTGTAGATCGCTTCGCCCAGTTTCATGGCCGATTCGGTCACGTTCTGGATGCCAGATTTGATCTTGTCGGCGTTGTCCGTTTCCAGATCGTCATTAAGCGCAGCAATGGCCAATTCGATCGCTTCGATCGTCGTTGGGTCCACCTTGTCTTTGTGCTCTTCCATGGATTTCTCCGTGGAGTGGATCAGGCTTTCGGCTTGGTTCTTCGCCTCGATCAGTTCCTTACGCTCTTTGTCCGCATCCGCGTTCTCTTCCGCGTCTTTGACCATGGCTTCGATGTCCGCATCGGACAAACCGCCAGAGGCCTGGATCGTGATCTTCTGTTCCTTCATCGTGCCTTTGTCCATCGCGCCCACGGACACGATGCCGTTTGCGTCGATATCAAACGTCACTTCGATCTGCGGCATTCCACGTGGGGCAGGTGGGATCGATTCAAGGTTGAAAGCACCGAGGATCTTGTTGTCGGACGCCATTTCGCGCTCACCTTGGAACACCCGGATCGTCACAGCATTCTGGTTGTCTTCTGCGGTTGAGAAGATTTGCGATTTCTTCGTCGGGATCGTTGTGTTGCGGTCGATCAAGCGTGTGAACACGCCGCCGAGGGTTTCGATGCCCAAGGACAGAGGTGTCACGTCCAACAGAACCACGTCTTTCACGTCGCCTTGCAGAACACCGGCTTGGATCGCGGCACCCATGGCCACAACTTCGTCGGGGTTCACGCCTTTGTGGGGCTCTTTGCCGAAGAACTTTGTCACTTCATCGATCACTTTAGGCATACGTGTCATACCGCCGACCAAGACCACTTCGTCGATGTCGGATGCGGACAGGCCTGCATCTTTCAACGCTGCGGCGCAGGGTTTCATGGACGCTTTGATCAGATCGTTCACAAGGCTTTCCAGCTTCGCACGCGTCAGTTTCATGACCATGTGCAACGGCTGGCCTGTGGAGCCCATGGAGATAAACGGCTGGTTGATTTCGGTCTGGTTGGCGGAAGACAATTCGATCTTCGCCTTTTCAGCCGCTTCTTTCAAACGCTGCAACGCCATCTTGTCTTGTGTCAGATCAACAGAATGCTCTTTTTTGAACTCGTCCGCGAGGTAGTTGACGATGCGCATGTCAAAGTCTTCACCGCCCAAGAACGTGTCGCCGTTGGTGGATTTCACTTCAAACAGGCCATCGTCGATTTCAAGGATGGTCACGTCGAATGTACCGCCGCCAAGGTCATAGACCGCGATGGTTTGTGTGTTCTCTTTGTCGAGGCCGTAAGCCAGCGCCGCTGCTGTTGGTTCGTTGATAATCCGCAGCACTTCGAGGCCCGCGATTTTGCCGGCGTCTTTTGTCGCTTGGCGCTGCGCGTCGTTGAAGTAGGCAGGAACCGTGATCACGGCTTGGGTCACGTCTTCGCCAAGGTAGCTTTCCGCTGTCTCTTTCATCTTACCCAAGATGAAGGCAGAGATTTGCGACGGCGAATACTTTTCACCCTTCGCTTCGACCCATGCGTCGCCGTTGCCGCCATCAATCACGTTGAAGGGCAGGTTCTTTTTGTCTTTCGCCAGATGCGCGTCATCGTTGCGGCGACCGATCAGGCGTTTGACGCCGAAGATTGTGTTGTCTGGGTTTGTCACCGCCTGGCGTTTTGCGGGCTGGCCCACAAGACGTTCGTTGTCGGTGAAAGCCACGATGGATGGTGTTGTGCGCGCGCCTTCTGCGTTTTCAACAACGCGAGGCTGGCTGCCGTCCATGATGGCGATGCAGGAGTTAGTTGTTCCGAGGTCAATACCAATAACTTTGGCCATGTTTTTCGATCCCTTATTTAGCGTTCAAGGCGATGACACGAGACGCAGGCCCGTTACGGCACCCTTGTCCCGAATGATAAGCATGAAACAGGTCGTCTCATGCGGTTCGGAGCGTATATAAGGAGCGTACACTAGCCCTGCAAGCGTTGCGGACAGGTGAATCTGGGGAATTTTGCAATTTGAGGCGGATATGACGGTTCTTAGGCTGCGCGGCTTTGACATCCGTAAACAGTACCTTAACACACAGGCACAAAATGAGGTCTTGCAGGCCGTGCGCGCCGTTGCCGAAACGGCACCTGTTTTCTCGCCCATGACCCCTTATGGAAAACCGATGACTGTGCGCATGACGTCGGCAGGCAAATACGGTTGGTTTTCGGATGCGTCCGGGTATCGCTATGTTCGGACACATCCTTCGGGTACGCCTTGGCCGGACATTCCACCTAAAATTTTAGATATTTGGCGGGCGGTGTCTGGTGTGGACCGGATGCCTGACTGCTGCTTGGTCAACTTCTATGGCGAAGGTGCCCGCATGGGTCTGCATCAAGATAAGGACGAGGCCGACTTTCGCTGGCCGGTTGTGTCTGTGTCTTTGGGGGACGACGGACTGTTCCGCATCGGCAACCAAACCCGGGGCGGCAAAACGGAATCGGTCTGGTTGCAATCGGGGGACGTGGTGGTCATGGGCGGCGCCGCGCGATTGACCTATCACGGCGTCGACCGGATCAAATTTGGCACATCCACGTTACTTCCCAAAGGAGGGCGCATCAATCTGACACTGCGTGTGGTTGATTGAGAGACCGTTGTCCTTTAATCTTTCCCCAGAACATGGAGATTTTATGTCCCGGTAAAGTGGGAAAGTCTTTGCGCTTTCCGATGCACACCTTCAAAGCGATTTGCATACCTTGCTTGATGCGGCGTTTGTTGTGTGCGTTCGACCATTCCAGACACCACTGAAAGATCAAACCGATGACACGGGACTATTCCCAATTCATGCCTCAAGCCAAACAAACAGAGGTAGCACTTTCCACGCTGGACACCCTTGGGTGGCAGCCGTTCTTTTCGCAGCAATTGTCCATTGACAATATGACCAACACCCCGCCTGTGCGCGTGACCGAGGTGCACCGCACAGTGATGCGTGTGATCGGGCAGGGGATCGACAAGACGATTCCGTCCGTGGCCGACGCAACTGTGGGGGATTGGCTGCTTTTAAGTGCAGATGGCACGTATTCCGACACTGTTTTGAACCGCAAAAGCCTGATGAAACGGCGTGCACCGGGATCAGATCGCGCTGTGCAATACATTGCGGCCAACATCGATACCGCGTTTATTGTGACCTCGTGCAATCAGGACTTCAATGTCGCGCGATTGGAACGCTACATCGCCGTTGCGTTTGAGGCCGAGATTGATCCGGTGATCGTTCTGACAAAGCGTGATCTGGTTGCGGACACCACGGATTTCGAAGCCCAGGCACGGTCCATTTCCGATCTGGTGCCTGTCATTGCAATTGATGCCCGATCCGATGAGCCAAAAGCAAAGCTTGCGGAGTGGTGTAAACCGCGGCGGACCGTTGCCTTTTTGGGATCATCTGGCGTCGGCAAGTCGACCTTGGCGAATACGATGGCGGATCGCGATATCATTGCCACGCAAGGGATTCGTGCGGCTGATGATAAAGGACGCCACACAACAACGTCCCGCCAATTGCATCTGGTGCCGGGGGGCTTTGCCGTTCTTGACACGCCGGGCATGCGCGAATTGCAAATGACGGATGTTACGGCAGGGATCGAAGATCTGTTTTCGGATCTGCAAGAGCTTTCCACGCAGTGCAAGTTTCGCGACTGTGCACATGAAACGGAACCGGGATGCGCGGTGCGTGCGGCCATGGACGCAGGCGACATCGATGAGGCGCGGATGCGACGGTGGAAAAAGCTTGTGGCTGAAGACGCCTACAACTCGGCCACACTGATCCAGCGCCGCGCCCGCGACAAAGCCTTCGGCAAGCTGGTGCGTGGGGTTGTGAAAGAGAAAAAGCGCTAAGCCGTTTTAAAACAAACCTCGTATCGCCCCATTTGGTGGCGGTACGGTGGTTCATGGTTTTTGCCGCTTAGGGTCTTAATGAGCAACAGCCTGAAACAGTTTCATCCCCTTCAGGGCTTGCGAAACCTGTATAGCCTTTCAGCAATATTTCGATTTTTAGGCCAAATGCGTTTTCCGTGTTGGGGTAGGTACATGCAGCAGGCGTCAGCTTGGCGTTGAAGTCGACTTGAAGTCCCGGACGCGCCGAGGTTTCCGTCATTGTGATCTTGCCGTCATACCCAAGTTTGTCGTCGCTTTTGGTAAATTGCACATCACCACGGGTTTCGGGTGTGTTCCATGCGCTTGACTTGTCGTCGCTTAGATCAATGTTCCAGCTTGGCTCTGCGCCGAAGCAGGCCAGCGTTAGGGGCATGTCGTCTTCTACTTTAAGCATGCTGCTCATGGTGACCCAGCCTGTCGTGTCGCGCACATTGACCTGACCCCAAATGCCATCTGCACTGACGGAAACAACTTCGATGGATTTTGCATCAAACACATATCCCGCCAAGATATCCGAAGTGTCATCTTGGGCTGCAAAGATTGGCAGCAAATCACCATCCGGTATCCCGATCACAGAATACCGGGCTGGAAAATCATAGGCACTTACGACGGTTGCCCAAAAGCCAAGCAGCAAAACGGATATAAATTTCATCGGCGTGATCCCCAACTGATAGACGCGTGGCGACGTGTGTAAAATTCGCCCATGAGGCCGAGCATAACCAGAACGACTCCGACCCAAAACCCATATTCCCATGTGCTGTAGCGCGGATTGTAGTTGATAAACGTAAAGCCGCGCGATTGATCGATGGCATGAAACAGCGGGTTCCAGTCAAACATCGCCAGCATGAAGCCCGGAAGGGTGTTTGCAACGAACATCTTGCCAGACGCAATCATGTTCGCCCTTTGGTAAATGGTTGAAAAAATGGACACGGCCGTGGGAAACCATGGCTTGACAGCAAGCAAGACCAGCCCCAAAGCCACCCCTGTAAACCATGCCAGCAACAGCATCCCGAAGGCGCTAGCCGGGTCTTCAATAACCACTGGTGTGAAGGCCACATGGTACACAAACAAAATGCAAAACAGCGAAAGCACTTGCACGTAAAGCGCGCCAAGGGCGGCAGACAGAATGGCGATGATGGTGTTCATGGGGGCGTGTTGCATCATCGGGCTTGCGGGCCCTTCTGATCCAACCACAGCACCAAGGGACTTAGAGTGCGTCAGATACAGGAAAATTCCCGTCATGATATACAGTAGAAAGTCGCCGCGAATGGCCGCACCGCGCAACCCCAAAATCGAAAACATCACGTAAAAAGCAAGAACAAAAACAATAACTTGAAGCATGTTCATCAAAATTGCCAAAAACGCATTGTTATGGGTTTTCCGCACGCTTCGTACAATCGAATGATAGACCAGTTCGGCCATCGATAGGGCGATGCCTATCCCGCTTTGCGGTTTCCGCGTCGGTTGAAACATGTGTCGTTGCCTCAGGGTTGTTGCGAAAGTCGCATGGAATTCTTGCCGTTCCGTTGTCGTCGCACCATAAGTGATCCGAGTTTTGAATTCAACAAAACCCCGCGGGGCAGGAGAATAGACGTGAATTATGAAGATTTGGTGCCGGTCATTCGCACCCTTGCGTTGGAAGCTGGCGACAAGATTATGGAAATCTACGGCGCTGACGACTTTGATGTGAAAACGAAGTCGGACGACAGCCCTGTCACTGCTGCGGACGAAGCGGCAGATGCTATTATTTCGGCTGGACTGCGTGCCGCGTTTCCTGATGTGATGCTTGTCACAGAAGAACAGTCCGCCACGCATACCGCATCAGGCGATACGTTTTTGATCGTTGATCCGCTAGATGGCACTAAAGAATTCATTCACCGTCGTGGCGATTTCACTGTCAACATCGCGCTTGTCGAAGGTGGCACACCCACGCGTGGTGTCGTCTATGCCCCAGCCAAAGGGCGCATGTTTTTTACGCAAGCCGATGGTCAGACGGTTGAGGAAACCGGCGATTTCGCCAAGGATAAAATCGGCGCGGTTACACCCATTTCTGTCTCTAATGCTGACAATTCCGCCCTTATGGTGGTTGCATCGAAATCGCACCGCGATCAGGCGACGGATGATTACATCAATAAGTACGCTGTCAAAGACATGAAAAGCGCAGGGTCATCTTTGAAGTTCTGCCTGATCGCGACGGGCGAAGCGGATGTTTATCCGCGCCTTGGCCGCACGATGGAATGGGACACAGCTGCAGGGCACGCGGTCTTGTTGGGTGCAGGGGGCGATGTGGTGCGGTTTGATGACCAAACGCCTTTGAAATACGGCAAGGCGGATTTTGCCAATCCGTTTTTCATCGCTTATGCGCCGTCGGTCGATTTGAAGCCTGCGTAATGTCTGTTTTGATCGTCATACCCGCCCGCTATGCGTCCACGCGCTATCCTGCGAAACCCTTGGCAATGCTGACCGGTGCGCAAGGCGATCAACGGTCTTTGATCGAACGTAGTTGGCGGGCCGCATGTGAGGTGCAAGGCGTGGACCGTGTTGTTGTGGCCACAGATGATGTCCGTATTCAGACCGCCGCTGAGGCCTTCGGGGCCGAAGTTGTCATGACATCCGAAGACTGCGCCAACGGCACAGAGCGTTGCGCAGAAGCGCATGCTGCGCTGGGCGGCAGTTATGAGATCGTGGTGAACCTGCAAGGCGATGCACCGCTGACACCGCATTGGTTTGTGGAAGATCTTGTGACGGGTTTGCGCGCTGCGCCGGATGCGGAAATCGCAACGCCTGTGTTGCGGTGCGATGGGGCGACGCTGAACAGCTTTCTGAGCGACCGAAAGGCAGGGCGCGTTGGCGGCACAACAAGCGTTTTCGACGCGCAACGCCACGCGATGTACTTTTCAAAGGAAGTGGTGCCATTTACTTCCGAAACCTATGCCGATGAAGACGAAACTCCCGTGTTTCATCACGTGGGCGTCTACGCTTATCGCCCCGATGCTTTGGCGGCATATCCGTCGTGGCCCGTCGGTCCGTTAGAGCAGCTTGAAGGGTTGGAGCAATTGCGCTTCATGGAAAATGGCCGTTCCGTTTTATGTGTCGAGGTCGAAGCAAAAGGACGTCAGTTCTGGGAGCTGAACAACCCCGAAGATGTGCCCAAGATTGAAGCGATGATGGCGCAGATGGGGCTGGCATGACACGCCCTTCGGTCAGCGTTGTGGTGGTAAGCCGTGACCGACCGGACGCGTTGACGCGGTGCATTATGGGGCTGTCGCAGGTCCAGTACGATCCGTTTGAAATTGTGGTTGTGGCTGATCCCGCCGGGATCGAAGCGGTCAAGAAAATGGCGTGTGCTGACGACGTGAAGATGGTTGCGTTTGATCAGGCGAATATCTCGGCGGCGCGCAACGCAGGTGTTGTTGCGGCAGCTGGTGATGTGGTGGCTTTCATTGATGATGATGCTGTGCCAGAGCCAACGTGGCTGCACTATTTGATCGCACCTTTTGAGCAATCGGATGTGGCAGCGTCCGGTGGGTTTGTAATTGGGCGCAACGGCATCAGCTTTCAATGGAAGGCGCGGTTGATCAACGCTTTGGGGCATAGCGAGCCGATCGAAGTGGCCGAGGACAAAGCCACAGTGTTGCGGGCCCCGACAGGGTATGCTGTGAAAACCGAAGGCACAAACATGGCACTACGCCGTGATGTTTTGGTCGAGCTGGGTGGATTTGATCCGGCCTACCATTTTTACCTGGACGAAACGGACCTGAACATGCGGCTGGCGCGGGCAGGGCATGCGACGGCGATTTGCCCCCGTGCGCAGGTACACCACGGGTTTGCGGCCAGCGTGAGGCGCCGCCCGGACAGGGCGCCATCGGATTTGTTCGACATTGGCGCAAGCTGGGCGGTGTTCGCGCGAAAGTTCATCGAGGATGCCGCGCAAGACGCGCATTGGAAAGATGTGCAATCCAGTGAACGCAAACGGCTTTTGTCGCATATGGTGGCAGGTCGGCTTGAGCCGCGGCAGGTGCGATATCTGATGAAACGCCTTCGGGCGGGGCATGCCAAAGGGGGTGTGCGTCCTGTCGGGGCAAATCAAGTGACCCGACATGCCAGCGATGGGTTTAAACGGTTTCCGGTGGTGGCGCGGCATACACATTTTGAACAATCGACCCTGCGCGGCGCTGCGGCGGCAAGGGAGGCCGCGAAAGTCAGGGTGAAAAACGCACAGATAGTCACCTTGATCATTCTCTCGCGCACGGCAATGTACCACCACGTGCAGTTCAATCCCGCCGGCTTTTGGGAACAAAAAGGTGGGCAGTTCGGCAAGTCTTTGCGCAACGAAAGGATTTTTCAGTGGGCAACGGCTAAAGCACGTACAAAGAAAGAAATGGAACGTGTCGCTATCGTGCGTCAGGTGTGAGTAAAAATTGGCGTGATGATGCAACATTTGCTGGCAATTCCAACGTTTTGAGACGTTTGCGTGTATTTTGTTCGGAAAATTACGTTTAGATAACCAAAAATGCTCTAAAACAGAGCGCACGAAATGAGGATCAGGAATGCGTAAAAAGGTGACCAAGGCTATCTTTCCCGTGGCCGGACTTGGAACGCGGTTTTTGCCAGCGACAAAATCAGTCCCGAAAGAAATCATGACTTTGGTGGATCGCCCTTTGATCCAATACGCCATTGATGAAGCCCGTGCCGCCGGCATCAAGGAATTCATCTTTGTGACGTCCCGCGGCAAAGGCGCATTGGAAGATTACTTCGACCATGCCCCGAACCTTGAACAAGAGCTGCGCAAAAAAGGTAAAACCGAGGCGCTTGAAGCCCTTAAAGACACCAACATGGATAGTGGCGCCATTGCCTACATTCGCCAGCACAAGGCGCTTGGTTTGGGTCACGCTGTTTGGTGCGCACGGCGCTTGATTGCAAACGAACCCTTTGCGGTAATTTTGCCTGATGATGTGATCGCGGCTGAAAAGCCATGTTTGCAGCAAATGGTAGAAGCTTATGAAGAAACAGGTGGCAACATGGTTGCGGCCATGGAGGTTGCTCCTGAAAAGGCATCTTCATACGGTGTGTTGGATGTGTCGGAAGACATGGGATCCATGGTGCGCGTCAAAGGTATGGTTGAAAAGCCCCCGGCCGATGAAGCGCCATCCAATCTGGCCGTAATTGGCCGCTACATTCTGTCGCCCAACGTGCTTGGCAATTTGAACAAGATCAAATCCGGTGCCGGTGGTGAAATTCAGCTGACAGATGCGATTGCAGCCGAGATTGAGCAAGACAATCCAGTCTATGGGTACCGCTTCAAAGGCCAGCGTTTCGATTGTGGATCAAAGTCCGGCTTCTTGCAGGCGACTGTATCCTTTGGTCTGGCGCGTGAAGAACTGCGTGATGATCTGCGTGGGTACATCCACGACATCGTCGCAATGGACAAAGCGGCGGAGTAACGTCTTTGACGGATCATGTACTTGTTACAGGCGGCGCGGGCTACATCGGTTCGCACGCCTGCAAAGCTCTGGCAGCGGCCGGTTTCATTCCAGTCACCTTCGACAATTTGGTCACTGGCTGGGAAGAAGCGGTAAAGTTCGGGCCGTTCGCCCAAGGGGATCTGTTGGATCGCGCCCGCCTGGACGCCGTATTCGCCGAATACCAGCCGATAGCCGTTATGCATTTTGCCGCGCTTTCGCAGGTTGGCGAAAGCATGTCAGAGCCCGGAAAATACTGGCGCAACAATGTGTCGGGGTCTTTGAACCTGATCGAAGCAGCCGTTGACGCAGGCTGCATGAACTTTGTATTTTCAAGCACTTGCGCCACCTATGGTGATCAGGACAACGTGGTTCTTGATGAAAACAGCGCCCAATATCCGATCAATGCATATGGCGCGTCCAAACGCGCAATCGAGGACATTCTGCGCGACTTCGAGGCGTCGAACGGACTGCGTCATGTGATCTTTCGGTACTTCAACGTGGCAGGCGCTGACCCTGAGGGCGAAGTGGGCGAATTCCACCAACCCGAGACGCATTTGGTTCCGCTTATGTTGGATGCCATCGACGGCAAACGTGATGCGCTGACCATCTTTGGCACCGACTACGATACGCCTGACGGCACTTGTATCCGCGATTACGTGCATGTGTGTGATCTTGTGGATGCCCACGTTCTAGGTCTGAAATGGCTACAAGACGACAAAGCGAGCCGCGTGTTCAACCTTGGCACCGGTTCCGGATTTTCGGTGCGTGAAGTCATTGATCATTCGCGCAGTGTCACAAACCGCGAAGTGCCCTATAACGAAGGGGACCGTCGCGCGGGGGATTGTACGAAACTGGTGTCTGGTTCGTCGCGCGCTGTGTCTGAATTGGGGTGGTCGCCAACGCGGTCTACCCTGCAACAGATGATCGCAGACGCGTGGAGATGGCATCAAACTGGCCACTATTCCAAATAAACCGCCGCCCGCCCGGCTTTTAGACATAACCCGTTTGGTGCGCCGCGCAGGGCGTGTTTTGACCGGCGTGGACCGTGTCGAGATGGCGTATTTGAAAGCGTTTCTGGCGGACGATGTGCCCGGCTTTGGTTTGGTGCGCACGCCATTTGGATATGTGTTGCTGGATGACATGGGGTTGCGGGCGATGTGTGGGCGGCTGAGCCATCCTTCAAAGATGGCCTCTCCGGATGTCCTTTCATTGCTATCGCGCGGCTTGACCCGAACGGAACGCAAGGCGCAAACCGAAGTGCGCCGCAACGCTTTTGCCCGTGCCCTTCCCCCAAAACTGGATCAGATGTTGGCGAAACATCTGCCGCAGGGGACACACTATTTTAACGTTGGTCATAGCAACTTGACCGATCGCGTTTTGCAAGCCGTACGTGGATTGGGTGGTGTGACGGCTGTAATGGTTCATGATGTTATCCCGCTGAATTTCCCACAATATCAAAGGGTTGGAACAGTCGAGGTATTTCGCGAAAAGCTGATGCGTGTGCGCCAGTTCGCGGACGTGGTAATTTATAACTCAGCGGACACCCAAACTCGTACCGAAGCGCAAATGGCAGTTTGGGGGGATGTGCCACGCGGCATTGTTTCCCATTTGGGAACAGAACAACCCTATCCCAATCCGGATTTTATCTGCCCGAAGACCCCCTACTTTGTGACAATCGGGACAATCGAGCCCCGTAAAAATCACGCTTTTTTGCTGGATTTGTGGGAAGAACTAGGACCCGCAGCGCCTGAATTACATATCGTCGGATCGCGTGGTTGGAACAACGATGCCGTATTTTCCCGTTTGGATGCCTTGGATGAACACGGCCCTGTGCGAGAGCGAAGCGGGCTTTGCGACGCCGACATGTTGGCCCTTTTGCAAGGTGCATCAGGGTTTCTGTTTCCGTCTTTTGCGGAAGGGTTCGGTCTACCTCCAGTTGAGGCGGCAATGTTGGGGGTTCCTATTTTATCCAATGAATTAGGTGTGATCCGGGAAATCCTTGACGATATTCCAGTTTACGCAAGCGTTTCAGACCGTTATCTGTGGTTAACGACAATAAAACAGATGGCCGGAGACGACCCCAAACGTAGAAAATTTGATCGATTTTCGCCTCCAGATTGGACGGCACATTTCAACACCGTGTTAAGTTTGATCTGATAGCGCAACGGGGCCGGAAGAACTCTGGCAGGTAAAGGGCAAAAGTTTGGGCGCTTGGCAGTCATATCGCAATAGGCTTCAGCGGAAGCGGTGGCGCATTCGTGCGTTTCGCAAGCGCCGTGAGCTGTCGCGTGTGGCGGACCGGACGACCAATATCAAATCTGACGATCTACTGTTGTTCTCGACCTTGCGGAATGAACGTGTGCGATTGCCGTACTTCCTTGATTACTATCGTGAACAGGGCATCAACCATTTCCTGATCGTGGACAATGACAGCAATGACGGCAGCACAGACTATTTGGCGCAGCAGCCTGATGTTTCAGTTTGGCACACAAAATTCAGCTACAAGCGTGCGCGGTTTGGTGTTGATTGGCTAAATTGGTTGCAGTTGAAATATGCCCATGGGCATTGGGCGCTGGTGGTCGATCCTGATGAATTTCTGGTGTACCCTTTCTGTGACACACGCCCGCTGCGGGCGCTGACGGATTGGCTGGACGCGTCCAGCATCAAATCATTCAGCGCCATGTTGCTTGATATGTATCCAAAGGGGCGTCTGGACGCGCAACCTTACACCGAAGGTCAGGATCCGATGGAAATTGCCAGCTGGTTCGACAGCGGCAACTATACGATGTCACGCAACAAGCGCTTTGGTAATTTGTGGATACAAGGTGGGCCGCGCGCACGGGTATTTTTTCACAATGCTCCTGAAAAAGCCCCTGCGCTAAATAAGATTCCGTTGGTGAAATGGGACCGCCGTTACACCTACGTCAGCTCAACCCATATGCTTTTGCCGCGGGGGTTGAACCAAGTTTACGACGAATGGGGTGGCGAAAAAGCCAGCGGCGTGCTGTTGCATGCCAAGTTCCTGGACACCTTCACCTCCAAAGCCGCCGAAGAACTGACCCGCAAACAGCACTATGCGGCTTCGGTAGAATACAAGGCTTATGCAGATAGCCTGAAAGACGATCCAGAGCTGTGGTGCAAGTGGTCTGAAAAGTACATAAATTGGCGCCAGCTTGAAATTTTAGGGCTGATGTCCAAAGGAAACTGGGCATGAGCGTCGGCATCGTCATGCTGGTTCACACCGCATTGAACCGCGCTGAACAGGCTGCGCGGCATTGGGCTGCGGGGGGGTGCCCTGTTGTGATCCATGTCGATAAAATGGTGGATCGCAAAACATACGATGCCTTCGCAAATGCCCTGTCAGGCGTTCCGAATGTTGAATTTTCGACACGGTTCAAATGTGAATGGGGCACGTGGGGCATCGTCGCGGCGTCCCAAGCTGCATCTGAACTGATGCTGTCCAAGTTCTCTTTCGTGCGGCACGTCTATCTGGCGTCGGGGTCATGTTTGCCTTTGCGGCCTGTGGATGAGCTGGTCGAGTACCTTGAGGCCCGTCCGCGTACGGATTTTATTGAAAGTGCAACGACGTCGGATGTGCCTTGGACGGTTGGCGGTCTCGATGCAGAACGGTTCACTTTACGGTTCCCGTTTTCCTGGAAACGCCACCGTTTGCTGTTTGACCGCTACGTTCAAATCCAACGCAAGTTAAAGTTGAAGCGACGTGTGCCGAACGGGTTGGTGCCCCATATGGGCAGCCAATGGTGGTGTCTGACACGGCAAACCTTGTCAGCCATCCTGCAAGACCCTGATCGTGCGGTATATGATGCGTATTTCAAGCGGGTGTGGATCCCCGACGAAAGCTATTTCCAAACCCTGTCGCGGCAGTATTCCACCAACATCGAAAGTCGGTCTCTGACGCTAAGCAAGTTTGATTTTCAAGGCAAACCGCATATTTTCTATGATGACCATTTGCAGCTTTTGCGCCGGTCCGACTGCTTTGTGGCCCGCAAAATCTGGCCACATGCAGATCGTCTTTATGAGGCGTTTTTGACTGATACTGCAGGTGCGATGAAGCGGACAGAACCTAATCCTGGTAAAATTGACCGTATTTTTGCCAAAGCGGTTGAGCGGCGGACACGCGGCCGTCCAGGCCTGTATATGCAAAGCCGGTTTCCGAATGAAGATTGGGAAAATGGGGTGACGGCCGCCCCGTATTCTGTGTTTCAGGGGTTTGCCGAGCTTTTCGAAAATTTTGAACCATGGTTGGCGAAAGCCACAGGGGCGCGGGTTCACGGCCACCTATTTGCGCCCGATCGTGTGCGTTTTGCCGATGGCCGGGAAACCATTCATGGCGCGCTCAGCGATAGCGCTTTGGTGCGTGATAACAATCCAAGCGGATTTCTAACGAACTTGATTTGGAACACACGCGGAGAACGGCAGTGTTTTCAATTTGGACCGGCGGATACGCAAATAATCAATTGGCGGATGGCTAAAGATCATAATGCGCAAATCTCTGTGATAAGCGGCGCGTGGTCTGTGCCGTTGTTCAAATCAAATTTGAATTTTATTGATATACGTAAGCAAGCGGCTTTGCTGCAAAAGATCGAAAGCGAACATCTGGATGTTCTGCGGTCGCCATTTTCCAAAGCGCGCGTGCGGATTTGGAGCATGGCAGAGTTTATCGAAGCCCCGATGGAGCCGCTTCAGGGCATTTTGGACGAAATTGGACCGCAGCATGCCAGACGTCTGTCGGAAGTGCCAAAGATGGTCGATCTAAGCGGGTTTGGTCAATTCCTGCAAAACTTGAAGAATCAAGGCATGCATCCGTATTTGATGGGTGATTTTCCCGTGGACCGCGGCCCTGAAGGGGCCAGTAAACCACCTCGCAAACCCTATCTGGTGCAATAAATATGCCTAAGAATTTCGATTATTTTGTAGTTTTTGCTGAGATGCGCACCGGGTCCAATTTTTTGGAGGCAAACCTGAACGCGTTTGACGGGATTGCCTGTCATGGCGAAGCGTTCAACCCGCATTTTTTGGGATACCCGAAGACGCAAGAGATTCTGGGGGTTACGCAGGACACACGGGATGCAGACCCAAAGGTGTTGTTGCGTGAGGTGCGCAAAGACAAGTCTGCGCTGAACGGGTTTCGCTATTTCCACGATCACGACCCGAGGGTTCTGGATGCGATCTTGAACGACGAAAAATGCGCGAAAATTGTGCTAACACGTAATCCTTTGGACAGTTACGTGTCGTGGAAAATCGCACAGGAAACCGGGCAGTGGAAGCTGACGGATGCCAAGTCTCGCAAAGATGGCAAGGCCGAATTTGACGCTGATGAATTTGACGCCCACCTGACCGCGTTGCAGGAATTTCAGGTTATGTTGCTTGGACGGCTTCAAACCAGCGGTCAGACTGCATTTTATGTCGCTTATGAAGACCTGCAAAGCGTAGAAGTCATGAACGGTTTGGCCAAGTTTCTAGGCGTGCAAGAGGCGCTTGATGGCTTGGATAAAAACCTGAAAAAGCAAAACCCGTCCCCTATTTCCGAGAAAGTTAAAAATTTCGACAAAATGGAACAAGCTTTGGCGGGGCTCGACCGGTTCAACCTGACGCGCACACCAAACTTTGAGCCACGCCGCGGTCCGGCGATCCCAACATATGTTACTGCTGCACATGCGCCGCTTTTGTACTTGCCAATGCGGTCCGGTCCCGAGGATCAGGTTTTGGACTGGATGGCAGCCGTTGACGGGGTGTCTGGCGATCAGCTGAACACAAAGCTTAGTCAAAAAGATCTGCGCCAGTGGAAACGCAAACATGGCAAGCACCGCAGTTTTACTGTGCTGCGTCATCCCGTTGCGCGGGCGCACCATGCGTTCTGCACTAGAATTTTGAACACCGGACCGCAGTGTTACGATGCCTTGCGTCAGACTTTGCGCCGGCGTTACGCTTTGCCTATTCCGGAAAGCATGCCAGACGCGTCCTATGACAAAGTCGCACACCGGAAAGCTTTTGCGGCGTTTCTGGGTTTTCTGAAAGGTAATTTGGCAGGACAAACAGCGATTCGTGTAGACCAGTCTTGGTGTACCCAAGCTTTGGCTCTGCAAGGTTTTGGTGAGTTTGCACTACCCGACAGGGTCATCCGTGAAGCTGACATGCAAGAAGAGTTGGCGCAGCTGGCGGCGCATGTCGGGGTCCGTACGCCCCAAGTGCAAGATGCCCCGGTTGAAACGCCTTTTGCTTTGGCAGACATTTACGATGCAGAAATAGAGGCGCTGGTTCAGAACGTGTACCAGCGCGACTATATGATGTTTGGTTTCGAAAGCTGGGCTTAAGCCGCCTGTTGCTGACGGCTTTCAGACAAGATTGCGTACAATGTAGAGGCGTCGGGATTGGCCCGCAGCTTTGCGCAAATCGAAGGTTCGCGCAGTGTTCGCGACACCAATGCCAAGGCTTTCAGATGCTCAACACCTGCATTTTCAGGGGCAAACAACGCGAATGCAATATCCACAGGTTGGCGATCTACCGCCCCGAAATCGATTGGCTTATCCAAAAGCACAAACACCCCAACAACTTCGTTAAGACCTTCAATACGGGCATGAGGCAAGGCGACGCCGTGACCAACACCGGTTGGTCCCAACGCTTCACGCGCCAAAAGACATTCCAAAACAATGCCTGGGTTCAGATCATAAGCAAAAGCCGCCAAATCACCGACATCCGCCAGTAAGCGCTTTTTGCTAGAGGCCGACGTCAATACTTTGACGGCCTCCGGCTTTAGAAGTTTTGCAAATTCCATGTCGCTCGCACCTATCGACGCATTGCCCGTCGCGTTTATTTTATGGGTCGATCCAGCCGATGTTTCCGTCCTCACGACGGTACACGACATTCACCCCATCTTTGCCTTCATTCCGGAACACCAAAACAGGGGCGCCGGCCAATTCCATTTGCATCACAGCTTCGCCAACGGACAATGATGGGATGTTGGTTTCCATCTCGGCCACGATAATTGGCTGTAGCGATTCCGGTTCAGGGTCCTGTGCCCCTTCTGCTGAAGCGAGGATATAGGAGGAAGCGCCGAAAAGTTCAACAGGTTCCACCCGATCCTTGTGGTGATCTTTCAATCGACGTTTGTAGCGCCGCAATTGTTTTTCCATTTTGGCGCAGCAACTGTCAAAGGCCGCGTAGATTTCTGTTTCTTTGGCTTTGGCCGAGGCGGTCAGCCCCGTCGATAGATGCACGGTTGCCTCACAGGCATATTCATGGGCAGATTTTGAGAATATGACGTTCGCGTCGGTCGGTCGTTCAGCGTACTTTTGGACCACTTCGCCCAGTTCGGTTTTCACATGCGTTTGCAGTGCATTTCCAATGTCGATTTGTTTTCCGCTGATTTGATACCGCATTCTATCTCCTTCAAAGTGGTTGAAACGGGTCTGGGATCGCACCGTACAAAGGTGCGGGCCAAAGATCAGTTTCGCGGGAAAGGCTGTGTTCGCATGTGTCTGAACGTTGGCCGTTGGACCAAGAAAGTTTTGTAGTCAGACAGTAACATGCGTTTTGCCATATCTGTATTGAGCCAGATCAAACGTGGTTCTGTCAATCAAAACTGCCCGCTTGCCGGGTAAAATTATCTCGCATTTTCTTGAATGGATCAGGAAATGCGGAAATTTTCACCAAGATAAACGCGGCGCACATTTTCGTTGTCCACGACCTGTTCCGGCGTGCCTGACATCAAAACTTTACCGTCATGCAAAATATAAGCGCGGTCTACAATTTCTAATGTTTCCCGTACGTTGTGGTCTGTGATCAACACGCCAATGCCGCGTGTTTTCAAATCGGCAACAAGCTGGCGAATGTCGCCTACGGAAATCGGATCGACACCTGCAAAGGGCTCATCCAGCAATAGATACTTGGGATTTGCGGCCAAACACCGCGCAATTTCCACGCGGCGTCTTTCACCGCCTGACAACGCCAACGCAGGTGCGCGACGCAGGTGTTCGATTGAAAATTCAGACAACAAATCTTCTAGGCGCGCACGCCGTTTTGTACGGTCTGTTTCGGTTATATCCAAAATCGCGCTGATGTTGTCTTGGACAGACAGCCCACGAAAAATGCTCATTTCCTGTGGCAGGTATCCGATCCCAAGCTGGGCGCGGCGGTACATCGGCAAAGTGGTCACGTCGTGCCCGTCAACCTTCACAGACCCGCCTTCGGGCGTGACCAACCCGGCAACCGAATAAAAGGTTGTTGTTTTCCCAGAACCGTTCGGACCCAAAAGCGCCACGACTTCTCCGCGGTTCAATTGCATCGAAAAGTCGCGGATCACCAGCTTTTTACGATAGGATTTGCGCAGGTTTTCAATTTGCAGGCCCGTGGCACCACCTGCAACTGTCAGCTTTGGTTTCGCCATCAGTTGTTACCGGTGTTCAAAATCGTTTTGACCCGGCCTGACATTTTTGCAGTTCCGTCTTTCAAATCAACAGACATCCGCTCGGCCGTCAGTGCACTTGCGCCCTGGGTCATCAACACGTTGCCTGTCATGACGATTGTACCCGAATCAATATTATAGTCGGCGCGTTCCGCTTCGGCTGCATCCTGCCCAGACACCAGAGTGACGCCGCCCGTGGCTTCCAGCGATGCAATGCCTTCATTCTGGGCTTTGTAGACCACTTTTACACGCGCGGCAGACAAGCGCATTTCGCCTTGTCCAATAAGCACGTTACCCACAAAAACAGCTGTTCCAGAGGCCTGATCCACCGACAAGTTGTCAGCGGTCACTTCGACGGGCTGGCTGGTGTCTTGCCGGATTGTTCCAAAGGCAACGTTGGTGCCTTGCGCAAATGCAGGCTGAACGTTGGGGGCAATCGCGGTCAGAGCGATTGTAAAGGCAAAGGCACGCAATAAGGTCACAGCAATCATTCTCGTTTCTTTTGCGGGTCGTATATCAGTTTTACGGCGTTTGTGAAAATCAATTGGGCGGGGCCGCCGTCTTTCACTGCAGAAATTTGTAGCGATCCCGCCGTGATCTGTCCAATCGGTCCTGACCCCTGTACTTCGTCGGGCGATTTGATGTCCAACTGGCCCAGTGATGACGTGAGGCGGTTCGTGGTCACTTTGTATAAGGTGGATGTGGTGATCTTGACGTCGCCCGTCAATGTCACAACTTGTTCCGACATGCTTAGGTCTGCTTGATTTGCGGTGATGTTCACCTTGGTGCCACCCGCAAGATCCAGTTTTGCCACGACATTTTCGGCTGTGGTTTTGCCTGCGCCCCGTCCGACTTTGTCGGCAGAAAACGAAATAAGATCACCGCTGCTGGTTGCGCCGGAAAAGAACGGGCCTGTGATTTGCTGGTCACGCAAACGGTCCTGCACATCTTTTTCAGCAAAAGGAATAGAGGCCGTTGGATCGATGTTGCGCGATAATAGAAACAGCGTCGACAAAAGCCCCAGCGCCATAAGCGGCAACAGCACCTTTAGCCATGCCACCATGCGCGAATACCAGTCCATTTGCCGTTATCCCAGTCCGACGCGCAGGCAGTCATGGATATGCAAAAGCCCGGCGGGTTGCGTTGGATGGGCGGGATCAACGACCAGCAGGCAGGTGATTTTGCGATCTTGCATAATGCCCACAGCCTTCTCGGCCAGCGCATCGGGCGGGATCGTTGCGGGATCGTGCGTCATCACGTCCTGGGCCGTCAGCGTGGCCAGCCCGTCCATGTGGCGGCTTATGTCCCCGTTCGTGATGATGCCTTTCAATGCGCCGGACGTGTCGGTGACACATGTCACCCCAAAACCCTTTTGTCCGATTTGCCCCAGAACCTGAGACATATTCGCGTCCATCCCCACAAAAGGAATCGCATCGCCCGAATGCATCAGGTCTTTGACCAGACTTAATTGTGCGCCAAGTTTGCCGCCGGGGTGGAAATCGCGGAAATGTTCGGGTGTGAATGCGCGGTGTTCCATCATGGCCACAGCCACCGCATCGCCCATCGCCAGCGTCAACGTGGTCGAGGTCGTGGGCACAACGCCCGTGCCGCAAGCCTCGCCCAAGGCAGGCAGTTGCAGAACGATGTCTGATTGTTTGCCCAAGCTGCTGTCGGGGCGGCTGGTGATTCCGATCAGCGGAATGTCAAAGCGGCGCGTGAAGGCCACCAGATTTGCCAGCTCGGGTGCTTCGCCGGAATTGGAAATGGCAATCACCGTATCGCTGCGCGTGATCATGCCCAAATCGCCATGGCTGGCTTCGGCGGGATGCACGAATTGCGCAGGTGTGCCCGTGCTTGCCAGTGTGGCTGCAATCTTGCGGGCGATATGCCCTGATTTGCCAATGCCCGTGACGATCACGCGCCCCTTGGTGTCCAGCAATTTGACCACGGCCTGCGCAAAGCGTTCATCCAGGCCATCTGCCATCACGCGCAGCGCGTCAGCTTCAGCTTCGATCACGCGGCGGGCGGTGTCACGGAAAGGGGTTTGTTCGCTCATGAGTGGGCAAATATGTCTGTATCTGGCCAGCCGATCAGGTCTAGATTGGCCCGCATTGGCAAGAAATCGAAACAGGCTTGTGCGACCTCCATACGGTCCTCGCGCACCAGTCTTTTGTTCAATTCATCGCGCAGCCGGTGCAGGTACAACACATCCGACGCCGCATAGTCCATTTGCGCAGTGGTCAATGTGTCCGCGCCCCAGTCGCTGGATTGCTGCTGCTTGGAGACGTCAACGCCCAACAGTTCATGCAGCAGGTTCTTCAACCCGTGACGGTCTGTGTAGGTGCGGATCAGACGGCTGGCGATCTTTGTGCAGTACACAGGCGCCGTGACCGCACCAAAGGCGTTTTGCATCGCGGCAATGTCAAATCGTCCAAAGTGAAACAGCTTCAGCACGTCGGGGTTTGTCAGCATTTTGCACAGGTTCGGGGCCTCTGTCTGGCCCTTTTTGATTTGAACGATATGTGCGTTCCCGTCGCCAGACGACAGCTGCACCACGCACAGCCGGTCACGGTGTGGATGCAAGCCCATGGTTTCACAATCGATGGCAACCATTGGACCCAGGTCCAAATCATCGGGCAAGTCGGAGATATGAAGAAAATTTGTCATGCCCCGCTATAGCGTGGCTTTGCCGAAGGGAAAAGGCACCGCTTCAATTGTAAGCAAGAACAGGTGTTTTCAAATGCCGGGTTCAAATGCCCAGGAATTTTTGGGTGATGGCGTCTGTGACCTCATCCATGCGTCCGGTCCATACGGAAGTGCCGCGTTCCAGAATGGTGGCGTGATCTGCGATCTGGGCCAGTTCCTTTAGCGATTTATCAACAACCAGAAGGGCCATGCCGGTGTCGCGTTTCAAGGTCGCAATGGCGTCCCAGATTTCTTGACGGACCAGCGGGGCCAGCCCTTCGGTGGCCTCGTCCAGAACCAAAAGGCGCGGGTTTGTCATCAGGGCGCGTCCAATGGCCAGCATCTGTTGTTCGCCCCCCGAAAGCGATCCGGCCAATTGCATGCGTCGTTCGGTCAGGCGGGGAAACAATTTCCCGACTTTTGTCGTGTCCCAAGCCCCTTTGCGTGCGGCGGCTATCAGATTTTCCTCAACGCTTAAGTTGGTGAAACATCTGCGTCCTTCCGGCACTAGGCCAATGCCCAATCGCGCAGCCTTATGGGATGGCACCGCCCCAAGATCGTGCCCGTCGAAAACCACGCGCCCTGATCGTGCGGCCAGCATCCTGCAAATCGTTTTGACGGTTGTTGATTTGCCCATGCCATTGCGTCCCATCAAGGCCAGCACTTCGCCCTCTGCGATATCCAGCGAAACATCGAACAAGGCTTGGGATGCGCCATAAAAGGTCGCAATGCTTTGGACGCTTAGTAGGGTCATGCCTCTTCCCCCAGATAAGCTTCGCGCACTTTCGGATTTTGCCGGATGTCGTCGACTGTACCTGTGGCAATGACTTCGCCGTAGACCAGAACGCTGATGCGGTCGGCCAGTGCAAACACCGCATCCATGTCGTGTTCAACCAGCAGGATCGGTGCCTCATGGCGCAGGGTGTCAAGGAAAGTGGTCAAGGTCTGTGACCCTTCGGCACCCAACCCCGCCATGGGTTCATCCATCACAAAGGCTGTCGGTGACAACGTCAATGCAACGGCAACCTCTAATTGGCGACGTTGCCCATGGGATAATTCGGATGTGCGCGTGTTGGCGTGCGTACTTAGACCCACGCGATCCAGCGCTTGTTCCGCGCGGTCGCGCAGGTCCTTTTGCGACAGTGCTTTTGTGAAAAACCGAAACGGTGATGCATGTGCGCCCAAAGCCCCGAGCACGGCGTTTTGCAGCACTGAATCCTCCATTGCCAGCGCCGAGATCTGGAACGTGCGCCCCAACCCTTTGCGGGCCCGCAACGGCGTAGGCAAGGGCGTGACGTCTTCGCCGTTCAGCCATACGCTGCCTGCGTCGGGGCGCAATCCCCCCGAAATTTGCTTTATTAGGGTCGATTTTCCTGCGCCATTTGGACCGATAAGCGCATGTATTTCACCGGGTCGCAGGTCCAACGTGATGTTTTTGCTGGCGTGCACGGCGCCAAAGGACTTGGTGATGCCGCGTACTTCCAAAACAGGGTCAGTCATGGGATGCCTCCCGACCTGCCAGTGTGCCAATCACCCCACCGCGCGCAAACAGCACGATCAAAAGCAGAAGCACCCCAAGATAGATATGCCAGTAGTCGGACAGCCCGCCCAGGATGTGTTCTAGCAAAATAAACAGCACCGCGCCGACGACCGGACCAAACAACCGTCCGACACCACCAATGATGATAAAGACCATGATTTCACCGCTGATTTGCCAGCTGAACATCGTCGGGCTGACAAAGCGGTTGAGGTCGGCAAACAGCGCCCCGGCCAGTCCGGTGATCATGCCTGAAATGACAAAGGCCATCAGGCGCAATCTGTAGGGATTGATGCCAACGGTTTCTACGCGTTCGGAGGATTGACGGGCGGCGTTCAAGGCAAGGCCGAAGGGTGATTTTATCAAGCGCGCGGTAAAGAACAGGGCCGCCATAAGGATTACGAACACCACGCCGTAGAATTGGATGGGATCCAGTGTGTTCACCCCGGGAAAGCCGTTGCGCACGTAAATCGGCAAGCCGTCTTCGCCGCCATACGCGGGCCAACTGATGGTGAAGAAATACAACATTTGCCCGAAGGCCAATGTGATCATGATGAAGTATACGCCTGTCGTCCGCAGGCTTAGTGCGCCGATAGCCAGCGCCGCCAAACCGGATGTGATGATGGCCGCCAACCAGATCACGGGCATGGATTTTGTGCCTTCGATCAGAAACGGGCTTTCCATGATCGGCGCATAGCTTTGGGCGTGGCTGGCGAGAATACCCATGGCATAGCCGCCCAATCCAAAGAATGCTGCGTGTCCGAAGCTGACCAATCCACCAATGCCCAGCGCGATGTTCAGCCCAACGCCGGCCAAAGCAAGAATGGCGGCTTTGGTGGTGAGGGTGATAATGAAGGGTTCGTCTGCGATCCACGCCCAAAGCGGCACAACAAACAGACCCAGAACCATGACTGCGTTTAAGATGGTTTCACGCTTCATGTGCGCGCCCCAAACAGACCGGTGGGTTTTACGATTAAAACGCAAGCCATGAGAATGTAGATCAGCATTGATGCCAACGCCGATCCGATGGATGAGGCGGCGGCATTGTCCATAAAGGTTTTGAACAGTTCAGGCAGCAAGACGCCCCCCAATGTGTCGGTGAGCCCAACCAGAATTGCGCCGATTAGTGCCCCTTTGATTGACCCGATGCCGCCGATGACAATCACCACAAAAGCAAGGATCAGAACCGGTTCGCCCATGCCGACCTGTACCGACTGAATTGCGCCCACAAGCGCACCCGCAAGTCCGGCAAGGGCTGCGCCCAAGGCAAAAACGACGGTGTAAAGCTTTGAGATATCGACGCCCAGCGCGGCAATCATCTCGCGATCATTTTCGCCGGCACGGATTTGGATGCCAAGCCGCGTACGCGAAATCAACAAGAACAGACCGCCCGCAATGGCCAAGCCAATGGCAATCAATGTCAGGCGGTACAGCGGATACTGGATGCCCCCGGGCAAGGTGACAGGTCCGGACAGATAGTCGGGAATGTTCAGGAACAGGGGAAACGACCCAAAAATCCAGCGTGTGCCTTCGGAAAAGATCAAGATCAGTGCGAAGGTGGCAAGGACCTGATCAAGGTGGTCACGGGTGTAAAGGCGGCGGATCACCAGCATTTCCACCAAAGCCCCAGCCGCGGCAGCAGCCGCAAGGGCCGCGACCAGCGCAAGCACAAAGGATCCGGTCAATCCGGCAACAGCCGCCGCCGCGAACGCGCCGACCATGTATAGCGACCCATGTGCCAGATTTATTAACCCCATGACACCAAACACAAGCGTCAAACCAGCGGCCATAACAAACAGCATCACACCCAGTTGCAAGCCGTTCAGCACCTGTTCGGCGAAAAGGATAAAAGACATGTGGGACAGGTCCTAAAGTGGCCCCCGGGCGCTGTGAGTGCGCCCGGGGGATGCCATTAGTTCGCGCAGTCGGCTGCGTAAACGTCTTGGTGGCTTTCCAATGCGGTGCCGATGATTTTGTTGGTAAACACGTCACCCTCCTGGATCACTTCACGCACGTAGATGTTTTGGATCGGGTGGTTGTTGTTCCCGAATGCAAAATCCCCGCGTGTGCTGGCAAAGTCGGCGGCCTTCAGCGCTGCGCGAAACGCGTCTGCGTCTTTCACATCGGCTTTTGCTGCGGCAGAAATCAGCAGGTTTGCCGTGTCAAATCCTTGGCTGGCGTAAAGCGATGGCAGACGACCGTATTCTGCGGAAAACGTCTCTACGAAGGCCTTGTTGGCAGCGTTATCGATGTCTTTGTTCCACTGGGAAGTGTTTACAACACCCAAAGCGGCGGCGCCTACAGCTTGCAAAATACCTTGGTCAAAGCTGAAGGCGGGGCCCACAACAGGTAAGTCGATGCCGCTGTCTGCGTATTGCTTCAGGAAAGAAATACCCATGCCGCCGGGCAGGAAGAAAAACACAGAATCAGCACCTGAGGCACGGATTTGCGCGATTTCAGCGGCGTAATCTGTTTGACCCAGCTTGGTAAACAGCTCGCCCGTCAGTTCCCCGCCATACTGGCGTTTGTAACCGGTCAGCGCGTCTTTGCCCGCGGGATAGTTTGGCGCAAGAATAAAGGATTTTCTGTAGCCTGCCGTGTTGGCATAGGCACCCGCAGCTTCGTGCAGGTTGTCGTTTTGCCATGCGACGTTGAAATAGTTCGGATGGCACCCTTTGCCCGCCAGTGCGGATGGGCCGGCATTTGGTGACAGGTAGAATTTACCCTGTGCGGTGGTTGATGGCACAACAGCCATAGCAAGGTTGGACCAGATGATGCCTGTCATAACATCAACTTTTTCAGACTGGATCATTTTGTCAGCCAGTTGGACAGCAATGTCGGGCTTGCGCTGGTCGTCTTCGATGACAACTTCGATGCCTGTGTCGCCTGCTTGTTTCATTGCCAGCATAAAGCCGTCACGGACATCGATGCCCAGACCTGCGCCGCCGCCAGACAAGGTCGTGATCATGCCGACCTTCAGTTTTGCGTGACCGTCGGCCAAGCCCGCAGACGCCGTCGCTGCCATGCACGCAGCCAATGCGAGGGATTTCAGTTTCATGGTGTTTCTCCTTGTTGGATCCTGCCGTCATGACGTGTTCACGCAGCGGGTTGGTGTCGCCTTTTTGTGCAGCGATTCATAATTGTTCACAAACTTAGGCATAATTTACTTTAGGATTAAAGAATTCTTTGTGTGATCCTCCCAAACCATCATCGCACGACTTCCATCACCGCAAAGGAATTGGTCTGTAAAATTCCGGGCAGCTTGTTGATTTTGTCGCCCAAAACTTCCCGAAAATGCACGATGTCACGCGTGCGTACAGTCAGCAGGTAATCAAACGATCCGGCCAACATCAGACAGCTTTCGATCTCGGGAACCACTCCGACAGCCGCGTTGAACGCATCAAGCGAATTGTCACCCCCGGTGGCGGTCAGCGACACCTGAACGACGGTCAGATGTCCAAGCCCCAGCTTCTCCATGTTCAGGGACGCGCGGTAGCCCTTGATGTAGCCGGACCGTTCCAGCCGTTTGACCCGTTCCGAACACGGTGTGTTGGTCAGGTTTACACGTGTGGAAAGCTCGACAATGGACAGCCGCCCATCCTTTTCAAGCTCTTTCAAAATTCGATGATCGATCGCATCTATTTCCCTACTCAATAGTAAAATTCCCTACAAATAGCGTCTCGTTTGACAAAGACACCCGCCATTTTTCCAAAAAAAGCGCCAATGGCTAGTGATAATCCCTAAAATTGAAGGCAAGACTTAGAGACAACGTCAAGTTGATTCTCATGGGTCCGCAAGGGGGAAGGACGTGCTTTCCACTTTGTAAATTCAACCAACACGGAGGAAAAAATGTCAGTCAAAATAGTCATTGGACTTGACGGGACAGACACCGGAGAACGTGCACTCGCGTTTGCGAAAGACCTGGCGTCAAAGATCGACAAATGTGAACTGATTGCCGTTTACGTCATCGAATGGTCCCCATTCACATTCCAAACAGCCGAAGAAAACGAAAAACGCCACCAGCGCCGCGAAGAAGAGGTCGCAATGGCGACATCCCGTATCGTGGATCCTGCTGTTACGGCGCTTTCGGATGCGGGTTTTGTCGCGACGGGCCTTGTGCGTCATGGCGACGTTGCCGAAACGTTGAACCGGCTGACCGTTGAACATGGCGGATCGCAAATCATCGTGGGTCGCGCGTCATCTGACGGCTTTGCCAAGCGTATCTTCGGCAGCTCAACCCAGAACCTTGTTATGCACGCCGACGTGCCTGTCACAGTTGTCGGATAGGGATTGGATATGAATAACATTTCGAAAACTTGACTGGCCGCTGCGGCCACCGCCATGATGTCGAGCCCGGTTGCTGCACAAGAAGCGATGGGTATCGATGAGAAGGTCAATGAGGTCTTCGCAAACCTTACGGGCCCATTTGTAAGTTTGATCTTCGCGCCGTTTCCAGGGACCGATTTCCCATGGATCGTGATGTGGTTGGTGATTGCGGCTACTATTTTCACAGTTTATTTTGGTTTTGTTTAATTTCGCTTCTTCAAACATTCGATCCAATTGGTCAAAGGGGACTTTTCGGATCCCAATGACGCAGGCGAGGTGAGCCATTTCTAAGCGCTGGCCACGGCTTTGTCGGGCACCGTTGGTCTTGGCAACATTGCAGGCGTTGCTGTTGCCGTGGGCATCGGTGGGCCAGAGGCTACGTTCTGGATGATCCTTGCGGCTCTGTTGGGTATGGCGTCGAAATTCACCGAATGCACCTTGGGCGTGAAATACAGAAATGAGTATGACTACGGCACCGTTTCTGGTGGTCCGATGTACTACATCTCGAAGGGTTTCAACGAGTTGGGCCTGCCGGGCGGCAAAATCCTTGCGGTCTTGTTCTCTGTCTTCTGTATCCTTTGGTATCAGCTGGTTCCCGTATGTCTTGGCCATCGCCGTGGTGCTCTTTGCATTCTCGACGATGATTTCATGGAGCTACTACGGCCTGAAAGCTTGGACCTACCTATTTGGTGAGGGCAAAACGTCGGAGCTGGTGTTCAAGATCATCTTCTGCATCTTCATCGTCATCGGTGCACGGCGTGTGCAATAGGGACCGATGCGGGATGGCAAAAGCGCGTTTCCACACATCAGGGATTTCGCGCAAACGACCCTTAAGTCACCCTAAGGGAATGTTGCACTTGCCTAATGATTTCGGAAAATATCAGGAGATACCACATGGGCGGATATGGCTCGGGACGCACAGGTTACAAACAAAAAGCAGAGCATTGCCGCTCTTTGGATGTGAACCGCCTACACCGTGACGGGTGTTTGCAAGCTGGCAAACAAGGGCATTGGATCTGGTCCAGAGACGGCGAAGAAATTGCGCGTATTGGATACAAGGCGGAGCGGGGCCGCTTTGTCTTGGACTACAAAGTCCGTCTAAATGGGGGCGATTGGGAGCCTATCAAGCAACCTATCCCGTTGACCTACACAGACTGCCACTATGGCAACCAGCGGCCCTATTTTCGATGCCCCGGCGTGGTGAACGGTCGGCATTGTGGGCGGCGGGTTGGCAAATTGTTTTCTGGTGGGTGCTATTTTCTCTGCCGCCATTGCTACAACGTCAACTATGCCAGTCAGTCAGAGACGCGATATGACCGGATGTTGCGTCGCGAAAACAAGCTACGCATGGCGCTGGGCGGCGAACCCGGCACCGCGCATTGGATTGCACCAAAGCCAAGGGGCATGTGGCAACGGACGTATCAGCGCAAACGGTTAGAGATCGAGTGGCGCGAGAACCAAGCAGACCAACTTTTCATAGCAAGTTTTTCGCACCTTCTCAGCGGAGAGGAACTGGAGATGTATTTCTAAGAGTGACCGGCTGAAAAATGACGAAACGCTCAACACCTCTCAGCGAGATTTGGGAAACAAGTTTCACTATCTACCACTTTATTCGTACGTACGGCTAACTCACGGAAAAATTTATGAATCTTTTACAAGGACTTAACGAATCCGCTCTAAACAAGTTGTTGCGTTTATTTCGAATAGGCACTATATCGGGTTCAAAGGGAGAGCAAACATGGCAAAGAGCATGGCGTTCGCAGACCACATTCCAAGCGAAATTGACGTTGAAGCAGCCTCACAATTGAGGAAGGTTTTGGCGTCTATCGTTGACGACCCAAACACCGATAACAGCTTGTCGCTTGTGGACAATGAAGGCAAGCCAGCCCAAGTTGTCCTGACACATGCCATTGCAGAAACCTTTTTGAATGTCCTGCGGTTAATTCAAAACGGCCAAGGGTTTCACTTGATACCTCACGACGCTGAACTTTCTACACAACAATCAGCAGATTTATTGAACGTATCAAGACCACATCTGATCAAGATGTTGGAGGCGGGTAATCTAAATTTTCATCTGGTTGGAACGCACAGAAAGATAAAGGCGAAAGACCTTTTTGAGTATATGAAGGCGCGAGATGACGACCGCGAAAAGGCGCTAAAAGAGTTGGCTATGAATGACGTTGAGCTGGGACTAATTTAAGATTGTGATGCCAAACCGCTTCACAGCGGTTCTTGATGCGAATGTGCTCTACGGCGGATTGCATCGGCATATTGCTCTAAGCTTGGCGGAGGCTGACCTGTACAGGCCTGCGTGGTCGTCTGAAATTCTTGATGAGTTTGAGCGCAATCTAGCGACAAGGATCGATCCGAAGAAAGCAAAAAGACAGCTACAGTTGATAAGGTTAAGTTTCCCAGACTCAGAAGTGGTCGTGAGGTCGGCCTTAGTCAAACAAATTGACTTGACTGATGTCGATGACAGGCATGTTGTCGCCGCAGCAATCCAAACTCAAGCCGCTTTGATTGTTACGGACAATCTAAAGCACTTTCCAAATAAATCGCTTGAAGCATATGACGTCGTTGCAGTGTCAGCCGACAAGTTTTTTTCCGACTGCATAACCGTGTCTGAACTCACTGCCGTTAAGCAGATTAAAAAAATGAGACAATGATTCAACTCGCCAAAATATGACGCGTATGGATTGCTGTTGAGAATGGAGCAAGTTGGTTTGCCTCAAACTGCGGATGTTTTGTCAAAATACGCAGATTTTATTTAGAGGGTGGGCGTCGAAGGTGGACCCTAGGGTGGACTGATCCACAGGAAATTCGCGTATGCTTATGATATAAAACGAAAAATCACAAATTTTTGGTGCCCAGAAGAGGACTCGAACCTCCACGTCCATACAGACACTAGCACCTGAAGCTAGCGCGTCTACCATTCCGCCACCTGGGCACAGGTGTGGTGCAGCAATTAAGGGCGCGGGCGATAGGTGTCAAATGGAATCTTAAGGATTCTCGCATCAGATGATGGCAAACAATACCACGTACCGCTAAACAGGTTCGAAACACAGACAAAGCGACGATTTAGCGCCTTGTTTGGGAGCACTGCCTTGGGTACATCCCTATATAACAATGCGCACAGTCAGGAGCACACAATGTCCAAGCTGGTTACAATCTACGGCGGATCCGGTTTTGTCGGGCGGTACATCGCCCGTCGCATGGCGAAAGCGGGATGGCGTGTGCGCGTGGCCGTGCGCAGGCCGAACGAAGCGATCTTTGTGAAGCCTTACGGCGTTGTCGGTCAGGTTGAACCAGTTTTGTGCAACATCCGCGATGACGCGTCAGTGGCTCAGGTGATGCAGGGTGCAGATGCGGTTGTGAACTGTGTGGGTATTCTGGCGGAAGCGGGCAAGAACCGTTTTGACGCCGTGCAAGCCGAAGGCGCGGAACGTGTCGCGCGGATTGCGGCGCAGCAGGGTGTGGGCAAAATGGTTCATATCTCGGCCATTGGCGCGGACGTGACGGCAGACAGCGATTATGCGCGCACCAAAGGTGAAGGCGAGGCAGGCGTTTTGAAACACATGCCAAATGCTGTGATCTTGCGTCCTTCCATTGTCTTTGGCCCCGAAGATGACTTCTTTAACCGTTTTGCTGGTATGACCCGCATGGGTCCGGTTTTGCCCGTCGTGGGTGCCGACACAAAATTCCAGCCTGTCTTTGTTGATGATGTGGCGCAGGCGGCGGAACTGTCTTTGACAAGCAACGCCGCGCCGGGCGTCTATGAATTGGGCGGCCCTGATGTCGCAACATTACGGTCCTTGATGGAAACCATGTTGGGTGTGATCCGCCGCCGTCGCATGATTGCGAATATCCCGTTCTTTGCGGCCCGCATCATGGCCTTTGGCTTTGGTTTGGCCAGCACTCTGTCGTTGGGTATCATTCCTGCGATGATCACAAGCGATCAGGTCAAAAACCTGGCCAACGACAATGTTGTGTCTGAAGGCGCAAAAGGGTTGGCAGATTTCGGAATTGAACCCGTCGCTTTGGAAGCGGTTTTGCCAGAGTATCTGTGGCGCTTCCGTCCATCTGGTCAGTATGCAGCGATCAAGGAAAGCGCAAAGAACCTGCGCACCTGACCCTTAGCTGTAGGCCCAGATCAACAGACCTGCACCAAAGATGATGCGGTAAATGACGTAAGGCGTAAAGCTAACGCTGCGCAACAAACGCATCATCAAAGCCAATGCAATCAAAGCCGCAACAAAGGCAAAGAAAGCCCCGATCGCAGCATCCCGCGCTTGGGGCAGATCGATGTTGCCGATAGAGTGCAGACCCAACAACACTCCGGACGCGATGATTGTTGGAATAGACATCAGCATGGATAGTTTCGCAGCACCCTCGCGCCCGTACCCAAGGCGCCGCGCAGCAGTGATGGTAATGCCAGAGCGCGACGTGCCGGGGATCAATGCCAACGCCTGCGCCAATCCCATGATCCAAGCGTCTTTCAAAGACCAATCAGTGTCGGTTTTTTCACAGGTGCCGGTCATGTCGGCCCAATACAGCAAAACGCCGAACCCCAAGATGGCCCAGCCAATCATAGCGACAGACCGCATGACATAAGCCAGCCCAGTCATTTCCAGAATAAAGCCAACAACGATGACGGGAATTGTTCCGATCACAAGGCACAAAGCCAAAAACGCACCTTGTGTATCCACTTTTCCGCGCAGCAATCGCCCGAAGCCAATGGTGGCTGTCACGACATCAGAACGGAAATATAAGATCACCGCAAACAATGTGCCCACATGTACAGCCACATCCAGAACATGGCCTTGATCGGCGGCGCCGGTCAGGCTTGGCAGTAAAATCAGGTGACCAGATGAGCTGATGGGAAGAAATTCAGTGACGCCTTGGATCACAGCCAGAATGAAAAGGTGAAAGAGTGACATTGTGGTCCTAAAGGCTATCGGTGCAGCCCGAACTGACTATTCGCTATGCAAAACAATGTAAAACCAGCATTTAGGTCCGGTTCGGTGTTATTATTGGCGACTATTGGTTGTGAAAATACAATTTTGCGCGAAAGCATCAAAAAATAGGTAATAACACGTTACCTATATTGCAATTTTCCCTTCCAAACCTGGCAATATTGCCCTAATGACCGCGTATCACACGCAGAATCTGAGGGTATCATGGCCAAACAACCTATGTTGAAGTTCGTTAATATTGAACGGGATATGCCTCAGAAGCGTGAAGCGGGCGAGCGTCGGGAGGATTTCAATGAAATCTATGCGGAATATGCAGACGCGAAAGCCAAAGAGCAGTCCAGCCGTTGCAGCCAATGCGGCGTGCCATATTGCCAGCAGCATTGCCCATTGCACAACAACATCCCCGACTGGCTGCGTTTGACTGCAGAGGGCCGCTTGCAAGAAGCCTACGAATTATCCCAAGCGACAAACACCTTCCCCGAAATCTGCGGCCGCATCTGCCCACAAGACCGCTTGTGTGAAGGCAATTGCGTGATCGAAGGATCAGGTCACGGCACAGTCACCATCGGTTCGGTCGAAAAATACATCACAGATACCGCGTGGGACCAAGGTTGGGTCTTGCCCATTTCCCCCAGCGTGGAACGCGCCGAATCCGTGGGCATCATCGGTGCAGGTCCCGGCGGTTTGGCGGCAGCGGACGTGCTGCGACGCGCAGGCATTAAAGTCACCGTTTATGACCGCTACGACCGCGCAGGGGGTTTGCTGACGTACGGAATTCCCGGTTTCAAACTGGAAAAAGACGTGGTTGTGCGCCGCAATGATCAACTGGCGCAGGGCGGGGTCAAGTTTGAGCTGAACACAGATGTCGGCACCGATGTTTCCTTTGCTGATTTGCGGGCAAAACACGACGCGATCATCATTGCCACGGGCGTCTACAAAAGCCGCGATTTGCAGGCCGAAGGGTCGGAAGCGGGCGGCGTTTTGCGTGCGATTGATTTCCTGACGGCCAGCAACCGCAAAAGCTTTGGGGATGCAGTGCCTGAATTTGACAGCGGCGCGTTGAACGCCGAGGGCAAGAAGATCGTGGTCATTGGCGGCGGCGACACGGCAATGGATTGTGTGCGAACGTCGATCCGCCAGGGTGCGACATCGGTGAAATGTCTTTATCGGCGTGACCGTGCGAATATGCCGGGATCGCAACGCGAAGTCCAAAACGCCGAGGAAGAAGGTGTCGTGTTTGAATGGCTGTCTGCCCCTAAAGGGTTCGTCGTCGAAGGCGATGCGGTCAGCGGCGTGATGGTGCAAAAGATGCGTCTGGGTGCGCCCGATGCAACCGGTCGCCAAGCCCCTGAAGTGATTGAGGGCGCGGATTATGTTGAAGATGCAGACATTGTCATCATGGCGCTGGGCTTTGAACCTGAAGCGCTGCCAACCTTGTGGAACGAGCCGGAATTGCCGGTCAGCCGCTGGGGCACGATTCTGACAGAATACACCAGCGGCGCCACACAAATGGACGGCGTTTATGCCGTTGGTGACATTGTGCGCGGTGCGTCTTTGGTGGTTTGGGCAATCAAAGACGGACGCGATTGTGCAGAAGCCATTTTGGAAAAGATGAACGCGAATGCGGTCATAGCCGCCGAATAGCCGTTCACGTTTGGCGCAGCCACAAGCGCGCCGCGTTCACCCGATGCGATGAAGGACAAGCAAAATGACATCTCAACGACACATCGAAGGACGCTGCCTGTGCGGTGCGGTCACGGTTAAAGCAACCGTAACCAACCCTATCGTACGCGCGTGCCACTGCGATATGTGTCGACGTCATACCAGTTCGATGTTCATGTCGCTGGCGACGGATGGTGAAATTGACGTGCAGGGTCCGTTTCAGACCTATCAATCGTCTGAATGGGCAGAACGTGGTTTTTGTAGCCAATGTGGATCAACGCTTTGGTATGGCACGACACATGATGGCGTACGGAACCTGTCTGCTGGGTTGTTTGCCGACGCAGCAGGCGCACCGCTCAAGCTGGAATTCTTTACTGATGCCGCCCCCAAGGGCTATGCTTTGGCGGGCGATCATCGCAAAATGACCACCGTTGAAACGCTTGCGCTGTTTGCGCCGGGTGACGACGCATGAAGGTGTGCGTCGTCATATTCGCTGTATGTGCGTCACCGGCTTTGGCGGGTGATCCTGTGTTCACGCCGCCCGCCGGCTGCACCGGCTTTCTGACCGTACAGCAGGCCAACTGCAAAGTTGCGCAATATTGGACCTGCGAAAAAGACCCGGACGGCATTCACTGGCGCGCCGACATCGGTCAAACATCCGTGACGTATCTGGGAAAGATCGACGCTGAAGCGCAGTGGCTTGAAAGCTACGATTTTTCACCGTCCCGCCAGACAAACCTACAGCAACCCGCAACTGATCCGGCCAATTTGACCGAACTTTTGGCCACGGGTGTGGACAGCTACGATTTCATTATCGTCGATACGAAGACACAGCAACGCACACGCGTCGTGGGGTATGATCGTATTGTGGAATACAACGTAACCGTTGACGGCGAACCGCTGCACCGCACTGAATTCAGCGCGCGATTTGTGAATCCCGGATCGAATACCGCGCTGTTGAAAGTGTCAGGCCGTGAATATGTGTCGGCCAAGCATCGCCGCTTTTTTGGTGGCACACGCACGCGTGAAATGGGCGACCGTAAGGTCGTTGTCGACAGTTCTCCGATTGAATTTATCTATCCAGGCGAAGACGGTTTTTTCGCCTCAACGCCACTTTACGGATGTTCGCTTGAAATGGCGTCACTGTCCGCTGCACTGAAAGGGCCAATGCCATGACCAAATACGATGAAAACTGGGTGAAAGCTGAAGAAGCGAAGCGCACGTTTATGACCGAAAATGGTCTCTATTCCGAGGAAGAAGAACATTCTTCCTGCGGCGTTGGCCTTGTGGTGTCCATCGATGGCACCCCCACACGCTCCGTTGTTGAAAACGGCATTCAGGCGTTGAAAGCGATTTGGCACCGTGGCGCTGTGGATGCAGATGGCAAGACCGGTGACGGTGCAGGCATTCACGTACAAATCCCTGTCAAATTTTTCTACGACCAGATCGAGCGCACAGGCCACACCCCCAACATGGATGAACTGATCGCCGTCGGTCAGGTGTTCTTGCCGCGCACAGATTTTGGGGCGCAGGAAACCTGCCGTACCATCGTGGAAACCGAAGTTCTGCGCATGGGCTACTACATTTACGGCTGGCGTCACGTTCCGGTTGAAATCGCTTGTCTGGGCGAAAAGGCCAACGCGACGCGCCCCGAGATCGAACAGATCTTGATTTCTAATTCCAAGGGCGTTGACGAAGACACCTTTGAACGTGAATTGTACGTGATCCGCCGCCGCATCGAAAAGGCGGCTTTGGCTGCCGGTGTGGGTGCGCTTTACATCGCCTCTTTGTCCTGCCGGTCTATCATCTACAAAGGTATGATGCTGGCCGAACAGGTTGCCGAATTCTACCCTGACCTCATGGATGAGCGGTTCAAATCCGCCTTCGCCATTTATCACCAGCGCTATTCTACCAACACCTTCCCGCAGTGGTGGTTGGCGCAACCGTTCCGCATGTTGGCGCACAACGGCGAGATCAACACGCTGAAAGGCAATCTCAACTGGATGAAGTCCCACGAGATCCGCATGGCATCCGGTGCCTTTGGCGATATGGCGGAAGACATCAAGCCAATTGTGGCGTCTGGATCGTCTGATTCAGCTGCATTAGACTCTGTTTTTGAGGTTCTTGTACGCGCTGGCCGTAATGCGCCAATGGCGAAAACCATGCTGGTGCCTGAGTCATGGTCTAAGCAAGCGGTTGAACTGCCGCAGGCATGGCGTGACATGTATTCTTATTGCAATTCCGTGATGGAGCCTTGGGATGGTCCCGCCGCTTTGGCGATGACCGATGGTCGTTGGGTTTGCGCTGGTCTGGACCGGAACGGCCTGCGCCCGATGCGCTATGTCGTGACCAACGACGGGCTGGTGATTGCTGGTTCTGAAACCGGAATGGTGCCGTTGGACGAAGCGCGCGTTCAGGAAAAAGGTGCGCTTGGGCCGGGGCAGATTTTGGCCGTCGATATGAAAGAGGGCAAGCTGTACCACGACACAGAAATCAAGGATGAACTGGCCGCCAGCCAGCCGTTTGGCGAGTGGGCTAGCAAGATCAAAGAACTTGATGGACCCTTGGCCGCAGTCACCGAAGTACCATTGTTTGAAGGTGCAGAATTACGTCGCCGTCAGATCGCGGCGGGTTACACGATTGAAGAACTTGAGCAGATCTTGGCCCCGATGGCCGAGGATGGCAAAGAAACCCTGGCGTCGATGGGTGACGATACACCGTCTGCGGTTCTGTCGAAAAAATACCGGCCTCTAAGCCATTTCTTCCGCCAAAACTTTAGCCAAGTCACCAATCCGCCCATCGACAGCTTGCGTGAATTCCGCGTCATGTCGCTGAAAACGCGGTTCGGGAACCTGAAAAACGTGTTGGACGAAGACAGTTCGCAAACGGAAATCCTAACGCTGGACAGTCCTTTTGTTGGCAATGCACAGTGGGATCAGTTGGTGCAGGAATTCAACGCTGATCTGGCGACCATCGACTGCACATTTGAAGCAGGCAACGGCACCCTGAACGCAGGTTTGGCCCGTATTAGAGCCGAAGCGGAAGACGCTGTGCGGTCTGGAGCCGGTCACATTGTGCTGACCGATCAAGGCAGCAGTGAAGGCCGTGTGGCAATGCCGATGATCTTGGCGACAAGTGCGGTGCATTCGCATCTGACGCGTAAAGGCCTGCGCACATTCTGTTCGCTCAACGTGCGCGCGGCCGAATGTGTCGATCCGCATTATTTCGCCGTGTTGATCGGCTGTGGTGCGACCGTGGTAAACGCCTATCTGGCTGAAGATTCACTGGCGGACCGGATCGAGCGCAACTTGCTGGATTGCAGCCTGACCGTGGCCGTGCAGCGGTACCGCGATGCGATTGACCAAGGGCTTTTGAAGATCATGGCGAAGATGGGGATTTCCGTGATTTCCAGCTATCGCGGCGGTCTGAACTTTGAGGCCGTGGGCCTGTCCCGCGCCATGTGTGCTGAATTTTTCCCCGGCATGACCAGCCGGATTTCCGGCATCGGGGTCAGCGGCATCCAACGCAAAGCTGAAGAAGTACATGCGCAGGGCTGGCAAGGCACCAACGTGCTGCCCATCGGTGGTTTCTACAAATCCCGCAAGTCCGGCGAGACCCACGCGTGGGAAGCCACGTCCATGCATATGATGCAAATGGCCTGTAATAGAGCCTCATATGCGATGTGGCAGCAGTATTCTGCGAAGATGCAAAGCAACCCACCGATCCACCTGCGCGACTTGCTGGACTTCAAACCCTTGGGTGACGCGATCCCCCTGGAAGAGGTGGAAAGCATCACATCCATCCGCAAGCGTTTCGTGACGCCGGGCATGTCTTTGGGCGCGTTGTCGCCCGAGGCGCACAAGACCTTGAACGTTGCGATGAACCGCATTGGCGCGAAATCTGACAGCGGAGAGGGCGGCGAAGATCCGGCGCATTTCCACCCTGAACCCAACGGCGACAACCCCTCTGCGAAGATCAAGCAAGTGGCGTCTGGCCGCTTTGGCGTGACGGCGGAATACCTGAACCAATGCGAAGAGCTTGAGATCAAGGTCGCCCAAGGCGCTAAGCCCGGCGAAGGCGGGCAATTGCCGGGGATGAAAGTCACCGATCTGATTGCGCGTCTGCGTCATTCCACCAAAGGTGTGACGTTGATTTCACCGCCGCCGCACCACGATATCTATTCCATCGAAGACCTTGCGCAGCTGATCTATGATCTGAAACAGATCAACCCGCGCTGTAAGGTGACTGTGAAATTGGTGGCGTCCTCTGGTGTTGGCACGATTGCGGCGGGTGTGGCCAAAGCCAAGGCTGATGTGATCCTGATTTCTGGCCACAATGGGGGCACCGGTGCCTCCCCTGCGACCTCAATCAAATACGCGGGTCTGCCATGGGAAATGGGCCTCACTGAGGCGCATCAGGTTTTGTCGATGAACAACTTGCGCGAACGTGTGACGCTGCGCACCGACGGTGGTTTGCGCACAGGGCGTGACATCGTGATGGCGGCGATGCTGGGGGCCGAGGAATACGGCATCGGCACCGCAGCCCTGATCGCGATGGGCTGTATCATGGTGCGTCAGTGCCAATCGAACACCTGCCCTGTGGGCGTGTGTACGCAGGACGAAGCGTTGCGCGACAAGTTCACCGGCAATGCCGATAAGGTTGTGAACCTGATCACGTTCTATGCGCAAGAAGTGCGCGAATTGCTGGCGTCTTTGGGTGCGCGCAGCATTGATGATGTGATTGGGCGGGCTGATTTGCTTGCGCAGGTGTCCCGAGGGTCGGCGCATCTGGATGATCTGGATTTGAACCCGCTTTTGATTACCGTTGATGGGGCGTCTTCGATCAAATATGATCTGAAAAAGCCACGCAACGCTGTGCCTGACACGCTGGACGCGGAAATCGTGCGCGACGCGGCGCGGTTCCTTGAAGATGGCGAAAAGATGCAATTGTCTTATGCGGTGCAGAACACGCACCGCACCGTGGGCACGCGCACATCCAGCCACATCGTCAAGAATTTCGGGATGCGCAACACGCTACAGCCTGACCATTTGACGGTGAAGCTACAAGGATCGGCTGGACAATCGCTGGGTGCTTTTGCGGCACCCGGATTGAAACTGGAAGTGTCGGGTGACGCGAATGACTATGTGGGTAAGGGCTTGTCGGGGGGCACGATTGTGGTGCGTCCACCGATGGCCTCGCCTGTGGTCGCATCTGACAACACCATCATCGGCAACACTGTTTTGTACGGGGCCACGGATGGTTATCTGTTTGCGGCGGGTCGTGCTGGTGAACGGTTTGCGGTGCGCAATTCAGGCGCGAAGGTCGTCATTGAAGGCTGCGGTAGCAACGGTTGCGAATATATGACCGGTGGCCTTGCTGTGATTCTGGGTGAGATCGGCGCGAACTTTGGGGCCGGTATGACGGGGGGCATGGCGTATCTGTATGACCCCGATGGCAAAGCGGCCGAGATGATGAACATGGAAACCTTGGTGACGTGCCCGGTGACAGTTGATCATTGGAAAGCGCAATTAGAGACGCTTTTGGAGCGGCATCTGGAAGAAACAGGCAGCCGCAAGGCTGCTGACATCATGCAGCATTGGGATCTTGAACAAGCGCATTTCGTGCAGGTTTGTCCCAAGGAAATGCTGGTGCATTTGCCGGCACCCTTGTCCCACGAGGAAACGGCTATTCCAGCAGAATAAAGTGTTTCGTTACCTGATCTTGATGATTGTGATGGCTTTGCCTTTGAGGGCAGAGCCATTGCGCATTCTTGCTATGGGCGACAGCGTGATGGCGTGGAACGCGTGGAGCGGTAAAGACATTCCCAGTGTAATGGGTGAGGCTTTAGGCGCAGAGATCACAAGCGTTGCTGTATCAGGCGCAAATTTTGCAACACGGTCCGGTAATGGCGATATCCGGTCCCAATATGTGGCGGGCGATTGGGATTTGGTTGTTGTGAACGGCGGGGCCAATGACTTTGCCAATGGCTGCGGGTGCGGCGCGTGTTTTCCGTATCTGGATTTGCTTATTGATACTGATTTGCAAGGGATGATGCCTGCGTTTTTACGGCAATTAGAGACTGATATATTGTGGGTTGGGTACTACGCCACCGGGTTCACAGGTCCGTTTTCCGGCTGTCGGGATGCGTTGGTCGAAATGGAGACACGTCTGTCCCGTCTGGCGAAAGAGATGCCCAATTTGCGGTTTGTGGATGCAGAAGACGTGATAGAGCCGCGCAATCGTGCGCATTTCTTTTACGATCGTGTGCATCCATCGCGCCTTGGGTCGCGCTTGATTGGAGCGTATTTGGCACAGCAGATCGTGCGATAGGCGTTCACAAACCAGCAGGCGCTGCCTATAGCTGAACCATGGCGAAGCGCACCAAAAAACCAACAAGGCCAAAAGGCACCCCACGCCGTCCGTTGCGGTGGTTGATGTGGCAGTCTGTACGCGTTTTCAGCGTTGCGTTTCTGATCGCGGTTTTGTTGGTTGTTTTGGGCACTGTCGTGAACCCGTTCACCACCATTTACATGTCTCAGGAAAATAACCGCTTGGGCGGCGTTGATTACCAATGGGTGTCGTTAGAAGAAGTGGCCCCCGTTATGGCCCGATCCGTTGTGGCGGCTGAGGATGCAAATTTCTGCCGCCATTGGGGGTTCGATGTTGAGGCCATTAAAGATGCTATCGAAGAAGGATCAAACCGCGGGGCTTCTACGTTAAGCCAGCAAACGGTCAAGAACGTCTATTTGTGGCATGGCCGGAGTTATACACGCAAAGCGATGGAAGCTTTTGGAACGCTTTTGGTCGAAGCGGTTTGGTCGAAGCGTCGCATCGTTGAAGTGTATCTGAATGTCGCGGAATTTGACGAAGGTGTGTTTGGGGTCGAGGCGGCGGCGCGGCATTACTTTGGGGTCGGTCCCGAAGACCTAAGTGGTGTGCAGGCCGCCCGGTTGGCAGCGATTTTGCCGGGCCCCAAGACCCGGTCAGCGTCGAAACCGTCCGCATCTGTGCGCAAACGGGCCGCCCAAATCATGGATGGGGCGGCTACAATTCGCGCTGATGGCCGTGCTGGTTGTTTCGAGAGTTGAAAAACCCTGCGCGTGCAGGCATTGAAGGCAGATACCTCAAATTGTCCATGGATTGCTGATGGCCCGCCTATTTCACGTTCCCTTGTCCCCGTTCTGCCGCAAGGTGCGCCTAAGCCTTGCCGAAAAGAAGATCGAGGTTGAACTGGTTGAAGAGAAATACTGGGAACAAGATCCCGATTTCATGCGTCGTAATCCTGCAGGCAAAGTGCCTGTTTTGCGGTTGGACGGCATCATGATGTCTGAAAGCGCTGCAATTTGTGAGTATATCGAGGAAACGCGCCCCGAGCCTTCTTTGATGCCGACTGACATTGCGGCAAAGCTGGAAGTACGTCGTTTGGTGACGTGGTTTGATGATAAGTTTCATCACGAAGTCACGTCCAACCTGTTGTACGAACGCGTCAACAAGAAGGTGATGAAGCAAGGCTATCCTGATAGTAAGAACGTCAAAGCCGGCGCCAAGGCGATCAAGTACCATCTGGATTACATGACTTGGTTGCTGGATCACCGTCGTTGGTTGGCAGGAGATGCCATGACGTTGGCTGATTTCGCTGCAGCGGCCCATCTGTCGTCATTGGATTACATTTCCGATGTCGATTGGAACCGGTCTGATATTGTGAAGGACTGGTATGCCAAGATCAAATCGCGCCCGGCGTTCCGTTCCATTCTGGCTGATCAGGTGTCCGGATTTCCGCCACCACGCCACTACAATGATCTGGATTTTTAAAACCTGCGTTGGACCGGGGCGCTGCCCCGGACCCCGGGATATTTTTAGCGAAAAGAAGATATGGACGATTTGAAAGACCGTCTTGTCGCCCGTGCCCTTGAAGAAGGGTTTGTGATGGCGCGTGTCTGTCGGCCTGATGCTGTACCAGACGTTCCTGCCCGTTTGTCAGCTTTTGTCGAAGCGGGGTTTCACGGCCAGATGGGCTGGATGGCCGACCGTATCGCGTGGCGCGGTGATCCGTCTGCATTGTGGCCTGACGCGCGGTCTGTTTTGATGTTGGCCGAAAGCTATGCCCCTGAGTTTGATCCCCGCGACGTTTTGGCCATGTCTGAAAAGGGTGCGATTTCGGTCTACGCCCAGAACCGCGATTATCATGACATTGTGAAAAAGCGCCTGAAGCGATTGGCCCGTTGGTTGATTGATCAGGCTGGTGGCGAAGTTAAGGTGTTTGTTGATACGGCCCCGGTTCCTGAAAAAGCCCTTGGTATGGCTGCGGGTTTGGGTTGGCAGGGCAAGCACACAAATCTGGTCAGTCGTGATTGGGGCAATTGGGCCTTTCTAGGCTCTGTTTTTACAACGCTGGAGTTGACCCCAGACACCCCCGAGATCGATCATTGCGGGTCGTGTCGTGCCTGTCTGGATGCCTGTCCCACAGATGCGTTTCCCGCGCCTTATCAGTTAGACGCACGCCGTTGCATTTCCTATTTGACCATCGAGCATAAAGGGCCGGTTGCCGAGGATTTGCGGTCTTTGATGGGCAACCACATCTACGGATGTGATGATTGTCTGGCAGCTTGCCCGTGGAACAAGTTTGCTGTTGCAGCGTCGGACATCCGGTACGCCGCCCGTGATGATTTGGCGGCCCCCGATTTGGCGGATCTTGTTGCTTTGGATGATGCCGCGTTCCGGGCCAAGTTTTCCGGATCACCGGTGAAACGCATCGGGCGGGATCGATTTGTTCGCAATGTTTTATACGCCATCGGAAATTCCGGGGTGTTGACGTTCCGCGATGCGGCACACGCTTTGTGTGAGGACCCCGATGCCACCGTATCTGACGCAGCGCGTTGGGCTGTGACGCAACTGGACAAGACGTGTCGCACTTAACCGTTATGCCGGTTTAAAGAATAAGAGGCAGACCATGGCGATACTTTTGGGCGTAGACACCGGCGGCACATACACTGATGCTGTTTTAATCAGGGATGAGCGCGAGATTATTGCGTCTGCCAAGGCGTTGACCACACGCCATGATTTGGCGATTGGCGTAGGAGGGGCTGTTGGATCGGTTTTGCAGCAATCCGGTGTAGATCCTGCCGACGTGTCCATGGCGTCTTTGTCCACGACTTTAGCCACCAATGCACTGGTGGAAGGCCAGGGTGGCCGAGTTGCCTTGATTTACATCGGCTTTCGCGCTCAGGACCTGGACAAGCATGGTCTGACAGATGCGTTAAAAGGCGATCCTGCGATAGTTTTGGCGGGCGGTCACAATCATGCCGGCGGTGAGGCAGCCGCCCTTGATGAAACTGCGCTTATTGCCTTTGTAGAGACGCATAAAGCGGCCGTCAGCGGCTTTGCAGTTGCAAGTCAATTTGCCACCCGCAACCCCGCGCACGAGTTGAAAGCGGCGGCTCTGATTGCGCAAATGTCAGGTCTGCCTGTATCTTCGTCGCATCAATTGTCGGCCAAATTGAATGGTCCGAAACGCGCTTTGACCGCCTTGCTGAATGCGCGTCTTATCGGAATGATCGAACGGTTGATTGGCCGCGCCGAAGACACATTGAAGGACCTTGGTATTTCGGCACCCATGATGGTTGTGCGTGGTGATGGCGCGTTGATCTCAGCCGTTCAGGCGCGGTCCCGTCCCATTGAAACAATTCTGTCCGGCCCTGCCGCGTCCATCGTGGGTGCACGCTGGATGACGGGCGCAGATCATGCGCTGGTGTCCGACATAGGTGGCACCACCACGGATGTTGCGATTTTGCGAGACGGACGCCCTGCCATTGATCCGGGCGGCGCACGTGTTGGCCCCTACCGCACTATGGTCGAGGCTGTCGCCATGCGTACCACAGGCCTGGGTGGTGACAGCGAAGTGCATTTTCTAAGTGAAGGACTGCAAGGCGGCGTGACCCTTGGACCGCGCCGTGTCGTGCCTGTGTCTTTGATGGCCGTGGATGCACCCGAGGTTGTGCACAAAGCTTTGGATAGCCAATTGCTCAGCACCACGCCGGGTGATCATGACGGGCGTTTTGTCCGCGCCGTTCAGGGACAAAGCGAAGAAGGCATTTCTGATCGTGATGCGACTTTGCTGGCCAGAATAGGCCACGTCGTGCATCCATTGGGCGATGTCTTGAAAAGCCGTGCAGAAACGGCGGCATTGCGGCGTTTGGTTGAGCGCGGGTTGGTGCAGGTGTCTGCCGTAACCCCTTCTGACGCGAGCCATGTTTTGGGCCGCGTGGATGTCTGGGACAAGGATGCCGCCGAAAAAGCGTTGATTGTGTTTGGCCGCAGGCGCACGGGTGCGGGTGACATTCTGGCGAAAGACCCCGCGATCATGGCACGGATGATCGTCGATCAGTTGACCCATCAGACAGGTTTGGCCCTGTTAGAAGCTGCTTTTGCAGAAGAAGCTGAAGAATTTGGGTTGCCTGAGGACGTATTGGCCCGTCACATTTTGACCCAACGTGGTTTACGTGCGCACCGTGGATTGTTGCGGCTTGATGCGGGTCTGAATGTGCCTGTTGTTGGTCTTGGTGCTTCTGCTGCCAGCTATTATCCTGCTGTGGGTGATTTGATGGGCTGCGAGATGATTTTGCCTGCCCATGCCGGTGTTGCGAATGCGATCGGTGCAGTTGTGGGCCGCGTTACGATGCGGGTGAGCGGATCAATTACGTCGCCCAGCGAGGGTTTGTTTCGACTGCATCTGGATACTGGAATTGAGGATTTTGGATCCTCTGAAGTGGCCTTGGCACATCTTGAGGATGTTTTGGGCAAACGTGCGGTGTCAGACGCGCAAGCGGCCGGTGCTGAAGATATTCAATTGCGTGTGGAGCGTGATATTCGCACCGCGCAGGCCGAAGCCCGCGAGGTGTTTGTAGAGGCGTTTTTGACAGTTGAAGCGACTGGACGTCCGAGGGTTGCTGAATAATCGGTTAATGCCGAACGCCGTGTAAATAGGGGGCTGCCCTCAAACAAGGTAACAATGGGGGCCAGCCCCCAAACGAGTATATAATGGGGGCCAGCCCCCAAACCCCCGGGATATTTAAAGCGAAAAGAAAACGGGGATTATTCTGCGGCCCGCTTTGGCAGCACCCACCCTGGGCGGATGAAGTGACAGGTGTAGCCATTTGGTATACGTTCCAGATAGTCTTGGTGTTCTGGTTCGGCTTCCCAGAAGTCTGATACAGCTTCTACTTCTGTCACCACTTTTCCCGGCCACAGCCCCGATGCATCAACATCTTTGATTGTGTCTTCTGCCACGTCTTTCTGGGTTTCACTCACGTAGTAGATGGCAGACCGGTAGCTTAGGCCGCGATCATTGCCTTGCCGGTTTGGAGTGGTTGGGTCGTGGATCTGGAAAAAGAATTCCAAAATTTCACGATAGGTCGTCACCGAAGGGTCGAAGATGATTTCGATCCCTTCTGCGTGTGTTCCATGATCGCGATATGTCGCGTTGGGAACGTCGCCACCTGTGTAGCCGACCCGCGTTGACAGGATTCCAGGGCGCTTGCGGATCAGGTCTTCCATTCCCCAGAAGCATCCGCCTGCTAGTACTGCGCGTTCTTGTGTCATGCTACGTCCTCTACTTGGTTGATGTAGTCGCCATATCCTTCGCCTTCCATGTCGTCGCGGTGCACAAACCGCAAGGAGGCCGAGTTGATGCAATAGCGTAGCCCGCCGCGATCCCGCGGCCCATCCGGAAAGACATGCCCCAGATGGCTGTCGCCGTGTTTGGAGCGGACTTCGGTGCGCACCATGCCAAGTGTGCTGTCGCTGAATTCCTCGACGTAGGCGTCCACGATGGGTTTGGTGAAGCTGGGCCAACCGCAGCCGCTTTCGTATTTGTCGCCGGAGGCGAACAGGGGTTCACCGGATACGATGTCTACGTAAATGCCGGGTTCCTTGTTGTTCAACAGCTTTCCGGTGCCGGGCCGTTCTGTGCCGCTTTCTTGTGTCACATAGAACTCTTCTGGCGAGAGGGTCGCAATGACGTCGGGGTTTTTGGTGTATTGGGTCATGGCGCAATGTCCTTTTCTTGGCTTGTTCTATTAGATGGTGCGTTTGCGCAGAAATCAAAGGGTGATCTGTCACAGAGTGGTCCACGTATCATTCACATAATAGGGAGCGATCACATGCTGAAACAGGGACTTGTCGCAAGTATCATTGCATTGGGCACTACAGCGCAGGCCGATATGCCAGCCGTGTCGTTTGCGTCGATTGATGGCGGGATGTTGCATTTCCAAGATTGGGCCGGTCAGCCTGTTCTGGTGGTGAACACGGCATCGCAATGCGGGTTCACCTATCAATACGATGGGGTTCAGGGGTTGTATGATCGCTATAAAGATCAGGGCTTGATTGTGTTGGCTGTCCCTTCGGATGATTTTAATCAGGAACTGAAAAGCGCAGCGGATGTGAAAGAGTTCTGTGATCTGAACTTTGCGCTGGATGTGCCCATGGCGGACATCACACATGTAAAAGGGTCAGATGCCCATGCGTTTTACAAATACGTAAACGCGCAAACAGGTTTTGTGCCGAACTGGAACTTCAACAAAGTGTTGTTGGACGGGGAGGGCAATGTGGTGGGGACTTGGCGGTCCAGTACCAAACCGCAATCCGCTAAAGTCACGGATGCTGTCGAGAAGGCGCTGAGCCAGGCCGCAGGGTAGAAACGGTTGTGGCATAAGAAACGGGCGCATCTGGATAGATACGCCCGTTTAAATAACTCAGTGCAACAGCGCTGTAGCGTTCAGGTTGGTGCTGTCGTTGTCACGACCACTTCGTCACCGTCGTCTGTTACGATTGTTACGAACAAAACGGTACCGACGATTGCAACGGCTGTTACCGTGCCTGTCAGGCCGAAGGCCGCTGCTGTGATGGCTTGACCGTCAAGGTTCACGTCGCCCTGGCCGCCGGAAACGGTGTTGTTTGTTGGCAATTGCTGGGCTGCGACTGGCGCTGCCAACAGGGCCAAAACCGCCGTCAATGCATATGCTTTTTTCATTTGAATTCCTCAGATCTGATGAGTCGAGATTAATCTTGTATGTTCGATAACACAACTAAATAGGATTTTGCAGGTGAAAATCACACTCTCTATACAAAATTGAGTGTTTTTTTTGCCGCAAAGCGTCCTATTTCAGCAACCGAATTTTAAGGTATCCAAGATCCGGTCCCGCCCATTGCCGTGATTGCAGGACTTTGCCGGACTGATTCACCCAGTAGTCGTTGCGCACAGTTCCCAATGTTGACTGGCAGGTTTCGCGCAGATGCAGGGTCTGAAATCGCAATTCGATGATGTCGATGCTTTCATTTCCAACGACAGCCGTTTCACATTGCAGCAACAGATCGAATGCGCCGTTAACGTCGTTGCGCACTTGCATACGTCGTTCACCGCCGCCGTTCCCGCGTGCTTTGATTGCGCGAAGGGATGCGGATGCGTCGCTTGAGGCCAAATCACGGCCCAGTCCGCGCGTCGAGATCAGAACACCGTCACGCAACACCACGTTTTCGCCAGTAATTGTCCGCCACACTGCGATCTTGCCGGGCAAGTGATCTGTCCGAAACGCGCCGGGAATAAGATAGGCGGTTTGATTGGTGGATTCGACTGTGACTTCTAGTGAGCCTACCGTTTGTAGGTCCAAAATTGCCCGCGTTATCTGGAATTTGGTTGCGGGTGCTTTGCGCGACTTGCGGTTTTCTTTTACAACCGTGCGCAGTTCTTTCAGAACGGCGGTTTGGCTGTTTGAGCTGTCTTCCCCACCGGAACATGCCGCCAGTAGGCCAAGACAAAGGCCTGCGCAGATTTTTGTCAGATGCTTCATTCCCAGACCCTCGCCCAATCGCTGGATAAGGCCTTTTTCTGAGCGCCCCGTACCTGTTCATACAATCGTCCCGGCACGATCAACCGTGCGCCGCCGTCGCGTTGGATCGGGCGGATGGTGGTTGAAATTGTGCGCTGCGTCGGTTTGCCAAGGAACCAGTTTACTGGAATGGTCAGGTTGATCCCCTTGTCGAATGACCCTTCCCCGAAATCGGCTGATGAAACGTCCGTCAACGTAAAGAACCCCCCCACGGCCCAACCGTTTCGAAATTCGCGTGTAAGCGTTACAGTGCCACCGATGTCACCCGCAAGATAGCGTCCCACATCCAATTGACCGTGATAGCCGTTGCCGAATTCATAGTAGGCCGACACGTGCCCTGTCGCGACAGTATAATCCAAAAGCCCGAAAGCCCCGTCAAAGTCACGTTGTTTCACATAGTTGGCTTCAACCCCAAGCGCCAAGCGGCTTGCGGATGGTTTCCAAAGTAATTCACCGGAAACGCCCGCAAACATCTGCTCTAGATAGCCTGCTGTCACCCTTGCATAGGTGCTGTTGCCCGGTTTCCACTGTTTGGACAGGTACAGCTGGCTTAGGCGTGTCGTAGAGCCTTGAGAATACAGTAGCCCGTTGGTGCGCACCCGTGGCAAAACTGAGTTCGAAGTGCGTGTGCTGTCGCCGATGTTGCCGATCAAGCGATGTTTGATAGAGCCTGCCAATTTCCAGCCCGGCGCAAACTTGTAGCTGGCTGCGGCGCGAATACCTGCGTCAGCCCGCACGGGTTTGTCGGGGTCAAAATAGCTTGGATCGACATATGGCCCGATCGAGTAGCTGAATTTCGGTGTTGCGTCTTCGGGGCGTACTTCGCCCACCAATTGGGGCGTTGCGTCTCCGAATCCGGTCACGGCAAACAGGGCATCGGCGGCATCGGGTTGAAATTCCAATGCTTCAAGGTCGGACCGGCGAATGGTGACCAAAGACACAGGCAGATCGTTCTGCACAATCACCAGTTTGAACGTCTCAACCGAAGGCGGCAAAATCCGTGCCAAGCTGCGTGCGGCACGGCCAACCGCGATGGAATCGGATTGATAGCGTTGATTGATGAACCGCAGTTCCGCAGAGGATGCGGTAACAGACAGCGCATAAAGCTTTAGCCCTTGATTTTGCAGTTCAGGCATCAACAGGTCGCGCAATTGCGTGGGCGCTGATGCACTTTGCGCCCAGTCTGTGCGCCATGCTTCAGGGTTGGCTTTGCGTGTGGGGCGCACGACAACCGCACGTGGCGCCGATACGCGCAACGGGTTCAGGGCGCGGCGTGGGTTCAGCTGGATTTGGGCGTTGATCCCGAACTCAGATCCGTAAAGATAGTAGGCACCTAAACGCACGCGTTCTGAATATTGGTATTCCGCACCGAAGTTTACGTTGGATTTACGTTCCAACACGCCTTGGCGCACTTCGCGGTCATAGGTGTCGGATGAATATTCAAGCTTCAGCCCCAAGCGGTCGTTGACCTGCCATTCGATGCCTGCAAAGGGCGATGCTTTGCCGCGAAACCACGTGTCATAGCTGGGGCTGCCGCCGTTGGAGCCGCTGGTGCCGCCGGTAAAGCGCGGACGCGCTGGATCAAACACACCACCATCTGCCAATCGGCCCCACCCCACCCCAGCGGTCACTTTGATGGTGCCCGGCAGGCTGAGCGGATTGTTGAATGTCTTGGTGGCGACCACGTATTCGCCTGAATAGATGCCGGTGCCTGCAAAGTCCTGCAAGCCCACAGCCAATGCTGGCATGTACCGTTTTTCGCGCACGGCCAGATAACGGATATCAAAGCTGCGGTCGCGGTAATCGACAAAACCGCCGATGTTGAAGTCTTTAGTGCCTGCGTAGCGGAAGCTTGCGGTCAGGCGCGGCGTCGCTTGGAATGTGATCGTGTTGCGGCTGATGCCTGCGAAATAGGACAGTGTTACGGCAAATTGCCCGTCTGGCAATGCCTCGGCCGAAGGCATATCGATCAGGCCAGGCAAGCCGTAGAAGTTCTGCGAGGGTTGGTTTTTATGCAAAAGCCGCGTCGATTTTTCATCGGCGCTGGCCAACTGCCCCGTCATGGCAATCGCAGCACACATCACGGCGATCCGTTTGGCTGTCTTTAGTGTGAAAGCCTGAAATGTCGTGCGGTGAAGCGGCATAAATGACCTCTGTCGAATAGCATTATTTGCCCACGCTTACATCACGGTACGCGGGTTCAATCAATTGTTTGTGCGCCTGATCCCTGCGACAGGGGGCAGACCGGGGCAATCAAGTGACTATTAAGTAACGGGGGTGATCGTCGTGTATCCCGAAAAAGGGGGAATTGCGGGGGTGCTGCCGTAGCCCTCGACCCAGCGTCGGGCCACATCACGGGCTGCGTCTTCGTCGCCGTTGACCATGGCTTGGCGGAGTGCGCGCGTGGCGGTGGCCACTTCGATTTCGGACAATTGTGCTTCGTCTGAATAGAAAATTTTGCAGTGACCTGTGCCTAGAAGATTGCCGGACAGCGTCAGTTCTTCCATCATCTTTTCACCGGGCCTTAGTCCAGTGAACGCAATTTCAATATCGCCATCGGGATTGGCTTTGTCGCGCACAGTGTACCCGCCGCTTTCAATGATTTGGCGCGCAAGGCGTTCGATCGGAACCGGTTTGCCCATATCAAGCACAAAGACTTCGCCACCCTCGGCCATGGCACCGGCCCGCAACACCAGCGTTACGGCCTCTTGTACCGTCATGAAAAAGCGCGCCACATTCGGGTGTGTGACTGTTAGCGGTCCACCACGGCGCAGCTGGTCCTGAAACAGGGGCACCACAGATCCCGAAGACCCAAGAACGTTCCCGAAACGGACCATAGACAAAACTGTGCCCGCGTTGCCTGCGCTGGGCGGATTGGCCCGTGTTGCCAGGTCCTGAACCACAAGTTCGGCAAGGCGTTTAGAAGCCCCCATCACATTGGTGGGGCGCACGGCTTTGTCGGATGAAATCAACATAAAGCGTTCTACGCCGGCGGCCACGGCCTCTTGGGCGATTGTTTGCGTGCCAAGCACGTTGTTGGCCAGCCCGGACAGCGGGTTGGCTTCGACCAACGGCACATGTTTGTAGGCGGCGGCATGCAACACAACCTGAATGTCGTGATCTTGCAACAACTTGCGTACTTGCCGGGCGTCGGTGACGGACCCAAGTATTGGCACGATGGTGATCTGCGCCTTTTCAACGATCTGCGCCAATTCCATGTCGATGCGAAACAGCGCCAGTTCCGACAATTCGAACAGCACCAGTTTTGCGGGGCGACATTCCAGAATTTGACGGCAAAGTTCTGATCCAATGGACCCGCCGGCGCCTGTTACCAGCACGTTCCGGTCTGTGTAGTTTGACCGTGAATCGTCGAAGGTCTCCGACATTTCGTCACGGTTCAGAAACGCGTTCGGCTCAAGCGATGTCAGCTGGTCGATCAGGGTATCTTCGCCAATCAATTGCGCGAACGATGGTACGGCTTGCACTTCAAGCCCTTGTTCTTGCAGGCGATGTGCAATTTGCATCTGACGTGGCTGACTGAGTGACGGCATCGCCAGCAGCACCCGGTCGATCCGCATTTTTTCAACGATATGGTGCAGGCGGACTGGCGAATGGACGGGCAGGTGGGACAAGGTCATGCCATGCATCGCCGCGTTGTCGTCCAGAAATGCGACGGGCATGATGGATTTGTGATTGCGCAGCGCTGATACCAGTTGCGTGCCAGTGGCACCCGCCCCGTAAATCAAAACGCGGATGGCGTCCTTGGATCTGCGATACGCCGCTTGCACGACTTTCAGCATCAAGGCCCGAACCACAACCGAAAGCACCAGAAAGCTAAGGGCAAACACAACATGTGTGCCAAAGGGCAAAGCAGGCCCGAACAGGCTGGACAATCCAAAGGAAGCGGCCCCCAGAATGCTTGCAAAAATCGCAGTGGTGCCGATGGATGTCGCATCATAGGCGCTCAGCTGAATGGCGCAGACCCCAAGCCAGATTGACACCAAAACCGAAACAACCAGCAGGGCCGCCAACACGGGCATGTTTTGCAACGCAACTTGTTGTGCCATCATCGGCGACACCTGCAAGCTGAACGCAAAAACCATGGCGACAGGCACCAAGATCAGGTCCACCGCCAGCATAATGTTGCGCTTTTGTGCGCGGCTCAGCGCTTTGATGAAATTCAATAGATGCACAAGATTACCTAAAACTGTTCCTGCCGACATTACCTATAGTTGCTGAAGTGGGCCACTGATTTGAGGGGAAAACCCTTAAAAGCAACGCATTAGGCGTTTTAACGCTTGTTTTTCCGCCGAAACAGGTTCCCGATGGTCTGAAAAACCAGATCAAAATCGTAACACGTTGATTGATTGCGCTGATAAATCAGGTCCAGCCGTGCTTTGCGCGGCACACAGATTCGGGTGTAGATGTCATCGGTTTGCGCTGCCGTTTCGCACCGCGCCAGCAGCACGTCTTCGTGTTTGTGAAAACGGATGGTGGCAAGCCCCGTCACGCCGGGCCGCGATTTCAACACGTCTTTGTAAATCCGGGGGAAACGGTCGACATATTCGCGCAAGGGCGGGCGCGGCCCCACAAAGCTAAGGTCGCCTTTCAGGATATTCCAAAGCTGTGGGAATTCATCCAGACGTTTCGACCGCAGTTTTGCGCCAATGGGGGTTATGCGTGCCGTTTTGTCTCCGCCTGACACGCCCGCGTCGGTGTCGACCACCGTCATGGTGCGGAACTTCCACAGCCCGAATGATTGATCCGGTGTTTTCATCCGCTCTGCCACATAAAACAAAGGCCGTCCCTGTTTGATCAGGATGTAGATACACAACACGGCAATCACAGGCCCAAGGATCACAACCAAAAGGCTGGCGAAAAACAGATCGAATATGCGTTTGCGCCACGTCATTGGATGTCCTGACTGCGCCGCCATTGGGCCACCATTGTTTCGGGTGCGCTGTCTTCCGGCATCAGTTTGACGTGGTTTTGCAGTCTTTTGGTGCATAGGTTCACACAGCCAATCACCCCTGTTGCGGGTGTGCGGTAGACATAGGCCAAGCCCGCAGCATCCAGCAAACTGTCCATGCCAACGGGACCCGGGGTCGCGACATTCAGGCGGTTGGGCAAATCGCTTTGCCGCATCAAACCCATCAAAACACGCGCCAAAGTTTCCAACCCCATGTAGCTGCGTCGCGGTGCGCGGCCGTCTTCAAGCTGGTCCAATGCCATTCCCGGTGTCCACCCTGCCAGAATGGCATCGGCACCCGCGATATTGCCAATACGCAATGCGGTATAGGGGTGCGCATGCGCTTGTGCCATGTGTTCCATGTCCAGTTTGGCGCGGCCATAATCGCTTTGGGGTATGGCGGGCCCGTCTTCGGTCAATATACCTGTGGTCGCGCCATAAACCGCCGCGGACGAGGCAAGAAAAACGCGTCCTGCGGCAGTGTCTCGTGCCGCGTCCAGAACAGCACGTGCCAGATCGACGTTCAGCGCCATATTCGCATTTGGTTTGTAGGTTTCACCGGCCAGACACAGCACGGCATCCGCACCATTGATCAGCTGCCGCATGCCTTTAGGATCGTTCAATATGTCAACGGTCTCAAAGCCGTGTTCTACACGTCTGGATTGCCACAAAACGGGCAAATCTTTCCAATGCGGACGGATGCATTTCCCCAACCGACCCGTTGCCCCGATGACAACGATTTTGGATAATGCGTGCGCGTGTGAGGCATCTATTGACGACATGCTTTCAGGCAGTATCCTGCGCACAACAAATTTCCAATACTCTCGGGTGCCATTGGGCGGGAAACAACCGAAAAAGTCATTGGTGCGTAGGCGCAAATCGATAAAGGGCAGAGTTGCTATGCTGTTGAATATTAAGCGAACCTTGGGGTTTTGCTTGGCTTTGGGTCTTGCAGGATGTTCGACTTTGCCGCGTGGCGCTGCCGTCGATAACGAGATTTTGCGCGAAGCCGATGACGAGAATGCAGGCTTTGCGATTTACCCCGTGACCAAGGCATTCTTGCCCAGTGTCGCCACGTGGCCCGCCACCAACACCAAATCCTACAACTGGATCAAGCACAGCCATGGTGCTGCGACCAATATTATTCGCGCAGGCGATGTGGTCAATCTGCGGGTCTGGGACAGCGATGCCAATTCGCTTTTGACAGGCCCGTCAGAGCCTGCTGCGGACTTGGGCGATTCAGTCGTCAGCCCCGCGGGGTCTATCTTTGTGCCTTATGTCGGCAAGGTGAACATCGCAGGACGCAGCCCCGATGCAGCACGGTCCGTTATCCAGCGGTCGCTTGAATCTATTTCGCCCTCTGCGCAGGTTCAGTTGTCGCTGGCGGCCGGCCGTGGCAATTCGGTTGATCTGGTGGGCGGCGTCAGCACACCGGGCAATTATCCGATGCCCAACAATGACTTTTCGGTCCTAAGCTTGATCGCTGCTGGCGGCGGTGTCCCCAAAGATATGCGCAACCCGCAGGTGCGTTTGCAGCGTGGTCATACGGTTTACGGCACGTCCATTGATCATTTGTACGAAAACCCGTCGTTGGACACGCGCTTGCGTGGTGGTGACAAAGTTATTGTTGAAGAAGACGACCGTTATTTCTTGTCCCTCGGGGCTGCTGGTTCAGAGGCACAGTTTCGCTTCGATCAGGCGCAAGTGTCTGCCTTGGACGCGGTGTCTATTATTGGCGGTGTGAACGACACCCGCGCTGATCCCAAAGGCATTCTGATCTTGCGTGAATATTCCGACGCTGCTGTGCGTCCGGGTGTGCGCGGCCCGCGCCAGACGCGGGTTGTGTTTACGCTTGATCTGACATCGTCGGATGGCTTGTTCTCGGCACGCAATTTCCCGATCCATCACAAGGATCTGGTGTTGGCCACGGAAAGCCCCGTGACCAATGCGCGGACGATCCTGCAATTGATCGGTGCGTCCTTTGGTGTGGTCAGTGCGGCCACGAATTAAGCGGTACTGACCCTAGACGCGAAAGACCTCAAGGGTGCTGCGCGGCCCGTTGAAGCTGTCCATATCCACGTTGCCGGACACGCCGTTACATGACCCTGACTGGGAATGCTGCCAGATCGTGTAAATCTTCCAGCCCTGCGGCATGTGTGGCTTTGACACGCCGTAATTGGCCACCCAAAGCGGGTAATCTTCGAAACCCGACGGGTTGCCGATCCCTGCAAAGAAGCTGGCTGTGGTGTATAGGAATGGCTTTTTGCCCACGGCTTTTTCCACAGCACTTAGCCATGCCAAAGCTTCCTCGACGATCACGCTGGCACTGGCGCCGTTGGTGTCTTCCAGATCCAGCATTGGCAACAGATCACCGGGTTTTGGTTTTGCCACGCTTAGAAAATAGTCGGCTTGGGCTTTTCCATCATCGCCACCGGTAAAGAAGTGATACCCGCCCGAGATCAGGCCAGCCTCGCGCGCCCCTTCAATATTGTCTGAGTAATAGCTGGCGGCAGAATAGCCGCTTTGCCCTTGGGTCGCTTTGATGCTGACAAAGCTTTGCCCGCCTGCTGCAACCTTGTTCCAATCCACGTCGCCTTGAAAATGTGAAACATCAATCCCTTGCGGGTTTCCATCGGCCATAATTGCCTCCTGTTAAATCTATCAATGCAGTGATTAACGCAGAGGTTGTGTTTTGAAACAAGCTTTATGGCAGCGCCATGCGCTTTGCTTCAGGCACCAGATCGTTGATTTGCCGAATGTGTTCGGGCAGGCATACGGTATGGAAGTCGTAGGTTTTCACCACATGGTCCCGTGCGGCTGGCCCAATATGGGCGTAGGTTTCGGGATTTTGCAGAACGTCAACAACTTGGGCAGCAATCGCATCCGGATCAAAGAAATCCACGATCAAACCGGTTTCACCGTGGGTGATCGCCTCGCGGACAGGCGCCACATCGGACGCGACAATCGTGGCCCCCATCGACATGCTTTCAAGGCAGGACCATGACAGCACGAAGGGCATCGACAGATACAGGTGGCATTTGCTGATCTGGATGATCTTCTGGTAATCCTCGAAAGGGACTTGGCCCAGAAAATGCACGCGGGACCAATCGACGCGGTCGCCCACCTCGGCCTCCATCTGGCCGCGCAATCCACCGGGATGTTTGGACTTGCCGCCATAGGACGTGTCGTTGCCGCCAATCACCAGAACGCGGGCATTGGGATGGCCGGCCTGAATGCCGGGCAGGGCGCGCATGAACTGGTGAAAGCCGCGCGTGGTTTCCAGATTGCGCGCCATGTAGGTGACAATGTCGTCGTCGGCACGGGTCAGCGCACGGTCCACGCGGCCCAACGTCAGTTCGACGTCTGGGTCGGGCAACAGCGTGTCGGTGCGGATGCCGTCATGACAAACATAGCATTTGTCGTGGAAGCTTTCGGGAAAGCGGTCGCGTTGCCAATAGGTCGGGCAATGCCCCAAATCGACAACTTCAATGTTTACCAAAGGCACAGCGTTGTTGGCGGCCAGAATATAGGGGGAATGTGCGGACACTGGGCTTTCCGGATCAAAGCCTACCGGTCCGCCGTGGGCGCTGTAATAGTATTCGAAGAAGCCGATGATGGGTGTGTTTGGATACACCTCTTTCATAAAGGTCAGTTCGCCCCAGCCCACATGGCCAATAATGATGTCGGGGGTAAATCCGGTATCTTTCAATTTGCTGGCTGCTTGGGCCGCCCCGAAACCGGACCCTGTGGCGTTTTCCCACGTCCGTGACAGCCCGTAGGCGTCGTCTTTGGCGACGTTGTGTGGTTTGTAAACAATGGTACGCACCCCGTCGATTTTGGGGGCGTTTTTGCGCTGGGTCAAAAAGACAATGTTATGGACACCGCGCCCAACCAGCCATTGCACGAATTCGCGGTATTGGCCGGGCATATTTTGGTGCACAAACATGATATTCATTAAATAAATCCGTTCTGAATTTGGCTTAGGTCACTGCATAGCGTCCACATGGTTAAGGATCAATGCGGGTCCCAAGCCAACACATGGCCACGCTTTTCCTGACCGGGGCTTATGCCGTAGGCGGTGCGGTAGCTTTTGGAAAAATGGGACAGGGACTGAAAGCCACAGGTCACGCAAACGTCTGTGACAGACATAGCGGTTTGGCGAAGCAACTCGCGGCTTCGTTTTAGGCGTAGACGCAAGTAATACCGCTTGGGGGAGGTGTTGATGTACTTCGCAAACAGGCGTTCAAGCTGCCGTGTGCTAAGTTGAATGACATTGGCGATTTCGTCCGGGCTTAAGGGGTCTTCGATGTTGTTTTCCATGATTTGTATCGCCAGCGCGAGCTTGCTGTTGCGGGCTTCGGGACGGTTCTGGGCCGACATGCGCTGGGCCGCGGTGGGCTGGCGGGGGGTCGTGTAAATCATCTGGTCTGCGACCCATGTCGCCAGGTCAGTGCCGTGGTCTGCGTGGATGCGTGCCAGCATCATGTCCATGGACGCGGCCCCGCCTGCACTGGTGAAAATACGGCCATCTATAGAAAAAAGACTGTCTTCGATGACCACATCCGGTAGCATTTCAGTCAGGGCACCGTGATATTCCCAATGGGTGGTCACGCGCTTGCCGGCAAGCAATCCCGCCAAGGCCAACGTATATGTGCCCGAGGATAAAGCCCCGATATCCATCCCTTTGCGGGACTCGCGGCGCAACCAGCTTAACACGCGTTTGGTGCTGCCTTCGCCAACGTTTTCGCCGGCACACACAACGATGGTTTCATGGCGGTCCAGATCGGGCAGGGCGCAGTCCACTTGAAATGTGACGCCATTGTAGGCCGGTACTGGCGCCCCCGTTTCGCTGATCAAACGCCATTTGTAAAAGGGGGTGCGTGACGGATGGTGGTTGGACAGGCTAAGCGCTTCGATGGCACAGGAAAATCCAAGAGGCGAGAAACCAGGAAGCAACAAAAACGCATATTTGCGTGGATGGTCACCCGGCTTCGCGTCAGGCTGCAAGAGCCTGATCCAAGAATGCGCGCATTTTGCGCTCATAGGGTTCGTTGACGATGCGTGCGACTTCCTGTCCGCCTTTCATCACAACCAAAGTGGACCGGCGGGTCACCTTCATCCGCTGCGTCATTTGTGATTGTCCGAAAGTGTCCCAATCAATGTCCACAAAAGTCAGTTGGCCGTAGCCCGGATTTTCGGCAATCAGCTTGGCAATCATTTCAAGTTTGATCTGACAGGTCAGTGACCATTTGGCCCGAAAATTTAAAACAAGCGTTTGATCCGATTTGCGCAATTCAGACCATTCATCGGCGCGGAATGTGACGGAAGAATACGCCATTGCTGTATGGGGCAAAGCAAGTGCCGAAACAGACAGCAAGCAAAAGGCACGGCGGTTCATAAACGCACTCCAAAACGTGTTAAATTCCGCAAGACGTTAACGCGAAAATAGGGCCCTGATAAGGCGCAAAATCAGGTTTTCTGCTGTCGCGATACCTGAACAGCCAAAATCCCAAGCGCAATGATTGCAACTCCGATCATGTCGCGTGCTGTCAGTTGTTCACCAAGCAGAAGGGCCGCGATGGCGACCCCGAAAAAGGGATTGAGAAAGTGAAAGGTTGCCGCCCGCACTGCCCCGATCCGGGCCACCAGCGCAAACCAGATCCAGGTGGCCAACAGGCCGGGGGCCAGCGTGGTGTAAATGAAAGCTGCCACAAGTTCCGGGGTTACGTTCACGGTGATGTTTTCGGTGACGGCAGACGCGCCCGCCAGAACCCCTGCACCCACAAACATCTGAAGCCCGACCACCATCATCAAATTTCCACCGGATGACGCGCCACGCATCGACAAGGTGGCCACTGTCAAAGCTGCGGCTGCAATGACACATAACGATAGCCCGAAGACGTCAACGCCGCCCGACAGTCTGGCGCCCATAATCAAGACCACGCCGACCACGCCCAAGACCAAACCCGCGATACCCAAAAGTGGCAGGGTTTCGCGAAACAATACCCATCCGGCCAGCGCGACCATCAATGGCATGGTCGATGCGATGATCGACGCCAAAGAGGCTTCGATGGTTTGCATGGCCACAAAGTTAAGCCCAAGGTAGATGGCGTTCTGGCACAGCCCGAAAATAAACGTGGCGCGCCATTGATCCCGGGTCAGATGCCACGTTTGCCCAAGGGCGCGTGCGATGGCGACGCCGATCAATCCGGATATGAAAAAGCGCAAGGACAGGGATGCCAAAGGTGAGGCGTCGGCCACAATTATGCGTGCGGACGAGAAGGCAGAAGACCAAATCAGGGCAAACAAAAGCCCCATGCCGATCGCGCGAATGTCCATGCCTGCAGTCCTTTGTATTTTGCGCGATCTTTTCCCAAAATGCAGGCCTGCGCAAGCCGCAGTTGAATTTGGCGAAACGTGGTAGATTAAAGGATCGTAAGGACTGTTTTTATCAAACGGATGCGATCCGGGGTAAGGTGCACTTCAGTGCATCCGCCGAAAAAAAAGGGCCGCCCGAAGACGACCCTTTTCGATACTAAAGACGCTGTCAGGCTTAGCCGTTGACGCTGTCTTTCAAAGCTTTCGCAATGGTCATTTTGACCACTTTGTCTGCTTCTTTTTTGAACTGTTCACCTGTCGCAGGGTTGCGAACCATACGCTCTGGACGCTCGCGGCAATAGATTTTGCCAACGCCTGGCAAAGTCACTGCACCGCCGCCGGACACTTCGCGTGTGATCAGGCCGCACATTGCGTCCAGTGCTGCGCCCGCTGCTTTTTTGTCTGTCCCCATGTCCTCGGCCAATGCGGCGACGAGTTGGGTTTTTGTCATTGGTTTTGCCATTGTTATGGTCTCCTTCGTCCGCCCGATTTTGGGCCTCTGCCGCAGAATGTAACGGAATGTTGTGTCTGAACACAACGAATTGTGTTCAAAAAAACCCTCAATATATACGTTTTTTGCGTTTTTTTAGGTGTCAGAGGAAGGCCGTTTCTTCAAATGACCGCAATTTCCGGCTTTGGATGCGTTCCAGCGGCATTTCGCGCAGATGCTCCATCGCCCGTATCCCGATCATCAGATGGCTGGCTACCTGCGTTTTGTAAAAGTCTGACGCCATCCCGGGCAGCTTCAATTCCCCGTGCAGTGGTTTGTCTGAAACACACAACAGCGTGCCGTAAGGCACCCGAAACCGGTAACCATTGGCCGCAATTGTGGCGCTTTCCATGTCCAGTGCCACCGCTCGGCTTTGGCTTAGGCGTTGCACGGGTCCGGATTGGTCGCGCAATTCCCAGTTGCGGTTGTCGATTGTTGCCACTGTGCCGGTGCGCATCACCCGCTTTAGTTCATAGCCCTCTAACTTTGTGACTTGTGCCACGGCCTGTTCCAGCGCGATCTGTATTTCAGCCAACGCGGGGATTGGCACCCACACAGGCAGGTCGTCGTCCAGCACATGATCTTCACGCAGATAGGCATGGGCTAGCACAAAGTCACCCAAGGCCTGAGAGTTCCGCAGCCCAGCACAATGCCCCACCATCAACCACGCATGCGGACGCAGAACAGCAATGTGGTCTGTTGCAGTTTTCGCATTGGACGGCCCCACCCCGATGTTGACCAGCGTGATCCCGGACCCATCCACCCGCGTCAGGTGATAAGTCGGCATTTGCGGCATTTTCTCAGAAGCCTCCAACGCCTGATCGCCTTTGGTGATTGTCGCGTTGTTGGTGGACACAAAACTTGTGTAGCCGCTGTTTGGGTCGTCCAGCATCTTACGGGCGTAGTTTTCAAATTCTGATACGTAGAACTGGTAGTTTGTGAACAACACGTGACTCTGGAAATGCCGGGCGTCGGTGGCCGTATAATGTGACAGCCGCGCCAAGGAATAGTCGACGCGCTGCGCGGTGAAAGGCGCCAAGGGTTGCGTGTCATCCGGCGACACGTAGGTGCCATTCACAATGTCATCATTTGTGGTGCTCAGGTCTGGCACGTCAAACACATCGCGCAATGTAAAATCGGCGGCCCCTTCTTGGGGCACAGTAATAGAGGCATCATTCGCAACAGCAAAATGCACAGGAATTGGCGTGTCGGACGCCCCGACACTGACGCCACAGCCATGATGTTCCAACAGCAAGCCGATTTGCTGGATAAGATAGTGGCGAAACAGGTCCGGGCGCGTGATCGTGGCAGCATAGGTGCCCGGAGACGACACATGCCCAAAGGAAAGCCGCGTGTCGATTTTGGCGTAGCTTGTCGTGGTGATCCGCACCTCTGGGTAAAAGGCACGCATGCGGCCCTCAGGGGCGCCTTCGGTCAGGGCAGCCGCGAATGTTTTGCATAGGAATTCTGTGGCCTGTGTGTACAGCGCCTCCAACCGATCAACTGCCGCTGCGGCATCGGTGAAGCGTTCTGGTTTTGGTGTGTTTGGTGTTTTTATTATTGTCATTCTTTTCTCTTTCATACGTCGTCGAATATCGGGATAAATTCAAAGGAACGCACATCGACCAATCCCAAGTCGGATATGCGCAGTTCCGGTATGACCACGAGGGCCAAAAGGGAATGTTGCATGTAAGCGTTGTTCAGCGTGCAGCCGCAATCGACCATCGCCGCGATCAGCTTGTCTGCCTTTGCGGCGACCTCTGTGGCTGGTCTGTCGGACATAAGGCCAGCAATGGGCAATTCGACCAAAGCCTGTTCAGTGCCGTCCTTAAATAACGTGATGCCGCCGCCGACTTCTGCGAGCCGATTTGCCGCCAGCGCCATGTTTTCGCGGTCGGTGCCCACCACAATCATGTGATGGCTGTCATGCGCCACGGTCGAGGCCATCGCCATTGGCCCCTTGTAGCCAAAGCCCGACACAAAGGCGTTCACCACGCCCCCCGTCGCGCGGTGCCGTTCCACAAGCGCGATCTGGCACACGTCGCCTTCGCTTTGCACAAGCCCGTCGCGCACAGGCAAGTCCGCTTTCAGCGCTTTGGTGGGCGCTTGGTTTTCGACCACGCCGATCACGTTTGCGGTGACGGAATTCGCTCCGCTGGGCGCTGCGATTTCAAAGTCCGTGCCGCTAAGCGTTTTGCCCATATGCACGGTGTTGCGTGCGTTTTCCGGCCAGTCCAGATGCGGGCAGTCCACTTGGATTTTGCCTTGAATAGAGACTGTTTTCCCTCGTGCAATCACATGTTCGATGGGCAGTGTTTTCAAATCAGAGGTCAGGATCACATCTGCCCGCCGCCCCGGCGTCAACGATCCGATTTCGCGTTCCAGACCAAAGTGGGTCGCCGTGTTTATCGTCGCCATTTGCAAAGCCACCAGCGGGTCACAACCACACTCAATCGCATGACGCACCGCGCGGTTCATATGCCCGTCATTGACCAAAGTGCCTGAATGGCAATCGTCCGTGCACAGGATCATGTTGCGTGAATCCAGCCCCTTTTCGGTGATGGCTGTGATCTGCGTTTCCACATCATACCAAGCACTGCCCAACCTGATCATCGATCGCATCCCTTGGCGCATCCGTGCGATCGCGTCGGCCTCGCACGTCCCTTCGTGATCGTCGGCCGGACCGCCTGCGACATAAGCCGCAAAGGCGGGGCCAAGGTCAGGGGATGCGTAGTGGCCCCCTACGGTTTTGCCCGCGTTTTGTGTTGCTGCGATTTCTGCCAGCATTTTGGGATCGGCGTTGCTGACGCCGGGGAAATTCATCATCTCGCCCAGACCGATAATGCCGGGCCATGTCATGGCTTCGGCGACATCTTCGGCGCTGATTTCGTATCCTGTGGTTTCCATCCCCGGCGCGGACGGCGCACAGGACGGCATTTGCGTAAATACATTGATGGGTTGGATCAGTGCCTCGTCGTGCATCAAACGCACGCCTTCAAGGCCCAGAACATTCGCGATCTCATGCGGGTCTGTGAACATGGACGTGGTGCCATGGGGGATCACGGCGCGGGCAAATTCTGCAGGCGTCAACATGCCCGATTCGATGTGCATATGCCCATCGCATAGGCCCGGGATCATGTAGCGTCCATTGGCCTCGATGATTTCCGTGTCAGGACCAATGCAATGGGAGGCGTCCGGCACCACACAGGCGATCCGCCCATGTGTGATGGCGATATCATGGTCGGGCAAAGCCTCACGGGTGTGCACATTTACCCAGATCCCGCCGCGAATGACGGTCTGTGCGGGCGCACGGCCAGCAGCAACTTCGATAAGATAGGGGGCGGTGTCGGGCCAGCTTGGGAAAGTCTTGTGTTCCATGTACCGAGTATTCTGAGAATACGGGCAAGCGCAAGTGGGGGCGTGTGCGTTTCTTGAAACTGGTACATCCATTGGCCTTTTGCAGCCCGTGGATAGTGTCATACATCACTTCGCTGAATGCGGAATACCAACCCGTACGCCGCAAATTACGCGTGATGCTGATAGTGATCCGGTGACTACGGATTAAGGGAACCAAAGGGCGGGGTATGGCGTTTGTCATTTATGCAGACAGATTTGCCAGACACCTTGACGTGGTCCCCAGACACACACCCCGGCATCACCCGACGCAAAGCGGGCAGCAGCTGGAGCTACCGCACACCTGACCACACGCGCATCGAACAAGCGACAGAGCGAAAGCGCATAGATGCTTTGGCCGTGCCACCTGCCTATGAAAAGGTCTGGATCAGCCCCCGTCCCAACGGGCATTTGCAGGCCACGGGTTACGACGCCCGAACCCGCAAGCAATATCGTTATCATACGGACTTCAGCGCGTTCAGATCGCAGACCAAGTTCGATGACTTGGCGCGGTTTGGTGCGGCTTTGCCTGCGATCAGACGTGAAATTGCCAGCGGCATCGCGCGTGACGATCTAAGCGAAGACTTCACAGTAGCCGTTGTTTTGCGCCTGATGGATCGCGCGTCGCTGCGTGTGGGAACGCCGGACTATGCCGCCGAGAACAAGACGTTCGGGGCAACCACATTACGCGGGCGCCATGTGGATTTTGACACAGGCCGCAACCGATTGCCTGCACAACACGCCAACCATCGCACGCAACAGTTATGTGCCCCAAAGGTCATTGCCCTGCACGATTCGCCCCCGCCTGACATTCCAGACGGGCCGCAAGGGTTGCGCCAAGCAGAGCGGGCTTTGTTGTCTTTGTTATAATGCTTGCCATACGCAACGTTCGACGTAACAATTTCGCATGGATTACGAAAACGTCAGCGCCGAGGACTTCGGCAAATCACTGCGCGGCATTGGTGTGAACATTCTGGTTCGCAGCGTGGGGCGCGAGGCCTCTTTTCTGGCTGGGGCATTTCAGGCCGAGATGTTTCAAGTCAGCAAAGATTTCGCCATTGCAAAAATCGGCGACCAAGTGTTGCAGTTGCACAGTGACGCCACCTATCACAGCAACCCCTTGCTGGATCTTCTACCGGAAAACCCACCGCGTGGGGCAGGCGTAGAGATCAGATTGTATGATGTTGACCCTGACGATGCATACCTGCGGGCGCATGGCATGGCGGATGTCACGATTTTGCAAGAACCCACAGACAAGCCGCACGGCCTGCGCGAGGCATATATCTTGTGTGAAAACGGTTATGCTTGGGTGCCTTCGAGACCTTTGTAGATATCAATTTCATCTCTAATCCAGCCAATAAATGCATCTGCCTGGGTGTTGCCATCCGCTTTGGGGTGCAGCTTTAGGTAATAGGCTTCTTGCATCACAACAGAGTGTTCAAAGGGTTTGATCAGCCGCCCCTGATCCAAAAGGTTTGCCACCGCGCTGTCGTGGGCCATGGTCAGGCCTGCGCCGGCTTGTGCTGCAGCCAAAGCAGTCTCTAACACTTGGCAATGGGTGATTTTTGGCGTGCCCACGTCCAACCCTTCGGCCCAACTGTCCCATGTTGTCAGCATGGCTGTGGTATAGAACATCCGGTGCCGGGATATGGTGTCCAAAGTCACAGCGTATTGTGGTGCGCACACCGGATAAAAGTGATCCCATGTGACCCTTTCGGCCTGTGGGTCGGCGTCTTGGGACATGAGAAATCGAAATTCTACATCCGCTTCTTCGACGCGTTCCATCTGGTCCCATATGGACGTTGTTATGTGCAGGTGCATTTCGGGGTGCTTTGCGTACAGGCGGGGCAGGCGGGGGGCGAGCCATTGGGTGGTGAAGGTCACGTTGGATTCGATATGCAACGCCTTTTGGGTGCCACCATCCATCAACATCCGTGTGCCGCGACTAAGGGTTTGAAACGCTTCGCGCACCACGGGCACATAGTTCAAACCCATCACCGTCAGCTCCAAAGCGCGGGGGCGCCGGTAAAACAAGGGTTGCCCAAGGTGCGTTTCAAGCGACTTGATCTGCTGGCTTACGGCACTTTGGGTCATGTTCAATTCAGCTGCAGCGGCGGTGAAAGACAGGTGCCGTGCGGCGGCTTCAAAGGCACGAAGTTGGTTCAGTGGAGGTAAGCTCATAAGATGAGCATTAGCTTAACTTATGGATCATGAGAAGTTTTTTCGTTGGTCTGGGTTTTATGTGCTGTGCATTGTGCATCAAAACAACGGGAAAGGCGCGGTATGACACGGGCGAATATGGATCATTGGCAAGAGCGTGTGGATTTGGCAGCAGCCTTTCGGTGGACGGCACGCCTGAATATGCACGAAGCGGTGGCGAACCACTTTTCCTTTGCGATCAACGACGATGGCACACGGTTCTTGATGAACCCCAACCAGATGCATTTTTCCCGCATCAAAGCCAGTGATCTGATCGAGGTCGACGCGAATGATCCAGCGTCCATGGAAGGGCCAGATGCGCCTGATCCGACCGCTTGGGGGTTACACGGTGGCATGCACCGTCACTGCGCGCATGCCCGTTGCGCTATGCATGTGCATTCGCCTTATGCCACGGCGTTGGCCGCTTTGGCCGACAGCCGTTTGCCGCCGGTGGATCAGAACGCTTGCACGTTTTTCAACCGCTATGTGATCGACGAAAGCTACGGTGGTTTGGCCTTTGAGGAAGAAGGGATACGCTGCGCGAAACTGTTTGATGACCCCAAGAAGAAGGTCATGATTATGGGCAACCATGGCATCATGATTGTGGGCGATACGGTCGCAGATACCTTTAATAGGCTCTACTATTTCGAACGCGCCTGCATGACCTACATCATGGCGTTGCAGACGGGGCAGCCATTGCGGGTATTGTCCGATGAGGTGGCTGAAAAGACCGCGCAGGAATTGGAAACCTATCCCGAACAGGACGCGCGGCATCTGGCGGAACTGAAGGCGATTTTGGACGACGAGGGGGCCAACTATGCCAGCTGATGACAAAGACTATGGCGTCTGGAATTATCACCCTGATCTGCCGCTAAAGGACCCTTCGATCTTCGCCAAAGGCACCAACCCGCGCTATATCGCTGGCTGGTTCCGCCGCAATTGGTTGGCCCTGAGCGAGCGGATGATTTTGCTGATCCTTGCGGTGGTGGCTTACGCGTTTTTCTATCCTACGCTTGAAGCCGCGCAAAGCTTTGCCATGGGTTGGGTGATCCAAACCTATCTGGTGAACCTTGGCTTTGTGACGGCGATTGCCGGGGGGCTGCATTGGTATTTCTACATGCGCAAGGGCCAAGGCAAAACGCTGAAGTTTGACGGGCGCGATCAAGCCAAAGGCAACCGCGCGTTTCTGTTTTCCGATCAGGTCAAAGACAACATGTTCTGGACGTTGACCAGCGGTGTCGCGCAACTGACAACCTTTCAGGTGGGCACCATGTGGCTGATGGCGAACGGTTATGCGCCCACGATCACGCTGGCGTCGAACCCCGTTTGGTTTGTGCTGTGGATTGTGTTGCTGCCGGTTTGGTCGGCGTTTCATTTCTATTGGGTGCATCGCCTGCTGCATGTGCCGTTCTTCTACACACGCTACCATTCGCTGCATCATCGCAACATCAATATCGGGCCGTGGTCGGGGTTTTCGATGCACCCGGTGGAACACTTGATTTACCTATCGTCGCTGTGCGTGCATTGGGTTGTGGCGTCGCATCCGGTCCACCTGATCTTTCATGTTTTGTATCAGGGGCCAGGCGCCGCGATGACGCACACAGGCTATGAGGATTTGCTAATCAAAGACAAACGGTCACTGGCCTTGGGCACATTTTATCACACGCTGCATCACCGTTATTTCGAATGCAATTACGGCAATCAGGAAATGCCATGGGACCGCTGGTTTGGGACATTCCATGATGGCAGCGAAGACGGCACAACCGAAACGCGGGCACGCAAAAAGAAGATGTATTCGTGACCAACGTTTTGTTCATGATGGCGGACGAGCTGTCTTGGTGGGCGCTGGAACGTGCGCAGATGCCGAACTTGGTGCGTTTGCGCGATCGGGGCACCAATTTTACCAATGCCTACACGCCGTCGCCAATTTGTGTGCCGACACGCGCCGCGATCGCGACAGGCAAAGAGGTGCACGAGATCGGGTGTTGGTCCTCGGCAGAGGCGTATGACGGAACCGGGCGGTCGTGGGGGCATGCCTTGCAGGACGCGGGGGTGGCCCCTGTGTCGATTGGTAAGCTGCATTATCGTTCTGGTGCGGATGACACCGGATTTGTCGAGCAGATTGAGCCGGTGCATATTTTGAATGGCGAAGGCTGGGTGCAGGCTTTGTTGCGTAATCCAACGGCGCCCTATCCAACGGCCCACACGCTGGCGCGCGACATCGGGCCGGGCAACAGCAACTACATCGATTTTGATAGGCGCGTTACGGCGGAAGCGGTTGCATGGCTAAATGACCCAATCCGCAAAGCCGCCCCTTGGTGTAGTTTTGTGTCGTGGTTGGCCCCGCATTTTCCTTTGATTGCGCCGCCTGCGGATTTCGCGCTTTACGATCCGGCGGATTATGAAGCCGGACCGCAGACGGTGCCGGATCATCCTGTGTTGCAGGGTCTGGTCGATTTCTTCTCACATGATGTGCATTTCACCCCCGAAACCCGTGGCGTAGCGGCGGCGTCGTATCATGGTTTGTGTACGTTTTTGGATCGGCAAGTGGGCCAAGTCTTGGACGCTTTGGAGGCCAGCGGTCAGGCAGAGGATACATTGATCATATTCACCTCGGATCATGGCGAGATGCTGGGCGAGAAAGGCTATTGGACGAAGTCGGTGATGTATGACAGTGCCGCGCGTGTGCCGTTGTTTGTGGCGGGGCCGGGTTTTGAACAGGGCGTCGTCGACAGCCCCGTCAGCTTGATCGACATCGCGCCCACGATTTGCGCTGTGATGGGGGCCTCATGCGAAGGGTTCTCTGGTGTCGATTTGCGTGGGCCTGATCCAGATCGCGCAGTCTTGTCAGAATATCACGATGGCGGCGCGATCACAGGCATGACGATGGTGCGCTGGGATCGATGGAAGCTTGTGCATTACGCCAATGGGTTTGCGCCGCAGCTGTTTGACATGGTGGATGACCCGCAGGAATTAGACGATCTGGCCCAGACACGCGCCAATGTTTTGGCGGAAGGTTTGCGCAGATTATACGCGCTTATGGACCCTGACGCAGCAAGCGCTCAGGCCTTTGCAGATCAAGCCAAACGTGTCGCGGCCCAAGGCGGGGCAGAGGCCATTTTGGCGAAAGAAATGTTTGATTACACCCCGGCAGACAGTCGGTAACGGAGAGACAGATGATTTACGGCCAAACCGACGAACAATTGATGATCGCAGACACAGTTCGGTCCTTTGTGGAGAAAGAGATTTACCCCCATGAAGAGTTGGTGGAGCGCACGGGCGAAGTGCCCGCCGAGATTGCGCAAGACATCAAGCAAAAGACCATTGATCTGGGGTTTTATGCCTGCAACTTTCCCGAAAGCGTCGGGTGTGCTGGGTTGAACCATGTTGAATTTGCGCTGGTGGAGCGGGAATTGGGGCGCGGGTCCATGGCGTTGAACCATTTCTTTGGCCGTCCGCAAAACATCTTGATGGCCTGTGAAGGGGATCAGGTGGAACGCTATTTGATGCCTGCTGTGCGTGGTGAACGCATGGACGCGTTGGCGATGACTGAACCCGGGGCGGGGTCCGATGTGCGCGGCATGAAATGCACAGCGGTGCGCGATGGTGGCGACTGGGTTGTGAACGGCACCAAGCATTTCATTTCAGGCGCGGAGCATGCGGATTTCATTATCGTGTTTATTGCCACCGGCGAGGATCAAACCCCCAAAGGCCCCAAAAAGCGCATCACCGCATTTTTGGTGGATCGCGGCACGCCAGGCTTTGTCATTCGTGACGGTTACAAGTCTGTCAGCCATCGCGGCTACAAAAACATGATTTTGGAATTTGACGATTGCCGTTTGCCAGACGCGCAGGTTCTGGGTGAAGTGGACAGTGGCTTTGAGGTGATGAACACATGGCTTTATGCCACCCGCATCACCGTGGCTACAATGTCGGTTGGACGGGCGCGCCGTGCGTTTGATTATGCTTTGGATTATGCGGCGCAACGTGAGCAGTTCGGCCAACCCATCGGGAAGTTTCAGGGTGTAAGTTTCCAACTGGCAGACATGATCACTGAAATTGACGCCGCCGATCTGCTGACGTTGGCTGCGGCGGATCGTCTGGACAAAGGGTTGCCTGCGAACCGCGAAATTGCGTCGGCTAAACTCTACGCTTCAGAGATGTTGGCCCGTGTCACGGACGCTGCCATCCAGTTACATGGCGGTATGGGTTTGATGGATGACTACCCGTTGGAGCGCTTTTGGCGTGATGCCCGTGTTGAGCGGATCTGGGACGGAACTTCCGAGATACAGCGTCACATCATCAGTCGTGATTTGTTGCGGCCTTTGGGCGCGTAAGGTGTTTTATTGCATATGTGCGTTGACTAAGGCAGGGGGCCAGCCCCCCGTCGCTTACGCGCCTCCCCCCGGGATATTTACAGCGAAAAGAAGAACGATCCATGTCTGATGTTTCGCGGTTGCTGCGCCCCAAGTCTATTGCTGTTGTTGGTGGTGGTGCTTGGTGCGCCCAGATTGTTTTGCAATGCCAACAGATGGGGTTTTCTGGTGACATCTGGGTTGTGCACCCCAAGGGCATGGAGGTGCATGGTATCCGCGCCGTGCCGTCTTTGGATGACTTGCCTGGATGTCCGGACGCAGTGTTTCTGGGTGTGAACAGATTTCTGACCATTGATCTGGTTGCCCAACTGGCGGGTATGGGTGCAGGTGGTGCTGTCTGTTTTGCGTCCGGTTTTTCCGAGGCTTTGGCAGAGGATGAAGCAGGCGCAGATTTACAGGCACGTTTGGTAGAGGCCGCCGGCGCGATGCCGATTCTCGGACCCAATTGCTATGGCTTTATAAACGCGGTGGATCAGGCCCTTTTGTGGCCAGACCAACATGGGTGTGTGCCGGTTGATCGTGGCGTGGCAGTGCTGACGCAATCCTCCAATATCGCCATCAATTTGACCATGCAGCAGCGTGCCTTGCCGATTGCTTACATGGTGGCATGCGGAAACATGGCGCAAACGTCTCAAGCGCAGATTGCGATGGCCCTTTTGGATGATCCGCGCGTGACCGTGATCGGGCTGCACATCGAAGGGTTTGGTGACACAGCGGAATGGCACGCCCTTGCGCTGAAGGCCGCGTCCAAAGGCATTCCTTTGCTGGCGTTGAAAGTGGGGAAATCCGAGCAAGCCCAAAGCGCTACGGTTTCACACACGGCATCCTTGGCTGGAAGCGATGCGGGTGCGGATGCGCTGTTGCGCCGGTTCGGGATAGGCCGTGTGCACGATGTTCCGACCTTTCTAGAGACATTAAAACTGTTACATGTGGCTGGTCCTTTGGATGCCCCTACGCTGTCGTCGATCAGTTGTTCTGGTGGTGAAGCCAGTCTGGCTGCTGACACGGCACACGGAACGTCTTTGTCCTTTCCTGCTTTGCAGGACGCTCAAAAGCAGGCTCTACGTAACGCATTAGGCCCTATGGTCGCCTTGTCTAATCCGCTGGATTACAACACCTACGTATGGCGCGATACGGATGCCATGACGGCGGCTTGGTTGCCGATGGCTGCAGACCACATCGGGTTGACGTTGCTGATTGTGGATTATCCGCACACGGATGCCACCGATTGGGTCTGCGCCACGGACGCGGCAATTGCAGTGCGTGAGACAAGCGGTCGCCCCGTGGCTGTTGTGGCCACATTGCCGGAATTGATGCCGCAGGATGTGGCCGCGCAATTGATGGCGGCTGGCGTCGTGCCCATGAACGGTCTGACAGAGGCCATCGCCGCAGCACAGGTCGCCGCCGCCTTGACAGACATTGTTCATGAAGCGCCATTGCCTGCCGGCGTTGATCGTGATGGCGCACTGCTGTCCGAACGAGATGCCAAAACCATGCTGCAAAGCTATGGTGTGTCTGTTCCGCAGGTGTTTGATGCCGCCATCGGACCTGAGGAACACAGCGGCCCGTTTGTGGTCAAAGGTGTCGGTTTTGCCCATAAGTCGGAAATGGATGCGGTGCGCTTGAATGTCGCCAAAGCGGATCTGGACGCTGTCGCTGCAGATATGCCGGGTGACGACGTTTTGGTTGAAGCGATGATAACAGGCGCGGTCGCGGAGCTGTTGGTTGGCGTGGTCCGGGACTCTGCCCATGGGTTTGTTTTAACGGTGGGTGCGGGCGGCGTCATGACAGAGATTTTGCAAGATACGCAGTCGCTGCTGATCCCAAGCGATGCAGGCACAGTCAAAACGGCTTTGTCGCGCCTAAAGACCTTTCCCTTGCTGACAGGGTTTCGGGGTAAACCGACCGCCGACCTTGATGCAATCGTTGCGGCAATTATGGGGGTTCAGGCCTTTGTGGTTGCCCGTCATGACAGAATTGAAGAGGTTGAAATAAACCCGTTGATGTGTACGCCCCGTGCCGCAATCGCGGCTGATGCTTTGATAAGAATTGCCCCTGAAAGGACCTGAAATGTCACCGATCAAAACCAAGCGCGAGGGCGCGATTTTGGAAGTCACGCTGGACCGCCCCAAAGCCAATGCCATTGACCTTGAGACCAGCGTTGTCATGGGGAGGGTCTTTGCAGATTTCCGCGATGATCCGGAACTGCGTGTCGCGATTGTCACGGGGGGCGGTGATAAGTTTTTCTGCCCCGGTTGGGATTTGAAAGCGGCTGCTGACGGGGATGAGGTCGACGGGGATTACGGTGTTGGCGGTTTCGGTGGCTTGCAGGAATTGCGCGACTTGAACAAGCCGGTCATTGCTGCAGTGAACGGAATTTGCTGCGGAGGCGGGTTGGAACTGGCGCTGAGTGCGGACATGATTTTGGCCGCCGACCATGCAAGCTTTGCTTTGCCCGAAATTCGGTCTGGCACCGTAGCCGACGCCGCCAGCGTGAAATTGCCTAAGCGTATCCCCTACCACATCGCCATGGAGTTGCTTTTGACGGGCCGTTGGTTTGATCCCGAAGAAGCCAACCGATGGGGCATCGTCAACGAAATCTTGCCGGGGGATCAATTGATGGACCGTGCCTGGGAGCTGGCGCGCCTTCTCGCTTCTGGGCCGCCGCTTGTCTATGCCGCAATCAAGGAGATTGTGCGCGACGCCGAAGACAGCAAATTCCAAGACACGATGAACCGCATTACCAAACGCCAACTGCGATCGGTTGATGCGCTTTATGCCTCAGAGGATCAGTTGGAAGGCGCGAAGGCGTTTGCAGAAAAACGTGACCCCGTCTGGAAGGGACGCTAGGTTTTCCGGATCAAGGTCACAAAGGCTGTGTCGCTGGCGTGTTCGCCGGCGCCATCTTTGTAAATTGGCACCTCCACTTTGGAAATCTCACGGCACATAGGCTCTAATCCTGCCAGTTTAGCCTCGAATCCATGGGCGGCAAAGTGTTCTGTGTTGATCGAAATACAGATCACACCGCCAGACCGTACAACACGCAGCAGTTCGTCCAGTGCCTCTGGACCGACATGTCCGTGGGTAAATGTGCCGGAACTGACAGCACCGGCGTAAGCCCCGTCCGCCACATCAAGACCGGCTAGAATGTCGCCAACAAACAACGTCTGATACACCCCTTTGGCCTCTGCCACTTTCAACATGTCGGCTGAAATATCTGTAGCGTCAACGGCATCCAAACCCCTGTCGCGCAACGCTTGACCGCACAATCCTGTGCCCGCGCCCATATCCAGAACCGGCTGATAGCCGCCCGCGTTCACATAGGCCCGTGCCACATGAGCATGCAGCACATAGCCGTGCTCATCCGCAAAATCGGTGTCGTAGGTGTTTGCCCATTCGGCATACAGGTCTATCGAATCTTGCGGTGTCTTGAGGTTATAGGCCCCATCCAAAGAAGGTGGTTTTGTCATGGCGCAAGTGAACCCCAAGTCACATCTTTGCGCAAGGGCTTGCGAAGCAGCGCACCAATTGTCACCTATGGGAAATGACACACACTTTGCTTTCATTCGGGCACGGCTATTCTGCCCGCGCACTGACATCTTTGTTGCAGCCGCAAGGGTGGCGCATCATCGCGACCACGCGCAGCGCTGAAAAGGCACAAGCGTTGGCGGCAACGGGTGTGGAGGCTTTGATCTGGCCGGGCACCGACATGACTGAAGCCATCCAAAGCGCGGACCACATCCTGATTTCAGCGGGACCAGATGGGGATGGCGATCCGGTTTTAACGCAATGGCGCGACGTGATCGCAAAACACGCCGCGCAGCTGCGGTGGGTGGGTTATCTGTCCACGACGGGTGTTTACGGCGATCATGGCGGGGATTGGGTCGATGAAAACACGCCGCTTCAACCCTCAACCAGGCGCGGGCAGTACCGAAAAGACGCAGAAGAAGGGTGGGGCGCCATTCCTGATCTGCCACTGCACATCTTCCGGTTGGCTGGAATTTACGGCCCCGGCCGTGGCCCGTTTGCCAAAGTGCGCAATGGCACCGCCCGCCGCATCATCAAAAAAGATCAGGTGTTTTCGCGGACCCATGTGGAAGACATCGCGCAAATTTTGGCTGCATCTATTGCGCAGCCCAATCCGGGGGCGGCCTATAATGTGTGCGACAATGACCCCGCCCCGCCTCAGGACGTGATTGGTCACGCGGCAGAGTTGCTTGGATTGCCGATCCCCGAAGCGGTTCCCTTTGAGACGGCAGAGATGTCCCCGATGGCGCGCAGCTTCTACGCGGAAAACAAGAAAGTGCGCAACGATCGGATCAAAGATGAACTTGGCGTTGTGCTTAAATATCCGACGTACCGCGAAGGCTTGGCTGCTCTGTTGGCACTTGATCCTTAAAACTGGGCACAGTCCCTTGTTCGTATGTCCGGCGCATCGCATATAAGCGCAAACCGCAAGAGGTGTGCGATGACGTTGCAAGACAAAACCAAAGCCTTTCTGGCCCGTCCCGGGGTCAGCAACTTTATTGTTGGGGTGATCCTGTTCAATGCGGTCATTCTGGGGCTTGAGACTTCCAAGCCGGTTATGGCGGTTGCGGGTGATTTCATTCTGCTGCTGGATAAAATCTGCCTGTCGATTTTTGTGTTGGAACTTTTGGCCAAGCTTTTCGCCTATCGCCTTTCGTTTTTCCGCAATGGTTGGAATGTCTTCGATTTTGTCATCGTAGGCATTTCGCTGGCCCCCGTTGGCGAAGGGTTCTCGGCGTTGCGCGCGTTGCGCATTTTGCGGGCTTTGCGTGTCATATCCGCAGCCCCCCGCCTGCGCCGCGTTGTCGAAGGCTTCATCACGGCTTTGCCCGGCATGGGGTCGGTATTTTTGTTGATGGCGCTGATCTTCTACATTGCGTCTGTGATCGCGACCAAGATGTTTGGCGAAGTGTTTCCGGAATGGTTTGGCAGCCTTGGCCAGTCCGCCTATTCGTTGTTCCAGATCATGACATTGGAAAGCTGGTCCATGGGGATCGTGCGTCCCGTCATGGAAGTGTATGAATACGCTTGGGTCTTCTTTGTGCCGTTCATCATGGTCACGACATTTGCGGTTGTGAACCTGTTGGTGGGTTTGATCGTAAACTCGATGCAGGACGCCCATGCCGAAGAATCCAACGCCGAAACCGGGGCATACCGCGAAGAAATGATTGCCCGCCTTGCATCACTTGAGGCGAAACTGGATGCTTTAGCGTCCGTGTCGCAGGACCCAACCGACAAGTCCAAAAACCACCAGTAGTGCCAGGGCGACACCAGCGTTAAGACCGTAAAACGCGGCGCGTTCAGCCAGTTCCAAGTTGTTCAGGAAGGGATAAGGCAAACCTGACGTGATTGAACCAGGCGAGCTGTCGCTTAGGCGCTGCACCACCAGTTCGGTCCAAGCGACATAGGCGGCAATGATCCCAAGAAGCGGCAGTGCTGCCCGCCACGTGCGCCTGAAGACCCGGCCAATGAACAGTGAGTCGATGATTTGCAACGCTGGTCCAAGCGCGTGCAAATAGTATTCCTGATGCCAGATGACCGGCCCGTTGTTGTTTACCAACGCCGGATCTGTGAACCACAGTTTCCAATAAAGGTAACACACCATCACATTCAGAACGGCCGCAGTTTGGCCTGTGACCTCATGTTTGCGCGTTATCCTGTCTTGGGACAGTGCCAGCATCCGAGAGGCGGCAAAGAACGATGCAAACAGCGCCCAGATTGTGAGGAACCGGAACGGCCCGCCAAAGTGGTCGTAACTGGCGGTAAATGTCTGATAAAGACAGTATCCTGCAGCCAAAAGGAACACGGTCCAACGATAGGTCAGGATTGGTTTGCTGTGGATGTCCATGATGCCCCCTCAAGTTCTCGCAAACTGTGGGGGCAAGATGGTGTTGCGTAAAGGGCGACCTTGGGTCAGGCCCGTGCTTCGCCAATCGTTGCAACGCCCAAAGTGTGTAGGACTTTCGCTTCGATATCTGACGCGTTCAGCTTGGCTTCGGCGTACATGTCGGCGGGGTTTGCATGGTCGATGAACGTGTCTGGCAGGACCATAGAACGATATTTTAGTCCTGTGTCGAACACGCCTTCTTCGGCCAACAGCTGCGCGACATGGCTGCCGAACCCGCCAACTGCACCTTCTTCGATGGTGATGAGTGCTTCGTGGTTTGCCGCCAATTCAAGGATCAGGTCGCGGTCCAATGGCTTTGCAAATCGCGCGTCGGCAATTGTGGGTGTGATGCCTTTTGCGGTCAGTGCTTCGGCTGCTTTTTCGACCTCGGCCAGCCGTGTGCCAAAGGACAGCAAAGCCACCTGTTTGCCGTGTCGGATCATACGGCCCTTGCCAATTTCCAACGGTGTGCCGCGTTCGGGCATGTCGACGCCATTGCCTTCACCGCGTGGGAAGCGGAAGGCAATCGGGCCGTCATCGTGGGCTGCGGCAGTCGCAACCATATGGGCCAGTTCTGCCTCGTCAGCGGCAGCCATCACCACAAAGCCGGGCAGGTTCGTCAGATATGCGACGTCAAATGCACCTGCGTGCGTCGCGCCGTCTGCGCCCACCAGTCCGGCGCGGTCGATGGCAAAGCGCACGGGCAAACGCTGGATCGCAACGTCATGCACAACTTGATCGTAGCCGCGTTGCAAAAAGGTGGAGTACATCGCGCAAAACGGTTTCATCCCGCCCGCGGCAAGGGCCGCTGCAAATGTCACACCGTGTTGCTCTGCGATGCCCACATCGAAACAACGGGACGGGTAGCGTTCAGCAAACAGGTTCAGCCCAGTGCCATCGGGCATGGCTGCGGTGACAGCGCAAATTTTGTCGTCGTCTGCCGCTTCTTTCAGCAGGTGTTCTGCAAATACTTTGGTGTAGCTGGGCGCGTTGGACGGCGCCTTTTTCTGCTCGCCAGTGATCACGTTGAACTTGGACACACCGTGGCCTTTGTCGCGGGCTTCTTCGGCGGGGGCATACCCCTTGCCTTTTTTGGTGATGACATGGATCAGGATCGGGCCGGTGGCGCGGTCTTTGACAGTGCGCAGGACGGGCAGCAGTTGGTTCATGTCGTGGCCGTCGATGGGGCCAAGATATGAAAACCCGAGTTGTTCGAACAGTGTCCCGCCCACGGTCATGCCTTTGAGCATGTCCTTGGCGCGTTTTGCGCCTTCGCGGAAGGGTTCGGGCAGGAAGCTGATCGCACCTTTTGCGGCAGCTTTCAGGTCTTGGAACGGCTCTTCCGCGTAAAGACGGCTGAGGTAGCTGGACATGGCACCCACAGGCGGGGCGATGGACATTTCGTTGTCGTTCAAGATCACAATCATGCGTTTTTTAAGGTGGCCTGCGTTGTTTAACGCCTCATAGGCCATGCCTGCGCTCATGGATCCGTCACCGATCACGGCAATCGCGTCGCCCAAGCCTTCGGGCACGTTGCCGCCCAAATCGCGCGCAACAGCAAAGCCCAACGCGGCAGAGATCGACGTTGACGAATGTGCGGCCCCGAATGGATCGTATGGGGATTCAGAGCGTTTGGTGAAGCCGCTTAGCCCGTCTTTTTGGCGCAATGTGCGGATGCGGTTGCGGCGTTCAGTCAGGATTTTATGGGGATAGCACTGGTGGCCCACGTCCCAGATAATCTTGTCTTTGGGGGTGTTGAACACAGCGTGCAAAGCGACGGTCAGTTCGACCACCCCAAGGCCGGCACCCAAGTGCCCCCCCGTAACAGAAACCGCAGATACCGTTTCAGAACGCACTTCTTGGGCAATTTTGATCAGCTCTGCATCAGAGAACCGTTTCAGGTCTGCGGGTCGTTGGACGGTGTCCAGCAGCGGGGTGTTCGGGCGATCATTTTTCAGCTCGGTCATAGCCGTTTTCCTAGCTTTTGCGTGCGACGACGAATTGGGCGGCTTGGCGCAGCACTTCGGCATCCTCACCGTATACACTTAAGGCATCCGAGGCCGATTCCACCAACTCATTGGCGCGGCGTTTCGCCTCGTCTATCCCCAGCAAGGACACGAATGTGGCTTTGCCTGCATCTGCATCTTTGCCGGTTGCCTTACCCACGGTTTCCGCGTCGCCTTCCACGTCAAGAATGTCATCTACAATTTGAAAGGCGAGGCCAAGGGCATGGGAATAGTCCCGCAAGGCTGTGGTATCTGCCTGAGCGAGACGCGCACCCGCCATAGCAGACCATGCGATCAACGCACCGGTCTTGCCTTGTTGCAGGTGGGTGATTTGGTTCAGTGTTAACGGGGTCTCGGCGGTTTCGGCGGCTATATCCAGCGCTTGCCCCAAAACCATGCCTTGTGCGCCGCTGGCGATGGCAAGGCTTTGCGCCAGATCCGCACGCACATCACCGGTGCCAGCCCGGGGGTCGGTGACAAGTTCAAAGGCCAGCGTTTGCAAGGCGTCACCGGCCAGAACCGCCGTCGCTTCGTCCCATTTTTTGTGCACTGTGGGTTGGCCGCGGCGCAAATCATCATCGTCCATGCAGGGCAAGTCGTCGTGGACCAGTGAATAGGCGTGTAGCGCTTCTATGGCTGATGCGGCCCAAATCGATGTGGCGTCAGGAATGTTGTGCAGTCGTGCACTTTCCATCACCAGAAAACCGCGCAGCCGCTTGCCGCCGTTGGTGGCGTGGCCCATGGCCTGAACGACTGGAAGGTCATCGAGACGTCCCAAAACAGTATCGAAATGCGCTTGCACTGCAGCGGCGCACACCTTGAGGCGCGTTTGAAACATAAGCGTTTACAGCCCTTCGACGGGTTTCAAACCTGTGGGGTTGCCGTCGCTGTCTGTCGTGATCGCAGCCACCTTTTCCTCGGCCTCTTTCAGTTTTGTCTCACACCGCTTTTTCAAAAGCGCGCCACGTTCGTAAAGCGCAATAGATTCGTCCAGCGCCACATCTCCGCGTTCCAGCTGGCCCAGAACCTGTTCCAGTTCGGCCATAGCCTGCTCAAAGCTCATCTCGTTGACGTCTGTATCGCTCATGTCGCGGCCTTTATCAGTTCTTGCACATGTACGCGTGCCGAAGCGGCCAGCGCATCCAGATCATAGCCGCCTTCCAACACCGATACCACCCGGCCTTTGCATAGGTTTTGTGCAGATTGCAGGATCATTTTCGTCATGGTGCGGAAGTCTTCGGTGGACCAATTGAGGTTGGCAAGCGGGTCGTCTTGGTGCGCGTCAAAACCAGCGGAGATCAGGATCAGCTCGGGTTGGTGTTTGGCAAACGCGGGCAGGACTTTGGATTTGTAGACCTCGATGGCATGCGCCCCATCTGATGCTGGCGGCAAGGGCAGGTTAAGCACGGTGCCATGGGGACCGCGTTCGGATGCCTCGCCTGTGCCCGGCCAAAGCGGCATTTGCTGCGAAGTCACGACCAAGGCGCGGGGGTCATCTTGGAGCAGGGCTTGGGTGCCGTTGCCGTGGTGGACGTCGAAATCCACGACAGCCACGCGGCTAAGGCCGTGGTGATCAAGCGCATGTTTGGCGGCGATGGCGACATTGCCGAACAAGCAGAAGCCCATGGGTGTGGTTTGTTCTGCGTGATGCCCCGGTGGGCGTGTCGCGACAAAGGCGTTTTGTACCTCACCGCCCAAAACCATATCGACGGCTTTTACAGCGCCACCTGCCGCGCGGTAGGCGGCGTTCAGTGATCCCGGTGACACAGAGGTGTCTGCATCAAGGGCGGTGTAACCGTCTGCCGGAATGCTGTTTCGAATGTGGTCGAGGTGCGATTGCGGATGGCAGCGCAACAGGTCTGCATCCGTGGCCATGGGGGCATCGACGCGGTGCAGATCGAGGTCTTCGAGCGCGCGCAGAATATAGTGCAGGCGCGCGACCTGTTCCGGTGCGCCGGGTGGGTTCACGTGGGACAGGCAGTCAGTGTGGGACAGAAGGGCAGTGGTCATGACAAAGGCTTTCGTCTGGGTAAGCGCAGTGTTTGAAACACTGCGGTGCGTTTTCTTTCAAAGAAAACGACGCGCTAGTCCGGCGCCAGCATATAGCCTGCACCGCGTACCGTTTGCAGGTAGCGTGGCTGTTTCGGGTTGGCTTCGATCTTGCGACGCAGCCGGGTGATTTGCACGTCAACCGCGCGTTCCTGCGCCTGACCACGATCGCGGCCCAGATCTTCGACCAGTTGCGCACGACTGATGGGCTCTCCGGGTTTGGCGGAAAACAGCTTCATCAATTGCATTTCTGTGGCTGTCAGGCGCACGAGGTCTTCGCCCTGCCACATCTCTCCGCGCTCCATGTCGTAGCGGATATCGCCCAGATGCAAAATCTTAGGCACAGTGTCTTCAGCGGGGGTCTCAGGCATGCGCCTCAGTACGGCGTTGATGCGCAACAACAGCTCTTTGGGTTCAAACGGTTTAGGCAGGTAATCATCTGCACCTGCTTCAAGCCCTTCGATGCGGTTGTCGGTTTCGCCTTTGGCGGTCAGCAGCATGATCGGTGTTGCATTGGTTTCGCGGATTGATTTGCACAGCGAAATCCCGTCTTCCCCTGGCATCATCACATCTAAAATCATCATGTCGAAATCAAGCCCCGACAAGATGCGCCTTGCATGGGCGGCATCGCGGGCGGCGGTCACCAGAAATCCGTTTTTCATCAGAAACTTCTGCAACAGAACCCGAATGCGTTCATCGTCATCCACAATCAGCAGGTGGGCGTCTAATTCGCTCATTGGCCGCTCTCTTTCAGACGTGTGTAGGCACGTCGCATTTCAGGGTCCATCATGGCTTCGAGCACGGTGCGAAATCCTGCAACTGCGTCCGGACCAGCGTCACGAAACGCTGCACGCATACGGGCGCGTTGCGCGTCCGATAGGGTCTGCTCCAATTGCTTTCCTTCCTCGGTAAGATGTAGGTGGCGTTCGCGTTTGTCCGATTTGCCCACGGTGCTTTCGACAAGACCATCGGCAATCAACGTCCGCAACACACGATTGAGCGATTGTTTCGTCACCCCAAGGATAAGCAACAAGTTGTTTACCGTGGTGCCTGGGGCGCGATTGATAAAGTGGATAGCGCGGTGGTGGGCCCGGCCGTACGCCATATCGCCCAAAATCCGGTCGGGATCGGCGGTGAACCCACGATAGGCGAAAAACATCGCCTCGATTCCTTGCCGTAATTGTTCATCGGTGAGGAACAAAAGGTTCTCGCCCCGGTACGCTCCGTCTGACATCACTTCGTCCCTCTTCACGCCATTTGTTACAGCATACGTCAGTGTTGTTGACATTCCAACATCAAAGGCCTAGCTAATCACAGGTTTTGCGTAATTTTATGTCCGAACCGGACGCAATGGCGCAATTAATGCAAAATAGGAAAGGGCTTGGCTATGGCTGGCGGATATGATGATCGCGACGGTAAAATCTGGATGGACGGCCAATTGGTCGAATGGCGGGACGCAAATGTCCACATTCTGACCCATGCCATGCACTACGCGTCCTCTGTCTTTGAGGGCGAGCGTTGCTATTCCGGCAAAATCTTCAAGTCGCGTGAACATTCGGAGCGTCTGATCACATCTGGCAAGCTGATCGACTTTGATATTCCTTATTCCGCCGATGAAATCGAAGCAGCCAAGCAAGCGGCTTTGGACGCAAACGGTCTGACAGACGCTTATGTGCGTGCGGTTGCTTGGCGCGGGGCAGGCGAGGACATGGGCGTCGCGTCGGCCCGCAACCCCGTCCATATGGCCGTGGCCGTTTGGGAATGGGGCAATTATTACGGTGATGCCAAAATGAAAGGCGCCAAGTTGGACATCGCCAAATGGAAGCGCCCCAGCCCGGAAACCGCACCGTCCCAAGCCAAGGCCGCTGGTCTTTACATGATCGCAACCATGTCCAAACACGCAGCCGAAGCCAAAGGCTGTTCCGACGCGATGATGTTCGATTATCGCGGTTACGTGGCCGAAGCGACCGGTGCCAACATCTTCTTTGTGAAAGACGGTGAAGTGCATACGCCGAAGGCTGACGCCTTCCTGAATGGCATCACCCGCCAGACCGTGATCGGGATGCTGAAAGACAAAGGTATCACCGTACATGAGCGTGTGATCATGCCGGAAGAGCTGGAAGGCTTTGAACAGTGCTGGCTGACAGGCACCGCGGCTGAAGTGACGCCTGTGGGCCAAATTGGTGACTACAACTTTGAAGTTGGTGCACTGACCCGCGATATTTCTGAAAGCTATGAAAAGCTGGTCCGCGTTTAAGTGGACTTCGCGGCCTTCGCGATCGAATGGGAGGCCGCTTGGAACTCCCATTCCCTCGACCGCATCCTCGCGCATTACAACAAGGATGTGGTCTTTCGATCCCACAAAGCGATGCGGTTGGTGGGCACCGGGGAATTGCGTGGCAAAGACGCCCTGCGCGATTATTGGAGCCGCGCGTTAGAGGCGCAGCCAGACCTGTCCTTCGTGGTGGTTGATGTGATGCATGGCCACGGCATGTGCGTGATCACTTACCGCAACCATCGCAATGCGTTAGCGGCTGAAACGCTGCGGTTTGGTGCGGATGGGTTGGTGGTTGAAGCGTCGGCGTGTCACGCGAAGTGATATGTGCGGCGAGGCTTCCCGCCGCACATGGATGTCTTAGTACAATGCCACAGGATTGATCATCGCCTGCACTGATCCTTTGATGCGGGCCTGACCCAGAACGAACATAAACTCATTCACTCCGTCGCGCAGGACGGGGCCTGTGTTCATGGTTTCCAGAATGTAGATGCCGTTGTCCTTTAGAAGGGTGACATGGCCGTAAAACAGCTTGTCGCCTTCGGCGGGTGGCACGGATTCGACGCCCCAGGTGTCAGCACCCACGGCCATCGGGTTGAGTGACGCCAGATAGACCGCGCCCTCGTTGTTCAGGCCGGGTTCCGCGCCACCCCATGCGGCAGGTTCGCTTTCGAATTTGTTGTCGGTCCAGCCTGTGTGGAACAGGATGATATCCCCTTCGCCCATCGTCACGTTCTGCGCTTCGGCGGCGGCTTTGATGTCGGCCTCACCAAAGTGTTGACCGGCTTCCATCGTTTCGACGCCAAAGTGTTTGGCCATGTCCACGATCACGGCGCGACCCACCAATGGCGGCACGTCGTGGGTGCCCAGTTTGGTAAGGCCTGTGATGACAGAAATCTCTTTTTCATCGAGGCAATTGTAGTATTTGCCGTTCTCGCCAAGGTGGCCAAGGCCGTCCAGTTGCGAGCCGATCCCGATCCACGTTTGCAGGACGTCATCGTTGTAATTGCCTTCATATCCAAAGCCGCTCAGCTTTTGGCCGCCTTGCTGGTTGGGTTGTACCACTTGCAGGTTCAAGGACCGTGGTGGGAAGGCGGGTGTGTCGGAACCGATGGTGATCCCAAGCGGCATAGATTTGCCCTGTTTGATCAGTTTCGACGCCATCAACGTGCGTTCGGCCGTCACCAGATTGGCCGACCCTATGGTGTCATCGGCCCCCCATTTTGATGGGCTACATTCAGCCAAAGCGGCCCCTGCTGTCAGTGCCAATGCACATGTCAGTCCGGATAAGTATTTGATGTTCATAAAGTTCCTCCCAGAAATTTGGCAGGGACCCCGGTTTGCCGGGTGATTCCCTGCGGTGGGATTACTCTAGCACAGGTTGCGCTATTCGCCTTTCGGTGCCGTTGCGGCACGGGATTTGGCGCGGTCCATGCCAAGCTGGCGTTCGCGCCAAATAATCAGCACACCACCTGCCACGACCAAACCTGCGCCCAATAGCATATTGGAGGTCGGCGTTTCCGAGAACAGAAAATAGCCGAGGATGCTGGCGAAGATTAGCGATGAATAGTCGAAGGGCGCAAGCATCGACGCCGCGCCGAAGCGGTATGAGCTTGTGACGAGAATTTGGGCGACGCCACCGACAAGACCTGCACCGATAAGCAGTATGAGCGAATTTTGTGAGGGCCAGACCCACCCAAACGGGATCGAAAGCAGTGACAGTGTTGTGGCAGTGAGGGAAAAGTAAAATACGATGGCCGCGGTGTGTTCGGTCGACACCATTTTGCGCACGTGGATCTGCACAAGTGCACGCAAAAGCGCCGCGCCGAGCGTCAATATGGCCCCCAATGTGGCCCCCGTGGTGAGTGTTTCCGCATCCAAAGACAGGCGCGGCGCCATGACAATCATCACACCGAGCAGGCCCAAACCGACCGCAGACAGTCGAAAGATCCGTACCCGTTCGCCAAGGAAAACGGCGGCGAGAATCACGGTAAACATAGGCGTGGCATAGCCTATGGCCGTCGCTTCGGGCAGCGAGATCAGTTTTAGTCCGCCAAACGTCAACACCATCGCCGATGCACCAAACACGCCACGATAAATGTGCCCCATCAGGTTGTTCGGAATCAGCCCCTCGCGGATTTCACCGCGTTGCCACAACCACAGCCCGATCACGGGAATCGCAAAGAGGGAACGAAAGAAAACGGCTTGGCCAGGGGGGACTTCTTGGGTCGCCTCTTTGATCATCGCGGCCATGCACATGAACAGGAACACAGCTGTTAGTTTCAGCGCAATCGCGCGGCCGGGGCGGTGTTCTGTGTGGGGTTTGTCCATGGTTGACGTGGTGCCTTTTGGTGGGGTTCGATTGGGGCGCTGCCCCAAACCCCGAGGTTTATTTGGCGAGATGAAGGGGGATTAGCCGATTGAGCCCTGGTTTTGTCCTTGCTGGCCGCGGTGCATCAGGATGTGGTCCAGGATCACGCAGGCCATCATCGCTTCGCCGACTGGAACGGCGCGGATGCCGACGCAAGGGTCGTGGCGGCCTTTGGTGATAATGTCAGTTTCCTCGCCCGCTTTGGTGATCGTTTTGCGCGGTGTTGTGATGGACGATGTGGGTTTTACGGCGAACCTGACAACGACGTCTTGGCCTGTTGAGATGCCGCCGAGGATGCCGCCTGCGTGGTTGTCGGAGAAGATTGGGCCATCTGGCCCCATGCGGATTTCGTCTGCGTTTTCTGTGCCCATGAGCGTTGCCGCAGCCATGCCTTCGCCGATTTCCACGCCTTTGACGGCGTTGATCGACATCATGGCGGCTGCGAGATCCGTGTCGAGTTTTGCGTAGACTGGTGCGCCGAGCCCTGGGGGGACGTTGCGCGCGGTGACTTCGATCACGGCGCCAACCGAGTTTTGTGATTTGCGGATGCCGTCGAGGTAGCTGTCCCATTCTTTGGCGGCCTCAAAGCTTGGCACCCAGAACGGGTTCTGGTCGATGGCATCCCAGTCAAAGGTGCTGCGGTCGATGTGTTTTTCGCCCATTTGCACCATGTAGCCGGTGATTTTCAGGTCAGGGGCCAGAAGCTTGATCGCTTCACGTGCGATGCCGCCTGCCGCCACGCGCGACGCGGTTTCACGGGCAGACGATCGCCCGCCGCCGCGGTAGTCGCGGATGCCGTATTTCATCCAGTAGGAGATGTCGGCGTGACCGGGGCGGAACTTTTCCACGATGTCGCCGTAGTCCTTACTGCGCTGGTCGGTGTTTTCGATCAGCAGTTGGATCGGCGTACCTGTCGTTTTGCCCTCAAACACGCCAGACAGGATTTTCACCGCGTCCGCCTCTTTGCGCTGCGTCACGTTCTTGCCGGTGCCGGGTTTGCGCATGTCGAGCCAGTGTTGCAGCATTTCGGGCGTCACGGGCACGTTCGGCGGGCAACCATCCACGGTCGCCCCAATAGCTGGTCCGTGGCTTTCACCCCAAGTGGTGACGCGAAACATATGACCGAAGGTGTTGTATGACATGGAGCTTCCCCTTTACCCGTTCTGTAACTGCGTGTGCGCAGGCCCTCAAGGGGTTTTGCCTTGCGCGTCTTTGCACGACCTCCTATGCAAGCAGTACCTCGGGGGGCTTTTTCGAAAGCTGAGATTGCAATTCTGCTGACCCGTTGAACCTGAACCGGCTAACACCGGCGGAGGGAAGGTAACGGCAACAGCCCCCTTTTCCCTATCGCCGCAAAAGGAGGATGCCATGAAGTATCTTGCATTTGCAGCGGGCGTTTTGACTGCAACCTCGGCCTTTGCCGAGACGCCTGAATTGACTGTTTACACCTACGACAGCTTTGTGTCGGATTGGGGCCCCGGCCCTGCCGTGAAGGCGGCGTTTGAGGCAGAGTGTGCCTGCACGCTGAACTTTGTTGGGGCAGGTGACGGTGCGGCGTTGTTGGCGCGGATCAAGCTGGAAGGTGCGCGCACTGAAGCGGATGTTGTGTTGGGGTTGGATACAAACCTGACAGCTGCGGCAAAGGAAACCGGCCTGTTTGCGACGCATTCGGTTGAGGCAGACTATGCGCTGCCAGTTGAATGGGCGGACGACACGTTTGCGCCCTACGACTGGGGTTACTTTGCTTTTGTGCACAACGCGGATGAGGCGGCCCCGACGAACTTCAAAGCGCTGGGCGCCAGCGATAAAAAGATCGTTATCCAGGATCCGCGATCCTCGACCCCCGGCCTTGGATTGTTGATGTGGGTGAAAGCGGCTTATGGCGATGAAGCTGGTGCCGTTTGGGCAGAACTGGCCGACAACGTGGTTACCGTGACCCCCGGTTGGTCCGAAGCCTATGGCCTGTTCTTGGAAGGTGAGGCGGACATGGTTCTGTCTTATACGACGTCTCCCGCGTACCACTTGATCGCTGAAGAAGACGCGACCAAAGCGGCGGTGGCTTTCGATGAGGGGCATTATTTGCAGGTGGAAGTTGCGGGTAAATTGAAAGGTTCTGACCAACAGAAACTGGCGGATCAATTCCTGCAATTCATGGTGTCGGATGCGTTCCAGACGATCATCCCCACAACGAATTGGATGTATCCAGCGGTGACACCTGCGGGTGGTTTGCCTGAGGGGTTCGAGACGCTGATTTCGCCGGACAAGGCGTTGTTGATCCCAGCGGATAAGGCGGATGCTTTGCGTGATGTAGCGTTGCCCGAATGGCAGAACGCGCTTTCCAAATAAGCCATAGGCTTGGGATCAGCGCTGCGGTCTTTATCGCGGCGCTGATCTTGTCTGCGCTGGTCGCTGTGGCGATGCGTGCAGAGGGTGAATTTACCATGACGCCTGGCGATTGGGCGGCGCTTAGGTTCACGATATGGCAGGCTATCTTGTCTGCATTCTTTTCCTGTTTGTTTGCCATTCCTGTCGCTCGTGCCTTGGCGCGGCGCCGCTTTGTGGGGCGGTCGTTGTTGATCACGTTGTTGGGTGCGCCCTTTATCCTGCCTGTGATCGTGGCGGTTTTGGGCTTGCTTGCGATCTTCGGGCGCTCTGGCCTTTTGAACGACGCATTGCGTGCGTTTGGCTTTGAAACAGTGTCTGTGTACGGGCTTTTGGGTGTCGTTCTGGCGCATGTGTTTTTCAACTTGCCGCTGGCCACGCGCCTGATGCTGCAAGGCTGGCAAAGCGTGCCCGCCGAGAGGTTTCGCCTGATCGCACAGTTGGGCATGCCGCCGCGCATGGTTTTTCGCCTGATCGAATGGCCTTTGATTTTGCGCATTGTGCCGGGGGCCTTTGCGTTGGTGTTTGTTATTTGCCTGACCAGTTTTGCGGTGGCGTTAACGCTGGGCGGCGGGCCGCGTGCGACGACGATTGAATTGGCGATTTACCAGGCGTTTCGTTTTGATTTTGACCTTGGTCGTGCGGCTGTCTTGTCTTTGCTACAGATTGTGGTGGCAGGGGGCGCTGCTGTTCTGGCGCTTTGGTTGATACCGCAGGTCAGCTTTGGGGGTGGTTTGGACCGGATGCAAGCGCGATGGGATGTGCGCGGGGGGCTTCAGCGCGGCATTGATGCCGGTTTCATTGGTGCGGCGGCATTGTTTCTGATTTTGCCTTTGGCGGCGATCACGCTGTCGGGTTTGCGTGGATTGGGTGATGTGCCTTTGCATGTTTGGGGAACGGCATGGACATCGCTGTGGGTTGCATTGGTTTCTGTTCTTGCCTTGCTGGTCCTTGCTTTGCCGTTGGCGGGTTGGATTGCCACAACGCGGCGCGCATCGGTGGAAACGGTGGGCCTGTTGGGCTTGGCGGCATCTCCGCTGATGATCGGGACAGGGTGGTTCATAATCATCTTCCCGTTTGCGGACCCCGCCGATTGGGCCTTGGGTGTGACAATCGTGGTCAACGCATTGATGGCTTTGCCTTTTGCCTTGCGTATTCTGGTGCCGGTGATGCGCGAAACGGTGCAAAGTTATAGCCGTTTGACGCAAGCGCTGGGATTGCAGGGTGTGCGGTTGTGGATGTGGATTTTGTTGCCGCGATTGCGCCCGCAGATCGGGTTCGCGGCTGGTTTGACGGGGGCCTTGTCGGTGGGCGATCTTGGCGTTATCGCGCTGTTCGCGGACCCAGACCGCGCGACGCTGCCACTGCAGATGTACCGTTTGATGGGCAGTTACCGGTCTGAGGCGGCGGCAGGCGCGGCCTTGGTTTTGCTGGTTCTGGCTTTTGGGTTGTTCTGGATTTTAGACGCTTGGGGGCGCCGCCATGCTATCGCTGAATAAAGTTCTGATGTGTCAGGGTGCGTTTTCGCTTCGCGCCAATTTGACGATTGAAGCTGGCTGTAAAGTCGCTGTGATCGGGCCGTCCGGTGCGGGGAAATCGACACTGGTGAATGCGATTTGCGGCTTTGTGGCTGTGGCCGAGGGGCAGGTGCAACTGGACGGGCGCGACATTACCCAAGCTTTACCATCCAAGCGCGATATGGCGATCCTGTTTCAAGACAACAACTTGTTCCCACACCTCAGCATTGCGCAGAATGTCGGGCTGGGAATACGGCCAGCAATGCGCCTGTCACAGGCCGAAACCGCACAAATTTCCATGGCTTTGGATCGCGTAGGGCTGGCGGGATTCGAGGACCGTAAACCCGGCGCTTTGTCCGGTGGCCAGCAAAGTCGCGCAGCTTTGGCGCGGGCCTTGGTGCAAGGTAAACCGTGGATGGTGCTGGATGAGCCGTTTGCGGCTTTGGGGCCGGCCTTGCGGGCAGAAATGCTTGATCTGGTTGCGAGTGTCGCGCTGGAAACCGGGGCAGGGGTCTTGATGGTCACACACAGCCCCGACGACGCGCGGCGATTGGCCGATCAGGTCATCTTTGTGGCGGATGGCGTGGCAAACCCGCCAGTAGTGACGGCGGAATTGTTGGACAACCCGCCGCCTGCCTTGAAAGCGTATTTAGGCTAGCGCTTTGTGCGCCTCTACAATTTGCAACGCAGCCGCCGCGGCCTCTCGGCCTTTTTGCACAAAGTGTTCGCGGTAGATTGTGTTGTGATGATCCGTTTCCTGATAGTGGTGCGGCGTCAAGGAAACCGACAGCACAGGCACGCCGGTATCCATTCCTGCCCGCATCAGGCCATCGACCACAGCAGAGGCCACAAAATCGTGCCGATAAATCCCGCCATCGACCACGAAAGCCGCGCAAATCACAGCATCATATTTGCCTGATTTTGCGAGCGTTTGCGCCATAAGCGGCATTTCAAACGCGCCGGGCACATCGAAGGTGTCGATTTGATCCATGGGGATGGTTTCTGAAAACCCGTCAAGGCTACGGTCCACAATATCTGCGTGCCATGCAGCTTTGACAAAGGCGTATCGGGTGTGTGTCATGATAGTTCTCCTTTAGGTTCGACACGTCACCCAAGGCGATTACATGCAATGAGATCCCCCAAGAGGGAGGTCACACGCACATTCTCTTTCATCCGGACTATGACCGTCGGCTCAGGCATCTCACCTGATCTGCTTGACCCTCGAAAGTTATACAAACGAGGCGCTCGCGGGCTCATGGGGCAAACCCATATACCGCCGGTGGGGAATTTCACCCCGCCCTGAGAATAGGATTAAGTTGCAGAAGTTGTGCGTCCTCTGCAATAGAGAAAACGACCTGTGACGAAGCGTTCAAGACGCTTCGGTCAAAGTGAAATTTTGTATGAAATGTCGAACGTCGGCGATCGCCGCCGCGCAAAAATGGTGGACCAATCAAATGCATCCCAATCCGATCTTTCATACCGAAGATGCACAACGCAATCTTGCCTACGCCCGCGAAAGAGCATTTGGCGTTCTAGCTGTGAATGCCCCGGATGGCCCACACATCAGCCATATCCCGTTTTTGTTGTCCGAGGACGGGCGAACCGCGGAACTTCATCTTGTGCGTTCCAACCCGATTGCACGCGCCTTAAAGACGCCTTTGCGTTGCAAGATTGCGGTATCTGGTCCTGATAGCTACATCTCGCCGGACTGGTACGAGGTGCCCGATCAAGTGCCCACATGGAACTATGTGGCTGTGCATCTGAGCGGTGAATTGACGTTGCAACCCCAAGACAACATGCATGACCTGCTGGACCGGCAATCTGCGTTCTTTGAAGATCAACTGCTGCCCAAGCCCCCGTGGCTTACGCGCAAAATGACCCCTGACGTTTTGCACAAGATGATGCGACAGATTGTGCCGTGTCGTCTGGATGTCACGGGCGTAGACGGGACGTGGAAGCTAAGCCAGAACAAGCCTGATGATGTGCGAATGCGGGCTGCTGACGGGGTTGATGCCTATGGAATCGGAACCGATCCGCGCGTGCTGGCCGCTTTGATGCGTGGAGTCTCGGGTGCGAAATGATGGTCGCGCGACTTCGGAAATGACCGTGTTGTAAGTTCCAGCACCTCTGGCAATAGTGTGTGTGACGCTTGCAAAAGGAGCCCTGCGATGAAGCTTTATTACAGTCCGACCTCACCCTATGTTCGCAAAGTCATAATTTTACTTAGCGAAACAGGACAAACAGACGACGTTGAACTGGTGTCGTCCTCAACATCGCCCATCAATCCGGTTGACGGGCTACAGGCGAAAAACCCGCTCAATAAAATTCCTGCGCTTGAGCGTCCGGATGGCCCGACGTTGTACGACAGCCGTGTGATTTGCCAGTATCTGGATGATCGCGCAGGCGGGAGATTGTACCCGACAGGTGCGCGGCGCTGGGACACGTTGACGCTTGAGGCGACGGCGGATGGCATTCTGGATGCGGCTTTGTTGGTCACCTATGAAGGACGTATGCGTCCGGCTGACAAGCAATGGGATGAGTGGTCTGACGCGCAGTGGGGTAAAATTGTGAGCGGATGTGCCGCTTTGACCACACGTTGGATGAGCCATCTGAACGGCCCGTTGGATATGGGACAGATCGCGGTGGCATGTGCGCTGGGCTATGTCGATTTCCGACATGACGCCCGCAACTGGCGCAAAGGAAATGACGCTTTGGCGGACTGGTATGCCAAGTTTGCAGAACGCGACGATATGAAAGCGACGGTGCCGCCTGCGGGGTAAGTACGGACGCCTGAACCTGCCGGGCTTTACCGAATGTGTTCCGCTTTTTCAGGACCCGATGTGGTATTTTTCAGATTTGGATGCGAACCCAGTCTGAAAACCTGCTCCGATTCGGTGTAAATTTGCGTAAGACGCCTGACGCACCTTGAAAATTGCAGCGCAAATACACTTAAAAATACCTGTTTTCTTAAACTTAACCTCTACCTGCGACCAGATGCGTCAATGATGTGTCTGGACGGGTGCGCTTCACCAAGCTAGATACCGCCTCAGCACGGCTGCGTTTTGACGCCGCCCTTACGCCCAATGGCCTGGTTTGGCCTTGAATAAATGGAGAACCCACGTGTCCGATCACGAAGAACACGAAGGCACCCGCCGGGACTTTCTGTACTACGCCACAGCTGGCGCTGGTGCGGTCGCGACAGGCGCTGCGGTTTGGCCCCTGGTCAACCAGATGAACCCCTCAGCAGATGTGCGCGCCTTGGCGTCGATCCGCGTGGACGTGGCCGATGTTGAGCCGGGCACGCAAATCACGGTGAAGTGGTTGGGCAAGCCTGTCTTTATCCGTCGCCGTACAGACGAAGAAATTGAAGCGGCACGGGCCGTTGATCTGGCTGATTTGCCGGATCAGGGCGCCGAAAACGCGAACCTTGGCGACGTGGACGCATCTGATGCGAACCGCGCCTTGTCGGAAGACGGCGAATGGCTGGTGATGATGGGCGTTTGCACGCACTTGGGCTGTGTGCCTTTGGGTGACGCGGGCGACTTTGGCGGCTGGTTCTGCCCGTGCCATGGTTCGCACTACGACACAGCTGGTCGTATTCGCAAAGGCCCGGCGCCTACGAACCTGCCGGTTCCCCCTGCAGAATTCGTGGATGAAACCACGATCAAACTCGGTTAAGGAGAAAGACCTATGGCTGGAATTCCTCACGACCATTATGAGCCCAAAACCGGCGGCGAAAAGTGGCTTCACTCGCGCCTGCCTGTTGTTGGTTTGCTTTACGACACATTGATGATCCCAACACCCAAGAACCTGAACTGGATGTGGATCTGGGGCATTGTTCTGACGTTCTGTCTGGCACTGCAAATCATCACCGGTATCGTTTTGGCGATGCATTACACGCCGCATGTCGACAACGCCTTTGCGTCCGTTGAACACATCATGCGCAACGTGAACGGCGGCTATATGCTGCGGTATTTGCATGCAAACGGTGCGTCCTTGTTCTTTATTGCCGTGTACGCCCACATCTTCCGTGGTTTGTATTACGGATCATACAAAGCGCCGCGCGAAATCACATGGATCATTGGTATGCTTATCTATCTGATGATGATGGGCACCGCGTTTATGGGTTACGTTTTGCCATGGGGACAAATGTCCTTCTGGGGTGCGACCGTGATCACCGGCCTGTTTGGTGCGATCCCGTTTGTGGGTGAAGCGTTGCAGACATGGCTTTTGGGTGGACCAGCGGTGGACAACGCCACGCTGAACCGTTTCTTCAGCTTGCACTACTTGCTGCCGTTCGTGATTGCCGGTCTTGTGATCGTGCACATCTGGGCGTTCCACACCACCGGTAACAACAACCCGACAGGCGTTGAAGTGCGTCGTGGGTCCAAGGAAGAAGCACAAAAAGACACGCTTCCATTCTGGCCTTACTTCGTGATCAAGGACTTGTTCGCATTGGCAGTGATCCTGGCGGTATTTTTCGCAGTGGTTGGCTTTATGCCGAACTATCTGGGACACCCGGACAACTACATCGAAGCGAACCCACTGGCGACGCCTGCGCACATTGTTCCTGAATGGTACTTCTTGCCGTTCTATGCCATTTTGCGTGCCTTCACATCCGAAGTTTGGGTGGTCCAAATCGCGTCCTTCGTGACCGGTGGAATCATCGATGCGAAGTTCTTTGGTGTTCTGGCGATGTTCGGTGCGATTGCGGTTATGGCGCTTGCGCCGTGGCTGGACACGTCAAGCGTTCGGTCCGGTCGTTACCGTCCAATGTTCAAGTGGTGGTTTGCGCTGCTGGTTGTCGATTTCTTTGCCCTGATGTGGCTGGGTGCGATGCCTGCGGAAGAACCATACGCAACATTGTCTTTGATCGCCTCGGCCTATTGGTTCGGGTACTTCCTGGTCATCCTGCCATTGCTTGGCGTGATCGAGAAACCGGACACACCGCCTGCGACAATCGAAGATGACTTTAACGCACACTACGGTGGCGATGCGGCTGCGGGCTCTGCCCAGCAACCAGCCGAATAAGAGGATATGCGTATGTTCAAGAAACTCGCAATCAATGCTGTGGCGGCCCTAGGGCTGGCCACAGGTGCCTTCGCCGCTGGCGGTGCCGGGCACGTCGAAAACTTCGAATACTCCTTTGAAGGGCTCTTCGGCAAATATGACCAAAACCAGCTGCAACGTGGTTTGCAGGTGTACACCGAAGTTTGCTCTGCGTGTCACGGCCTGAAGTTTGTGCCGATCCGCACGTTGTCCGACGAAGGTGGTCCGCATATGGATGAGGATCAGATCCGCGCCTATGCCGCGCAGTTCGATATCTTTGATCCCGAGCTGGACGACGATCGTCCCCGCGGCCCTGCCGATTTCTTCCCGGAATCCGGTTTGGAAAACGCGCCCGACTTGTCCATGATGGCCAAAGCGCGTGCAGGGTTCCACGGCCCCTACGGTTTGGGCATCAACCAGTTCTTCAAAGGCATGGGCGGTCCTGAATACATCGCATCCCTGTTGACCGGCTACACCGGTGAAGAAAAAGAACAGGCCGGTGTTACGTTCTATGAAAACACGGCTTTCCCGGGCGGTTGGATTTCGATGGCGCCTCCGTTGTACGGTGAGGATGTTGAATATGCTGACGGTCATGCGAACGACCTGCATCACATCGCCGAAGACGTATCTGCGTTCCTGATGTGGACGGCTGAGCCGAAAATGATGGCGCGTAAGCAAGCCGGATTTGTGGGCGTGTTGTTTTTGACGATCCTGTCGGTTCTGTTGTACTTGACCAACAAGCGTCTTTGGGCACCGCACAAGCGTAAGCACTAAACGCATCCAAAGGTTTGAAAGGCCCCGCGCGAACCATCGTGCGGGGCCTTTTGCATTTCACAGGAGATGAAAGATGGAACCAAACACCAAAACTATGCTGGCGTTTCAGGTGATTCCCCGTTTGAGGGAAGGCAACAACTTCGAAGTCGTGGACCGCGCGATTGCTGTGGTTCAGGCGGCGGGCGTACCGTTTCAAGTGGGTGCGATGGAAACCACAATGCAGGGTGATCTAGATCATTTACTGACAATTGTGAAAGCCGCCGAACAGGCGTGTTTGGACGCGGGTGCTGTTGAGGTCATCACAAACATCAAAATCCACACAACGACACCTGATGCCACAGACACGTTTTGCACATACGATCGCGGTGTGACGCCAGCCAACCATATGTTTGTCGGGACATAGGCTCAGGACCCATTAATCCTGTAGCGCTGGTTTGATGGGTCCTGAGCCTAAGCGTTACGTGTCGCCCTTTGGTCTTAAAAAGCAAGTGGCGCGGCGCATGTTGGTTTTTCGGTAATAGTCTGCGACCCCGCCACGCCTGCCCCGTGGAATATCGCTGACATCGTTCCATTCCAGATCAAAACCGGCGCTGTCCGCCATCAATTCCATCGCACGAAAGGACGGCACGCCTTTGACGGCGATCTCGTGCCCTTCGTATTCCGGTATAGCGTTTAGAATTTGGTCTGTGCGTTCTTGCACCAGCTGAATGATCGGATTGTCGCGTGTTGAAAATTCACTGTCGATAATGACAAGTTTGGGTTTCACGGCGCGAATTTGTTTCAACAGACGCTGGTGATCCATGATGTGGTAGTAGATGCCCAGCACCCCGACCACGTCAAACCGTTCGCCTTCGGCAATCGCTGCATCCAGGCCGTCAAAGATATCGGTGCAGTGCAATTGTACCTTGTTCCGCAGCTCTTCATCGGGGAAATCGGGAAACGAATCTATCAATTCCTGTCGCCCTTCAAACCCGATCACTTCGCGTGCGCCAGCCGCCGCAAAGGCATAACACCACCGCCCGTCATGGGACGCCAGATCAAGTACGCGGGCGTTCTTGAAATAGGGTTTCACGGGGCCGATGATAAACCTGCGTCGCAAGTTCAGACGGTTGGCTTGGGGACGGTCAATCGAAGCGTAACGGGGTAAAGTATCGATAAAATCAAAGAATGGCATAGAGGGAACTTTTGTTAAGACTGTCGGACCTTACCCCATCTGGTGGAAAAAGCTATCACATCTGCATCACGCGGTCAGCTGTTGTCCTTGCGTGCCTTTAATCTGCGCGTGGACGATAGCGCCTTCGGTCTGCGGAACCTCAAAAACAACTTCTGAAAACTGTGGGGTGCGCCCCATCGTGGCGTTCTCCATCAGGACGTTGTGATGCTGCCCCACTTGCTGTGACAGATGCTCTTTGACTTGCGCGTCGCCTGCCGCCCGCAATGCCGCCGCGCGTAGCTTGATGTCGGCACCGTTCACAGCCGGCATTCTGGCTGCTGGCGTGCCTTTGCGCGCCGAATAGGGAAAGACGTGCAACCACGTCAGATCGCAGTCCTGAACCAGCTTTAATGAATTTTGAAACATTGCGTCGGTTTCGGTGGGAAACCCCGCAATAATATCGGCACCAAATGTCATGTCTGGCCGCAGTGCTTTTGCGTCTTGCGTGAAGCGGATCGCATCGTCGCGCAGGTGCCGCCGCTTCATCCGTTTCAAAATCATGTCGTCGCCATGCTGAAGCGATAGGTGCAAATGCGGCATAAGACGTGGTTCAGTGGCAATGGCTTGCATCAGGTTGTCGTCGACTTCGATGCTGTCGATGGAGCTGATCCGCAGTCTCGGTAAATCGGGGATCAACTTCAGGATACGCATCACCAGATCGCCCAGTTTTGGTTCGCCCGGTAAATCAGCCCCCCAGCTGGTCAAATCCACACCCGTCAGCACGACCTCGTTAAAGCCTTTGTCCACCAAGCGTTTGATTTGGTCTACAACCACCCCCGCCGGTACAGATCGGGAATTTCCACGGCCATAAGGAATAATGCAAAATGTGCAGCGGTGATCGCAGCCGTTTTGCACCTGTACGTAAGCGCGGCTTCGTGTGCCAAACCCGTCAATCAAATGACCCGCCGTTTCAGTGACCGACATAATGTCGTCCACTTGCACCGCTTCCGTTTCACCGATGAAATCCGCAGCCAGCCCTTGCCACGTGCCGCCCTGCATCTTTTCGGTGTTGCCGATCACCGCATCGACTTCTTCCATGCTGGTGAAGGTTTCAGGCTCCGTTTGCGCGGCGCACCCTGTCACGATCAAACGCGCCTCCGGGTTGGCACGACGCAGTTTGCGGATGTCCTGACGCGCTTTGCGTACCGCTTCGGCTGTGACGGCGCAGGTGTTTACGATGACTGCATTTTGCAATCCGGCGTCTTGGGCCAATTCGCGCATGGCTTCGGTTTCATAGGCGTTCAAGCGGCAACCGTGGTTGGAAAACTTGGGTGCGCTCATGTCAGGCTGTCCAAAAAGCTTGGTGTGAGGGTTCCGGAAAATACATGCATCGTCTTCCCCGTCATCCAGACGCCATCTTCGCGCCAATCAATATGTAATGTCCCCCCGTCAAGGTCGATCTGCACCTGACGCCCTGTAAGCCCCCTACGGGCTGCAGCTACAGCCGTGGCGCAACTTGATGACCCCGAGGCCAGTGTAATGCCGACACCACGTTCCCAAACCCGCATACGGATGTGGTCTGGCCCAATGATTTGCGCAAACTGAACATTCGTGCGTTCGGGATAAAGAGGGTGATGTTCCATCTTGGCGCCTTGGGCGGCCAAATCTACAGCCTCGACGTCATCGACGAAAAACGTGCAATGCGGATTGCCCATGCCTGTCGCTGTTGGTGCCCCTGCTATGGGCAGTTCCAGCGTATCCATGGCTTGCCCCAAAGGCACATCCGCCCAATCCAACTGCGGATGTCCCATATTCACCGAAGTTACACCAGCGCCTTGGTCGGTGGCGTGAAGTGTGCCGCGATCGGTCGTCAACCTAAGCGCCGTTTCCCCGGAGCCGTCCATCAGGTAACGTGCGATACACCGCGTGGCATTGCCGCAAGCCGCAGATGTTGATCCATCAGCATTGTAAAAAGTCAGATGCGCGTCCGCTTGCCCGTTTTCTATGACAGCAAGCTGATCGAATCCCACACCTTTATGACGATCTGCCAAACCCTTGGCCAACGCAGTGGTAATGTCCGCCCCGGTTGTACGGGCGTCAATAACGACAAAGTCGTTGCCTAGCCCGTGCATTTTCATAAAGGGCAGTTCATATGCAGAATCTATAGCCATGGCGGGCATATAACCCCGTGTTTCGATCTAATCCAGTATGTCGCACAGAAAGATGAAAATGAGGGCTTGACCAATCATGCGACTCTTTCTAGTTACCCACCTCGTGGGGCCGTTAGCTCAGTTGGTAGAGCAGCTGACTTTTAATCAGCGGGTCGCAGGTTCGAATCCTGCACGGCTCACCACTTTACCTTTAATGTACGTGAAACGTGTAGTTGCCTGTTACGGGCATCGGCTACGGGCACCGGCTTGCGTAGCTGCCTATCTGTCACGTTTTCAACATTACTGCGCTACAATTGGGTCAAAGCCAAACTCTCGATAAAACCACTGATTTTGAAGCCGCGCACCTTTGGCTCGCGCTTTACTATCTTGGCTGACGTTAACTTTGTGTCGTTCAGGGTGCATCGCCCGCTGTGTTGGGTGAAATTCCGTTTCTGCACATGTCCCTTCTTCACCCCTTTATCTGTCTTGCTGACTATGACTGCCGGGGCGTGCCGAGTTGGGTCATGACTGACGGTCCGGACTGACTTGTTAAAGTCCATGCCAGGCACCGCGTACGATATGCCGTGCGGGGTTCATCGGTGTAAACGCGCTGTGAAGGTTTCATGCTATGCCGGAAAGCTGCAGTGTTCGGTTTCAACGGATTTACCGGGCTATGGTCAGGGTGTTCCTTCAAGGGGGCTACATTGCCCTAGTGCAGATCGTTCAAAAATAGGCAGTCGGAAAAGAAATTCAAAAAAAATCACATTAATCGAAAAAAGGGGTTGTGGGTTCTGAGAGCTGTCTTTATAGACACATTTCTCAGCAGGGAGCAACGAGCCACCCACTGAGGCGCCAGAGACAACAAAGCAGCAATGCAGCAGGGTCCGAGGCGATACGAAATACGGATACGATTGATGCTAGCGCGTCGTTTAGTTAGGGCGCTGTTGGTTTGATTTTGTCTGCGGGATCTGATCCCACGTTGTTTGAAAATTGAATATCTGAAGAGATATGTGGGCGGTTTGGTTCATTCGATGGATCAACCTTCTGTATATCAACGCCGGTAGAGAGACGCATTTATGTGTTGATCGATGACCGGTGTCAGCTTCACTGTTTGTA
>NZ_JBDWQO010000002.1:0-34917 GCF_039986515.1 Ascidiaceihabitans sp. | reverse complement strand
AGTTGCGCTGCCAGAAGGCACGGAAATGGTTATGCCGGGCGACAACCTGAAGTTCGACGTTGAGCTGATCGCGCCTATCGCGATGGAGCAAGGCCTGCGCTTCGCGATCCGCGAAGGCGGCCGCACAGTCGGCGCTGGCGTGGTTTCTAAAATTACTGAGTGAGTTGTGCGGGCATAAGCCCGGACAATTGGTGGGTGGCAGCATATCGCCAGATGCGCGAGAACCCACTCCCTCTCACTGAGGCACCAAAGAAAGGCCGCCCCATACACCGGGGCGGCCTTTTTCAGTCCATGCCTTTGGTTCTGTTGCGCCGCAGAACATGTCCGACGCGTAGAGATGCCACATGCCCGATGCGGGTGCGGGTCTTGGACACAGGCGTCGTGCTGGACACATCGCTGGTTGCTTCGCGGCGCAGGATGTAAAAGCCCGAAAGCGCAATCACAATCGTCCCCAGATAGGTCGACCATGTGGGATATTCCCCAAACAGGAAAATCCCGAACAAGGTCGCCCAAATCATTTGCGAATATTGCATCGGGGCCACAACCATCGCATCCGCACGGGTGTAAGCCGCCACCAGTAGCGCCATTGCGATCAGCACCAGAAACGAATCCAACGCCAGTAACCCCATGTCGTGCAACGGCACTTGCACATAGACAAATGGCAGAACCATTGCTGTCAGTATCAAGTTCGTCATCATAGGGTACATGATCATGACGACCCCGCGTTCGTCCTTGCCAATCTTGCGGGTGATGATGGACACCATGGCCCCTGCAAAGGCCGCAACCAGCGCTGCGATGTGTCCGGCCTCAAGCGGGCTGGCACCGGGCTGCAATACGATCAAAACGCCAATCATGCCGACGCCAATCGCCACCCCCCGCCGCAGTCTTACGACTTCGCCCAATACGGGGATCGCCAGCAAGGTGATGATCAAAGGTGCTGCAAAGATGAACGCATAGACCTGTGACAATGGCAATTGCGTGATGGCGTAAAACGCACACAGACCAGACGCCGCCCCGCTGATGCATCGCAGCCCCATCCAATAGGGGTGGCGCGGTTGCAAGGTGCTGGCTTTGTGATCCCGCATCAACACCAGGGTGATGATGGGAAAGCTGAACAGGGCGGTGAAAAAGACGATCTGAAAGACCGAATAGGCCCCACCCAATTGTTTGATGATCAGGTCATGTGTGGAAAAGATTGCAAAGGCCACCAGACCAAGAACAGCACCGAAGGTGTTGGGCGACAATTCGGGCCGGGGCATGGGACAATCCAATACAAGCGTTGACGTGGTTTAAGGGTAGCATAGGCATTGCGTCTGTCACCACGTGAAGTTTGGCAACATATTTCAGCGACGGAACACGCCATTGCTTGCGTATCACATGCAAGGCTTCAAAAGGGTTCACATTATGCTTCTTCGGTTTTCCGCGCTTCTTTCCCTTGTGTCCTTTGGCGCAGTTTTCGGGTTTTTTTACGCTTGGGTGTGTTCAACCATGTGGGGGCTGGATCAAATTGACCCAAACGTCGCAATCACTGCAATGCAGGGTATGAATGCGTCTGTGCGCAACGAAGTTTTTGCTGTGACCTTCTTTGGAACACCTTTCTATGCCGCGCTCACAGCGTTTTTGGCATGGCGGGCAGGGTACCGCGACGTGGCGTGGATATTTGCGGGGGCAGGGGGGCTCTATGTTGCGGGGGGAATGGTTTTGACCATGAGCCAGAATGTGCCGATGAACGAAGCGCTGGCTTTGGTGCCTCATACCGTCGATGCTGAGACCGCAGCGCAGATATGGACCGATTATTCGCCCAGGTGGCAGGTCTTTAATCAAATCCGCACCGTTCTTTGTGCGGGTTGTCTGGCCTTGGCGGGATGGGGGCTGTTGCGTCTGGGGGCGGATGCTAAACAGGCATAACCCAACACCGGAGCCAACATGCTACCTGATCCAGACGCGCTTTTTCCCGTCACGTTACCCGATGGCACGCCATGGCCGGGCACGGTATTTTTGCGCAATGCATTGACCCATTCCAATATCGAAGTTGGTGACTATACGTATTTCAGCACCTTCGATCCACTGCCGGACCCAAGCGGATATGCGGCACGATTGGCCCCTTATCTGTTTGAAGGCGCCAAAGACCGTTTGCGCATCGGCAAGTTTTGCCAGATCGCCCATGGCACGCGTTTCATCACACATGGCGCGAACCATGCGATGGATGGTGCGTCTACTTTTCCGTTCCCGATTTTCAACGCCGACACCATCGGTCGTTACCGCGACAGCTTTGTCCAGAAACGCGATACTGTGGTGGGCCATGATTGCTGGTTGGGGGACGGATGCACCCTGTTGCCGGGGGCGCACTTGGGCAACGGTGTCATTGTGGGGGCTGGGGCTGTGGTTGGCGGTGATGTTCCCGACTATGCCGTTGTGGTTGGAAACCCCGGCCAAGTGATAAAGCTGCGCTTCGAAGAGGATGTTGTTGAACGCCTGCTGACGCTGGCGTGGTGGGACTGGCCAATGGACAAAATCAACGCGCATCACGAGGCCATTGCAGGGGCTGACATTCCGACGTTATTGGCGCTTTAGGGGGCCTTTCAGGTCAAATCAGCGTCGTATGCGGTTGTATGCCCAGATTCTTTCGCCATTAGCGGGAATGCTGCATGTGCAAAAGCAAGACGAAATAACCTTTTTGTATCAGTCTGTCGCGCGATTGCTGCATGTGCATAAATGCGGCCCGGTATACTGTGGTATTCAGTTAAGTCATTAATATTACTTGATTAATTTGCAAAACTTGGTCCATCTGAAGGGGTACGCAGAAGGAGGCAAAGTATGGATCAGGTGAATTTGACCGCATGGGAAGGCCGCACAGATACCCAAAGAGGGGGTGTTTCGGAACAGCTTGCCGCACAACTTCATGCCACACTGGGCAATCCACGTGATGCAGCCCCCGTACAAGGCGATGTTTTGCCTGCGTTGTGGCACTGGTGCGCCTTTCCGCCCACAACCCCGATGTCCGAATTGGGGGCCGATGGGCATCCGTACTTAGGTGGGTTTTTGCCGCCTGTGCGTCTGGATCGCCGGATGTGGGCTGGTGGCGCTTTGCAATTTGGCGCACCGCTGCGGGTGGGTGAGCGCTTGGAAAAGCGATCCTCAATCCGGTCGGTTTCGGAAAAAACCGGCGCGGCCGGACCGATGGTATTTGTCACTATTGATCACGCCATTTACGGTGAAAGCGGTTTGGCGATCAGTGAACGACAAGACATTGTCTATCTGGCTATTCCGGACAGCTACACACCGCCAAAGAAACGGGCCATGCCGTCCAAGCCCGATGTGCACACCACGCGCAGCACATCCGAGACCTTGTTGATGCGGTATTCCGCCGTGACCTTTAACGCGCACCGCATCCATTATGATCTGCCGTATGCGCAGAACGTTGAACATTACCCCGGGCTGGTTGTGCATGGGCCGTTGCAAGCGACGTTACTCATGCAAACGGCAGCCGCGCACAAAGGGCGTATGCCGCAACATTTCGACTTTCGCGGTGTGCATCCGATGTTCGCGGGAGAAACGCTAGAGATCATGGCAACCCAAGATGATCCCGAAACGCTGTCCATGGTGACAGGCACTGGCGGGCATCAATGCATGCAAGCCACAGCAATCTGGGAGGGCACGGTATGAGCGGCATTTTGAACGGTATGCGCGTTGTCGAAGGCTCCGCCTTTGTGGCTGTGCCTTTGGCGGGAATGACGCTGGCGCAAATGGGGGCTGAGGTGATCCGGTTTGACCGCATTGGCGGCGGATTGGATGCGGGGCGGTTGCCTGTCGCCCCTTCGGGTCAAAGTCTGTTTTGGGCCGGAATGAACAAGGGCAAAAAATCCATTGCTGTCGATATGAGGTCAGACCGCGGACGCGAGTTGATCACCCAGATCATCACCGCCCCCGGCGAGGACGCGGGGTTGTTTCTGACCAACCTTCGTGTGCGCGGTTGGATGGATCATGAAACGCTAAGTCAGTATCGCAAAGACCTGATCATGGTGACGCTGACCGGCGATCGCCATGGCCGACCGCAAGTGGATTACACTGTGAACCCTGCGTTGGGCATACCGCACATTACAGGGCCACAAGGCAGCGCCGATCCGGTGGCCAATGCTTTGCCTGCGTGGGATTTGATCGCTGGAAACTTGTGTGTGTCTTCCTTGTTGGCGGCTGAACGGCACCGCCTGCGGCAGGGTGTTGGCCAAGACGTGGAACTGGCATTGAAAGACGTTGCTGCGGCGACGCTTGGCCATCTCGGTATGATCGGTGACGCTGTGATGAACGCCGATGAACGGAGCAAAGCAGGCAATGCGCTTTATGGGGCGTATGGACAGGATTTTGTCTGTGCCGATGGCAAACGGGTGATGATTATCGGACTGACTGACCGCCAGTGGCGTGGGATCGTGAAGGCCACAGGAACGCAAGCCCAGATGCAGGATCTATCAACCCGGCACGGGGCCAATCTGATGGATGAAGGAACACGCTGGTCGCTGCGCGATGACATCACAGCGATCTTGAAGCCTTGGTTCGCCGTCCGCAGGGTTGCGGAGTTTGCCGAAGATTTCAACGCAGCAGGGTTGACGTGGTCGGAGTTCCGCACAACGCGGCAGGCCTTGTCACATGATCCCGATCTTAGCACCGAAAACCCGATGTTTGACATGCTTCATCAACCGGGGCTTGGCACGTTTCCTGTTCCGCAAAGTCCGGTGCAGTATTCACAAATGCCACGTCAAGCTGCGCAACCTGCCCCGGCGTTGGGGATGCACACTGAAGAAATTCTTGGCGATGTTGTGGGGTTGCCGGATCGTGAAATATCCAAGTTGTTTGACCTAGGGGTTGTTGAAAGCCCTGCATTCTCTGCGGTGCGTCCCGCCGCCTGATAACAAGGTCGGGCAGTTTCGCCACACCGTTGCTGCGTTGTTGCGGGGACATTCTGGCAAGTCTTGCGTGGATTGCTCTGCTGCCGTTAACTTTGTCTTAAGGTGACGCCAAAAGTCGCCAAAGATTGAGCAAAGGCAGGCGATACGTGACAAATCCCTATGAGAATTTGGGCAGAGAAGCCTATTGGAAAAGCGCAGTTGCAGAACCGGGTGCCCATGGGCTGTCCGGTTTGTGGACGCCAAAGTTTGCGATCAAGCCCAAGCATAAAATCGTGACGGCTGGCTCGTGCTTCGCGCAGCACATCGGGCGTGCCTTGGCAGATCGGGGATACAGCTGGCACGACTGCGAACCGGCACCGCCCTATATGCATGGTCAAAAAGGGCGTGATGCCGGTTACGGTGTGTTCAGCTTTCGCACCGGCAACATCTACACCCCCGCGATGCTGTTGCAGTGGTTGCAACTGGCCTATGGGGTGCGCGAAAACCCGACGGAAGTATGGGAACGCAATGGGCGGTTTTTTGATCCTTTGCGCCCTGCGATCGAACCAGATGGTTTTGAAAGCGCTGACGAAGCCCTTGCATCGCGCAGCATTACTTTTGCGGCTTTGCGCCGCGCCGTCGAAGAGGCCGACGTATTTGTGTTCACTCTTGGCCTGACGGAAAAATGGCAAAACATCGAAACTGGCATCGAATACGCCATTTGCCCCGGCACCGTGGCAGGCACCTTTGATGACACCCGCCATAAGTTCGTAAACACCAACACGCGTATGGCGTTTGCGGCCTTATCGGATGCCATGAAACTTCTGCGGCGCAAGAACAAGCGTTTGAAGGTGTTGCTGACGGTCTCGCCCGTGCCTTTGACGGCCACGGCGTCTGGTAAACACGTTCTGACAGCCACCCAATATTCCAAATCTGTATTGCGCGGCGTGGCAGGAATGGTGGCGGATGACATGCAGCACGTGGACTATTTCCCGTCTTATGAAATTATCACGCATCCTATTTTCCGCGGTATGTTTTTTGCGCCCAACATGCGGTCGGTGGAATCCGAAGGGGTGGCGACGGTGATGAAACATTTCTTTGCGGATCAGGCGCGTGTGTTTGGTGCCGCCCATGCCACCTCTATGACCCGCGCGGTGCCTGTTATGGCATCCACGGATGACATCAAATGCGAAGAGGAGCTTTTGAATGCCTTCGCAGCCTGATGTCACACGCCTTTGTTTTATCGGCGATAGCCAGTTGGGGAGTCTGCAAAGCGCATTGAAAGAAGGGCTGACAACTGTCCCGAACGGTATCGATGTAGAATTTTGGGGCGCCACGGGGCCTGCGTTTCGTGGCATCTATTTATCAGATGGCGCTATGTGTGCGACAGGCACCGCCAAAGACATGGCGACAACCATCAACGCCAAAGGCCGCGACCGCATTGCGCCGGGTGATTTTGATACATTGGTGTTTTATGGCGCACGTTTGCGCATGCCCGATTTTTTCGGCCCGCTTTTGGATTGGGCCCACACCCACGGCGATCTGCCAAGCCGCCGCGTTTTGCAGACGTCTGCCGAGGAATTCGTGCGTGAGACACGGGCGTTCCGCATGGCGCAAGCCTTTGCGCGGGAAGGGGACCGCGTTCTGTTTGTGCCGGGGCCCCTGACAACGGAAGGTGTGGTTAATTTGCGCAAAAAGCAGCGTGTGTTGCATCACTATCCCGGCGCAATTCACGGAACAATTCAGTGGCGAGACCGATTATGGTCAGCTTTGGAAGACGTCAGCGCATCGGCTGGAATAGAATTTATCCGCCAACCCGAAGACACGATCACCAAAGGGATATTGACGAAAAACGAATATGCCTGCGCAAACGCTCGGGAAACAGAGGATACAGGGCACAAGTCACCCGCCTTTGCCGTACGCTGGATGCAAGAGGTCTGGCCGCATCTGGAACAAAAAGTCAAAGTAGCCTGAGAACGGACTTGCAAAAGAAAAACACCCCGCATATCTACTGCGGCCAGTAGGGGCGTAGCTCAGTTGGTAGAGCGGCGGATTCCAAATCCGTAGGTCCAGGGTTCGAGTCCTTGTGCCCCTGCCATTTTCAAACATTTGTCAGTAGACCATAAGAGTGCAGATTTGGAGCATAAGCTTGCTGATCTGCCCGTTTGGTTAGCTTTCAAGACCAATTTGAGACTGCAATCGAGTTGATACCTCGCTTTGGGCTAGCGGAGACAATCTCGGTGGACCGTTGAGTTGGTAAGGCAACGCTTTTTGGTAGCGTTTACCGTAGGTTCGAATCCTACCACCCCAACCAACTTTCCTATTTTGTGCCGTCCGGCGTGAATCGCAACTTGTCCGGCGAGAAACGCAACTTCTGTCGGGTAAACACTTGTGGACGCCGTGATGAACAGGCGGTTGCGTTTCGGCCCCCCGAAACAGACATTCGAAACCTCCTCGGTAACAAATATTTTACCCAAAAGCGTTCCGTCCGGGTGGTAGCAATGAACGCCGTCCATCGCGCTTGTCCAGATGCGGCCCAGAGTATCAAGGCGGAAACCATCGAACACGCCTTGCTCGCATTCTGCAAAAACCTCGCCTCCTGAAAGCGCACCACCCGCGCTAACCGAAAACGCACGGATATGATGTTCGCCGCTCGGATAACGGGTTCCGCCACTATCGGCGATGTAAAGCGTTTGTTCATCCAACGAGAAGGCAAGCCCGTTTGGGCAGGAAAAATCGGTCGTCACCTGTGTGATGCCGCCTGTATTGGGGTCAAGGCGGTAGACGTGTTCGCCATCCAATTCCGGTTCGGCTTGAAACCCCTCGTAGTCGGACTCGATCCCATAAGCCGGGTCACTGAACCAGATCGTACCATCGGATCGGACAACTACATCGTTGGGACTGTTGAAGCGTTTTCCTTGAAAGCGGTCAGCTAAGACAGTGACCGAGCCGTCATATTCGATCCGGGTTACTCGCCATTTTCCCTCAATGACTACAAACAACACTTCGATGCAGATGCGATTTTCAGGCTCTGGACCGAGATGGATACGGACTAAAGATGTTAGGTGCAAATTGAGAAAGATTTTAAGAAATAGCGCTCGTTGTCTAAAATGCGGCGATGAAGTCGAAAGCAAGACGGTGTACGATGATCAAACTTGCTCGTGCGGAAACGTGACAGTTGATGGTGGCCTGGAGTATCTTCGGCGATCCGCTGTCGACGTCAACTTGATCGAAGAAACAAGTGTCCAGGAAACGAATTAAATTCATGATGACCCAAGACAGTTCATTTTTACACAGCGCTCTAGCCTCTGTGCAGAGTTTTTTGAAGCACTGCACTTGAGGGCTAACTTACTAGCACTTGATATTAAATTCTCGATGCATAACTAGATCTAGTATTGTAGTATTTGAGAGGGACAGCATGAATATCAGATCGCTTGGCGTATTGTTCACTTTGGCTTTGGCTTACATTGTTGCTTATCACTCAACTTCAAGTTTGGCTCCTTTCGTATTGGTTGGCCTTTACGCTGCATTCGCCGCTTTGGATATGCCAGATTTTGAGAACGGATCATTCAAAGACGCAATTATTTGGTTACTTGCTAAGCCCATTCTTGTTGCTGCGAGTGCTACTTTTGGACTTATCACAGTTGCCCTTAAAACTGGCTCTGACTTCCACGCAGCTTACATCGCTCTAGGTGTAGGAATCGTAGGGTTATTTTTGATAGCCAATCTGTTTGTTTTCTCTTCATTGATGGGCAAGCAACTTGTCGTTCAACTGCGGGCCTAGACAACAATAGGTTCTTGGCTAGTCGTCTACAAATATTGACATTTGAAATGCAGTTGCTGGCGTGCGCTAGCAACTTTGGATTGCGCGCGTCCTTGATGATGGTTCCAATCGGTATGCATATGCCTAAAAATAGCACGCTTTTATTTTAACATTCTTGGACGTCAAAAATAGTACCTACTATCAGCACCTTAAAGCATAGGTTTGGGGGGGGAGGCGTAAGATCTGCACTCTTATGCCTTACTGACAACATTACAAAAGACATCCAAGCCGTAGATGATCTCCGGCTTTAGGCAGGTGTCAGGCCTTTAACAGCTTTTGCAAAATGCTTTTGCGAGCCTTGCCTGTTTGCGGGGTGTCTGTTTGCGATGTGTCTGTTGTGGTTTTCGCATCCTCCGCACCGCTTGTTTCATCATCCAGAAACGCCGCAGCGTTGGCCAAGGCCAAAATACCATAGTCTTTGTTGCCGTGATGCACATCGGTGTCGGACATGGCCTGATACGACGCCCGCATGAAAGCGCCATCATGTGTGTCTTTGGGGGTGTCGATCACCGCTGTCCCTGTTGCCTCGACCAACGCGCATACTTCGGCGCGATAGGTTTCATCCACATGCACCAAGACGCGTTCATCAATGCCGCTTTCCGTCAATGCCCGCCGTGACAGACGCGGTGGCTCCAGAACGGCCACACTGATGCCGGCGGATATGGCAGCTTTTAAAAGCTGTATCATGGATGCTGTGCGATCTTGTGCGAGCGTTTTGATAAAGTTGCCGGATGCCAGTTGCCGCTTTGGAAAGTGTTCATGCATCGTCCAGGGCGCTGTGCTTTTCCAAAAGCGGTGCCGGGATACAAGGCTGCTGTGAAGCGGCCCCGACAGTACAACGCGGTCGCCTTTGGTCAGGGTCACATCCAATGGTACGCTGGCAGAGGTGTTGTCCGCAAAAACGCGCAAAGTGTCACCGACAACGTCCAATTGCATATCGATCAGGTTCTTGCCGTGATTTGCGATTAACGTATAGGGGGATGCCTTCGGGCCGATGGCCGCTTTCAAAGCCGAAACATGAGAATCGCCAAAGATAAGTTTCATTCCGCGAACTCCTTTGTCAAAAGCGCATCGTCACATTGTTCGTACCCGAAATCGTTGTCGATCTCTTCGGACGCGGGCCCTGCGGCTTGCCCGATTTTGTTGACTTCAAAGAACTGCCGCATGACTTCACGCACCCCGAAGGCAGACACTTCACGCAAGTCGGGTTCATACAGCGAATGACGGCTGGGTTGCCCTACGATGATCTCGTAGCTGGGGAAATAGGTTACATCATCATGTGCGGCGCTAAGTTCGCCGGCCACCGCCCGCAATACGGATTTTGAATGTGTGGTGGCTGTCAGGACATGATTGTCCGTGGCTGTGGCTGCCAACCCTACCGGAGAGACCGTAAGCAAAAAGCGCGCGGATGGATTGGATTGATGGATGCGGGCACGTGCGGCTTCCATATCGGCCATAACTTCGGAAAAGCGTAGGTTCACAAATTCATACAGGGCGGGGTCGTAGTTGCCAGCCACCACGCCAGGGGCGGTGGGATAAACGGTGCCGTCTTGCGTGGATGCCCATGTTTCTGTCAGCCCCATGGTGAAGACAAACACATCCATGGTTTCAAACATGCGCCGCACCCGCCGCAAATGCCGTTCGCGCAGCACGCGCACTTCCGCCACAGAGCCGAAACCGCCGTCTTCGATGCTGGGACGTAAGGCGTCGTAAAAACGGCCGTCTTTTTCCCAGATCGTGTCCAGTGGTTTTGCCTCACCAAAGGCTTCACGCACCAGCTGCAGCAACTGCCGCGAGGTGTAGATATTACCGTAGCGGCAAGAATAGATGCCGTATCCCAGCTTTGCAGCCGCAGCGTCGCTTAGCAGTTTGGACGGCGCTTCCATGTCCATATAGTTGAGCCCGCGGATTTTCAGGTTGTGTCCGATGTGCTGTGCAAAGCAGCTGCCGGCCGTCGCAATCTTTGCGGTATCCAGGCCTTCGATGCGTGGAATGATATTGTCCAAGTCGGAAAAATGACGGTCCGAAACGGCGCGCTTCCAAAAGGTATGGGCGGGTCGGCCAGAGTACGGATTGGGCATGGGGGCGTTCCTTGCAGTCTTGGTCCGGTCAATCGGGACGTCTTGCCGTTGCAGCCTTGGTCTTGACTGCAGCAGGCTTTACAAACAGTTAAACCACCCGCCGGGCATTGTGAAGGCACCGCCACACGGCATGGTTACCGGCTGCAAGACAACGGATGCCCCGTTTTTGCCGCAGTCATGGCATGAGATGGCCGCATTTCTTTGTGAAAATGTTCGCGGGATGGCTGATCTGCCCTAATCCTTTCAAAAAGTCTGGCTTTTCAAAATGACCAGCTTTTCAAATGACTGTAATTTGACACGAGTTCACCATGCGCCACGCAACCGCTGATACATCTGACGACACACCTCACATCGAGACGGACGTGACCCTCCACGCGATCCGCTCGGTGTTGATGGACCCGATGTTGATGGAAACCTCCGAGGGTTCCGCCAGTGTTCCCGTGGAACGGCCTGCCGTGCGCCAAACGGTCATGGCGGGCGCGGTGCGTGGTCCGGAACGCAACCATTCAGACGCTGGGGCGGACACGCCTGATGGCTGCGCAAAAGATGCGCCCATGGATAAAGAAACAGCCCAACGTTTGGATATGGATACTATCAAATCTGCGCTGGGCGCCTACAGGCCGACGCCAAAGCATGTTGTCTTGGCAGTGTTTGCGCTGCTGCTGCTGCTCCGTCCGCATTGGGTTCTTTTGTCGCTTGCTTTGGCGCTGTTTCTGACAATTGGTGCTTTTGTGTGTTTCGGCGCAGATCGCATGTGGGGAATGCTTATGGTCGCATTTCAACGCTTTTCGCAGCGGCGCCCCGAACAGGCAGCCCGTCTTGGTTCGAAAATGGATGCTTTCGCGCTGCGATGGGATGCTTTGCTTGACCGGTTCCCGGAAGGCTCTGTGGACGGGCTGTATTTGCCGGACTTTCAGGCCTTTAGCACACGCGACGACGCCCATGCCGAAGCGATGAACGCGCGGTTGGCACAAATGCGCAGCGAAGCCTGACCCCATACGACACATTGTTGTCTTGAATTTGACGTCTGCCACGGTTACATGGGCCAAATCGCACGGCTCAATGCGCATATTGCACATGGTTTTCGGGTTGCGCATACAGACGGGCACATAGGGACGCTTCACATGGCTACGGTAAATCCACTTCAGTTCATTCAGCAAGTTCGCTCAGAGGTCTCCAAAGTTGTGTGGCCCACGCGCCGCGAAGTGATGCTGACAACTGTGATGGTATTTATCATGGCGGCACTGACTGCGGTGTTCTTTGCATTGGTCGATATCACGATCCGCTGGGGCCTTCAGTCTGTGCTGGGCATGTTCGGCTAAGACGGCTTGGGGGTGGTGTAAGCCCTTGAAGTGTGAGGGTTTGCAGAGTAAACGGCACATCTAACCGATAGACAGGCGTGCGGCGATTCGAGCCTCGCGCCGATTTTTATTCGGAAGCGGTTGTGGAAACAGGCGCGAAATCAATGAATTACGGCGCAGCAGCGCCACGGCAAAAGGGCGAGCAGTCAGATGGCGAAACGGTGGTATTCGGTCAGTGTTCTTTCCAACTTTGAAAAGAAGATTGCAGAAACAATCCGCACATCTGTCGCTGAAAATGCGCTTGAGCACGAAATCGACGAAGTTCTGGTCCCGACAGAAGAAGTGATCGAGGTCCGTCGCGGCAAGAAAGTGACCACCGAGCGTCGCTTTATGCCCGGTTACGTTTTGGTCCACATGGAAATGTCCGACCGTGGCTATCACCTGATCAACTCTATCAACCGCGTCACAGGCTTTTTGGGGCCACAAGGTCGCCCGATGCCAATGCGCGACGCTGAAGTTCAGGGCATTCTGGGCCGCGTGCAAGAGGGCGAAGAAAGCCCACGCACACTGATCCACTACGAAGTGGGCGAAAAAGTCAAAGTCAACGATGGTCCGTTCGAAGATTTCGACGGTATGATCGAAGAAGTGGACGACGAGAACCAGCGCCTCAAAGTGTCTGTGTCTATTTTTGGTCGCGAAACACCGGTCGAACTGGAATTCCTGCAAGTCACCAAACAGATCTGATCGCGCACGCGGCATATGCAGGCAGTATTTTCAAAAACGCCGCTCCGGTTTGGGGCGGCGTTTTGCGTTTGTGCTGGGGGTTTTGACCCTAGCGGAACACCAGCAAATAGCGCGGCGAAGCCAGTTCTGCGTGATACGATGCGATGGCCTGCTGTGCGGGGATGCCAAGGCTGGTCGCACTGTCGGACCAACCTGACAGGCGGGCTTGCGCCGCTTGTTCCAATTCGCTCAGCAGTGGGCCGTCGGGATAGGACACGTCCAACCCCGTATCGAGCATGATCTGACGGTGCCCGTTGTCAAATTCATCCGATGCGGCAGGCCTTTGGGTTTGGGACAGGGTCATGCCAGACACAAAGTTGATGATGTTCTGGCCTTCGTCATGGTTGCCGTAGATGGCAGCATTGCGTTCTTGCACAGGCTTTGGATCGATACTGTCTAAACCTTCAAAATACTGCACCGCATAGCTGTTTTGGATCAAAATAGTCAGACTTCGACAGGTGGTTTTCATGCAGGTCACATTTTCATGCAGGTCACAAAGGGATACTGCAGTTTGTTGCGCCGATCCCCCCATCAACGGGAACATCGGACGTTCCAGCAAAGGATGTGATTCGCGCAAGTAGCCATTGAACACATAAGCGGCATCGACTTGTCCCGAGGTAACCAGATCAAGTTGCGCCCTGAGCTGCAAGGGCAGGGGGGGGGGCGGCGATCAGGGCCCCAAGTACACCTCCTTTGAGATTAAACATCTCTCGCCTGCAAATTGTTAAACTATGGGTGTATGAAAGCAGAAAACCCTTTTTGGGCGAAGCGGCACACGGCGTGACAAACCATAATAAAACAGGGTAATTGTGGGATTCAGACCCTTGCAAATATGCGGTTTTGGGGCTAATGAGCGCCGTGTTGCACATGCAGCATTCGATGTGGGAGGCGGCACGCACGCGAGCGGGCACCGATACCACATAGCAACCTGACCTTGGAAACGCGTTCCAAGGCGCTTAAAAGGAGAAGGCCCATGGCCAAGAAACTCGCAGGGACGATGAAATTGCAAGTCCCAGCCGGGCAAGCAAACCCATCCCCACCCGTAGGTCCAGCATTGGGTCAACGCGGCATCAACATCATGGAATTCTGTAAAGCGTTCAACGCCAAAACAGCGGACCTTGAACCAGGTGCACCTTGCCCGACCGTCATCAGCTACTATCAGGACAAGTCCTTCACAATGGACATCAAGACGCCACCAGCGTCCTACTTCCTGAAGAAAGCGGCCAAAGTAAAATCCGGCGCGACCAACCCGTCCCGTGAGACTGTCGGCACTGTGACCGTTGCTCAGGTGAAAGAAATCGCCGAAGCGAAAATGAAAGACCTGAACGCCAACGATATCGATGCGGCGATGCAGATCATTCTGGGCTCCGCCCGCTCTATGGGCATTGAGGTGAAGTAAGATGGCAAAATACGGAAAACGCGCAACAGAAGCGCGCGCAGCATTCGCCGGCAAAGCTTTGTTGTCTGTTGAAGACGCGGTGGCCTTGGTCAAAGGCAACGCAAAAGCCAAATTCGACGAGACCGTTGAAATCGCCGTGAACCTGGGTGTGGACCCACGTCACGCCGACCAAATGGTTCGTGGTGTAGTTGGCCTGCCAAACGGCACCGGCAAAACAATGCGCGTAGCGGTCTTCGCCCGCGGCCCGAAAGCCGATGAAGCGAAAGCAGCAGGGGCCGACATCGTTGGCGCCGAGGACCTGATGGAAATCGTGCAAGGCGGCAAGATCGAATTTGATCGCTGCATCGCGACACCAGACATGATGCCAGTTGTTGGTCGTTTGGGTAAAGTTTTGGGTCCACGTAACCTGATGCCAAACCCGAAAGTCGGCACAGTGACCATGGATGTGGCTGATGCTGTGAAAGCGGCCAAAGGCGGCGAAGTGCAGTTCAAAGTGGAAAAAGCAGGCGTTGTACACGCAGGCGTTGGCAAAGCCTCTTTCGACGAAGCCAAGCTTGTCGAAAACGTCCGTGCGTTCTGCGATGCGGTGGCCAAAGCCAAGCCAGCAGGCTCCAAGGGTGCCTACATGAAGAAAATCGCACTGAGCTCTACTATGGGTCCAGGTGTGACAATCGAAATCGACAGCGCGATCGCCAAAGACTAAGCGTTCGTAGAATAGATTTGGAAAAGGCGCTCTGGATTGGGGCGCCTTTTTTTGTGGGTCATTCAAACGTGCGATGTTTAGGTGTGCCTTAAGCCCCTGAGATTGCTAAATGCAGAAATGGCAACTTCGAACCCGTAGTGTAACTTGCAAAAAGACGTTCTATATTGTCGATCAAATGTCAAACTAAGCGCTCCTTAAAACATGTCTTTGAAAGCCATAATTCCAAACGCGAGACAGGCTGATCCAGCTTCGTGTGATGAAGTCCATGAGGTAGAACGACAGCTTGGGATCAAACTTCCACGGGCTCTACGAGAACTTTATCTTGAGTGCGACGGCTTTAGGGAGCCAAAGGGTAATGCTAAATATCTGCTTTCCCTCACGAATGACGACTTCATAGGTTCCCTTTTTGAAACAACACGTTCGCAATGGGCAAATGACGAATATTGGCGTCCAACTGGGATCGATCCAACTGAATTCATCTTTTTTGGGTATTCATCGGCTGATGAAATTTGGGGCATCAGGATCAAAGCCCCAAATGACATCATTGAGTATCACCATAATCAAGAAGGCGATGTTACCCGACTGGGCAAGGACGTCATAGACGTCTTCCGAAATGACTTTCTAAAGTATGAAGACTAGAGCGATACAGCCTTCAAAATAAGTACTCTATGAACGGCGGCAAGGTCCGCATAGCGGCCGTTGCCATCGGTCCATCAATTCTATCGAAGAGTGACACACGCGGTCAAAGGAATCCTACACGGGGGCTTCACAACCGCACTAAAACCCCCTAAACGCACATCTGCACGCAACAGCTTCCGAGTCGCTGTGTGCACATTCGTCCGAGACGGTGGGTGAAGGTTTCCTTCATAATTCCTGCCTGAGACGGGAAAGACCAGATTACTTCCGCCTCTCAGAGGCGTGTGGCGATTTTGGGCGGACCCCGTAAGGACCCGACTGTCAGGGTATCTTACCAGATACTCTGGCTGAACTGAGCCGGGGATACCAAATAATTTGGGGCCCCAAAAATTGGAGTAAAACTGTGGATAGAGCACAAAAAGAACAGTTGGTCGACGAACTCGGCCAAATCTTTGAAAGCTCTGGCGTTGTTGTGGTAGCACATTACGCCGGTCTGACAGTTGCTAACATGCAGGATCTGCGGGCGCGTGCCGCCGAAGCCGGTTCTGCTGTTCGTGTTGCCAAAAACAGGCTCGCCAAGATCGCCCTGGACGGTAAGTCATGCGAAAGCATTTCCGAATACCTGACGGGCATGACCGTTCTGACCTATTCCGAGGATCCTGTGGCTGCGGCCAAGGTTGCCGAGGACTTCGCCAAAGAGCACGACAAGTTCGTGATCTTGGGCGGTGCTATGGGCGAGAACGCGTTGGACCGGGCCGGTGTTACAGCTGTTTCCAAAATGCCAAGCCGCGACGAACTTATCGCGACTATCGCTGGCATGCTGGGCGCACCTGCAAGCAACATCGCTGGGGCCATTGGCGCACCTGCAAGCAACATTGCATCCATCTTGTCCACTGTTGAGGACAAGGCGGCTGCGTAAGCAAACGTCATATCGGCGTGTGGAATATTGCACACGTTGGAACACACATATCGTAACGGAAAGAGCTTAACATGGCTGATCTGAAGAAAATGGCAGAAGACATTGTCGGTTTGACACTGTTGGAAGCACAAGAACTGAAAACAATCCTCAAAGACGAGTACGGCATCGAGCCTGCAGCCGGTGGCGCAGTCATGATGGCGGGCCCAGCAGACGGCGGTGCCGCTGAAGAGGAAAAAACTGAATTCGACGTCGTTCTGAAAAACGCCGGCGCATCCAAAATCAACGTCATCAAAGAAGTTCGCGGCATCACAGGTCTTGGCCTGAAAGAAGCCAAAGACTTGGTTGAAGCTGGCGGCAAAATCAAAGAAGGCGTCGACAAAGCGGAAGCCGAAGACGTCAAAGCCAAGCTGGAAGCAGCTGGCGCGGAAGTCGAACTGGCCTAAGCCTTTTCGAATTTTGCACTACGGAAACGGCGGTCCTGATGGGGCCGCCGTTTTTGTGTTTGGTATTCGGAAGAGATTTGTTTGATTTCTGAAGTATCAATCCCAAAAGTTATCGGGGTGCGCTAATTACCAAGAATATCGATCAATGAGCCAATTCTTATTTGAAGAGAAGGTTCATGCCGCTTGGACAAATGACTGATCGTGTACTTATCCAGTTTTTGGTAGTCTTTCGAACTAAGAACATAATCAAGCGCAGCTAAGACAACATTGGCAGATTTGTCTAAAAGAGCGCTTTTGATGATTTTGGAACGCTGCGGGGTCAGGTCAAACGGCGGTGCTTCCACCCCATATTCATCTAACGATGGTGGAGCGCTTGAAAATATTGCACGACACGCAAGCAGTCGTCGGTAGGCGCATGTGGATTTTGTTGCAACGTCTGGGAGTATTTCTACGAAAGTTCCGGTCTTGATCACGGCCTTAAGGCACTCATTTTTTGAAATATCCGACTCACCGTATATAAAACTTCTAAGCAATGCCTCTTTGACGCCGGGGTATTCAATAAGAGACTGAATAGCACTTAATTCAGGCCGTGAGATACGACTGAAACGCCTGTTTTCTAGAAGGAGGTTCATGATGCCTGCAATGTCGTATGCTAAACCGCCATTGGGACCACCATTGTTTTGTATCAAGCGCAAGATACACCTAATGGCTTCGAAGCGTACCTCAGGAACCCAATCGTTCAGGCGGATCACTGCGATTGCTAGCCCAATTGTTGGGCCCAATCCATCTAGGCATGATAGTCCACGGGCTCTGGCATAGCCGCAGCGCGAGGTTGAAAAAGCGAGCGCAGCCATACTGTCTGCCGCACAAACATGGGCGACTTGCGCTTCTGAAAAGTCAAACTGGGTTTCCTTTGCAACGGTGTCGACAAGCAAACCCAGTTTGCGTTCGACCGTAGAAACGTACGCAAGGTTTTCGCGCCCAAGGGCAATTCCTACGCTGTTGCGTCCGTCAACTAATTTGGCCTTTGTCTGGCGCCGTATTGCTGAAAGAAGATCGTCTAGCAGAATTTTCCATAAGGAAGTTTGGGGATTCTTGACCGCATTTTTGAACAATACAGATAAATGCGTCTTGATTAAATCTAGGGGGTTCTTCTTGTCGTCAAGGAATTCAAATAATGAATCTCCATACTCATGGGTTAACAACTTTAAAACCTCCGCTACCGCGATCCTAATAGTCCAGCACAGAAGATGTAAATCTGCAATGCTCTGATCTTTTTTGCCTGAACCATTTTATGCCAAATGCGCAAGTGTTAGAATGCCAGCCAACGGTAAGGCTACTGCCCTAACATGACCCACACCCCTTGCGTTCGCAGCATTAACCTCCTATTTGGACCTTTCACGCGGGTTCGATTGATTCGAGACCCGTTTTTTCTGTCGTGCATCGTAGGAGCCGTAATTACCTCTTTTTGACCCAAAATGTCACGAAGGGAACGGCAAAGCGTTGTGCAACACCTGTCTTGGTAAGGGCCTGAAAGCAGGCAATTTCCAAGGCAGGGATCGGTCGGGAGCCACGCATTGGGACGTGTGGCAAGAATAGGCCGGTTCCATCGCTGTCTCAGGGGTAGCCACCGTGGCCCGACGGTGACTGTCTCACGTGAGAAAAACTGAAAGGTGACCTCGTCTTATGGCACAATCGTTCCTTGGTCAGAAACGTCTTCGTAAATATTATGGCAAAATCCGTGAAGTTCTGGAAATGCCGAACCTCATTGAGGTGCAGAAATCATCCTATGATCTCTTCCTAAGATCCGGTGAGGCCGATGTGCCCACGGAAGGCGAAGGCATCAATGGCGTCTTTCAGTCGGTATTTCCGATCAAAGACTTCAACGAAACATCCGTTCTGGAATACGTGAAGTACGAGCTGGAAAAGCCCAAGTACGACGTGGAAGAATGTCAGCAACGCGACATGACGTATAGCGCACCTTTGAAGGTCACGCTGCGTTTGATCGTGTTTGATGTCGACGAAGACACAGGCGCAAAATCCGTCAAGGACATCAAAGAACAAGACGTGTTCATGGGCGATATGCCTTTGATGACGCCAAACGGCACGTTCATCGTGAACGGCACCGAGCGCGTGATCGTCAGCCAAATGCACCGCTCGCCCGGTGTGTTCTTTGACCACGACAAAGGCAAAACCCACTCCTCGGGCAAACTGTTGTTTGCCTGCCGCATCATCCCATACCGCGGCTCTTGGTTGGACTTTGAATTTGACGCCAAAGACATCGTGTTCTGCCGCATCGACCGTCGCCGCAAGCTGCCGGTAACGACGTTGCTTTACGCCCTTGGTCTCGACCAAGAAGCGATGATGGACGCCTATTACAACACCGTTCAATACACATACCAGAAGGCAAAAGGCTGGGTCGCCCCGTTCTTCCCGGACCGTGTACGCGGCACACGCCCAACCTATGATCTGGTTGACGCAGCCACCGGTGAAATCATCGCCGAAGCCGGGAAAAAGGTCACGCCACGTGCGGTCAAGAAACTGATCGACGAAGGCAAAGTCACCGAACTGTTAGTTCCGTTTGATCACATCCAAGGCAAGTTTGTCGCCAAGGACATCATCAACGAAGAAACCGGTGCGATTTACGTCGAAGCCGGTGACGAGTTGACGCTGGAATACGACAAAGATGGCGATCTGATCGGCGGTACAGCGAAAGAGCTGATCGACGCAGGCATCAACGACATTCCGGTTCTGGACATCGACAACGTCAACGTCGGTCCGTACATGCGCAACACGCTGGCGCAAGATAAGAACATGAACCGCGAAACCGCGTTGATGGACATCTACCGCGTGATGCGCCCGGGCGAGCCACCCACCGTGGACGCCGCGTCCAACCTGTTTGACACATTGTTCTTTGACGGCGAGCGCTACGATCTTTCCGCGGTTGGCCGTGTGAAAATGAACATGCGCCTGGCGCTGGACAAAGAAGACACGCAGCGCACGCTGGACCGCGAAGATATCGTCAAGTGCATCAAAGCACTGGTCGAACTGCGCGACGGCAAAGGCGACGTGGATGACATCGACCACTTGGGCAACCGTCGTGTGCGCTCTGTTGGTGAGTTGATGGAAAACCAGTACCGCGTTGGCTTGCTGCGCATGGAACGCGCGATCAAAGAACGTATGTCCAGCGTCGAAATCGACACGGTCATGCCACAAGATTTGATCAACGCGAAACCAGCGGCGGCTGCCGTGCGTGAATTCTTCGGCTCTAGCCAGCTGTCGCAGTTCATGGACCAAACGAACCCGCTGTCCGAAGTCACACACAAACGCCGCTTGTCTGCGCTTGGGCCAGGTGGTCTGACGCGTGAACGTGCCGGTTTTGAAGTGCGCGACGTGCACGCGACCCACTATGGTCGTATGTGTCCGATTGAAACGCCGGAAGGGCCAAACATTGGTCTGATCAACTCGCTGGCCACTTATGCCCGCGTGAACAAATACGGTTTCATCGAAACGCCATATCGCCGCGTTGAAGGCGGGGTTGTGACGGATGATGTGCAATACATGTCCGCCACAGAAGAACAGCGTCACACAGTGGCGCAGGCCAACGCGTCCATCGACGACAGCGGAAAGTTCACCAATGAATTCGTGAACACACGCCAAGCCGGTGAATACACGCTGGCGTCTTCGGAAGCCGTTGACCTGATCGACGTGTCGCCCAAGCAGTTGGTATCGGTTGCGGCATCCTTGATCCCGTTCCTTGAAAACGACGATGCGAACAGGGCCTTGATGGGCTCGAACATGCAACGTCAGGCGGTTCCATTGCTGCAAGCAACGGCACCTCTGGTCGGCACAGGCATCGAAGAAGTTGTGGCACGAGATTCCGGTGCGGCTTACATGGCGAAACGTGGCGGTATCATCGACCAAGTCGACGCAACACGGATCGTTGTACGCGCCACGGAAGATCTGGAATTGGGCGACGCAGGCGTAGACATCTACCGTATGCGTAAATTCCAGCGCTCCAACCAAAACACCTGCATCAACCAGCGTCCCCTGGTGAAAGTCGGCGAACGCGTGACCAAAGGTCAGGTGATTGCGGATGGTCCATCCACGGACATGGGTGAATTGGCCCTGGGTAAAAACGTGGTTGTCGCGTTTATGCCGTGGAACGGCTACAACTACGAAGACTCCATCCTGATCTCCGAGCGCGTTTCGCGTGACGACGTCTTCACTTCGATCCACATCGAAGAATTTGAAGTGGCGGCACGTGACACGAAATTGGGCCCAGAGGAAATCACCCGCGACATTCCAAACGTCGGTGAAGAAGCGCTGCGCAACCTCGACGAGGCGGGCATCGTGTACATCGGCGCGGATGTTGAACCGGGTGACATTCTGGTCGGCAAGATCACACCAAAAGGCGAAAGCCCGATGACACCGGAAGAAAAGCTTCTGCGCGCCATCTTTGGTGAAAAAGCGTCCGACGTGCGGGATACATCCTTGCGTGTGAAACCGGGTGATTTCGGCACAGTTGTCGAAGTGCGCGTGTTCAACCGCCACGGTGTGGAAAAAGACGAACGCGCCTTGCAGATCGAACGGGAAGAGGTCGAACGCCTGGCGCGGGACCGCGACGACGAACTGACCATTCTGGACCGCAACATCTACGCGCGTTTGCGTGATCTGATGATGGGCAACGAGATTGCGAAAGGGCCGAAAGGCGTCCGCGCAGGGGCTGTTGTCGATGAAGAGTTGTTGGAAACCTTCCCACGTTCCGCATGGTGGCAGATTGCTCTGAAAGACGAAGACGCAGCGCAAATCGTTGAAGCTTTGAACGAGCAGTATGAAGTGCAGAAACGCACTTTGGATGCCCGCTTTGAAGACAAGGTCGAAAAAGTGCGCCGCGGCGACGATCTGCCTCCGGGTGTGATGAAAATGGTCAAAGTGTTCGTGGCGGTGAAGCGCAAGCTGCAACCGGGCGACAAAATGGCTGGCCGTCACGGCAACAAAGGTGTTATTTCCAAGGTTGTTCCCATGGAAGACATGCCGTTCTTGGCTGATGGTACTCCGGTCGATTTCTGTCTGAACCCGCTTGGTGTTCCGTCACGTATGAACGTCGGTCAGATTCTCGAGACGCACATGGGTTGGGCCGCGCGCGGTCTGGGCTTGAACGTCGACGAGGCGCTGCAGGAATACAAACGCTCCGGCGATTTGACGCCTGTACGTGAAGCGATGCAGATTGCTTATGGCGATGATGTTTACGCTGAAGGCCTCGCTGGCATGGACGAGGAAGCCCTTGTCGACGCAGCCAGCAACGTGACCACAGGTGTGCCAATCGCAACGCCCGTCTTTGACGGTGCGAAAGAGGCGGACGTGAACAACGCCCTGTCTCGTGCGGGCTTTGACACATCAGGTCAATCGGTGCTGTTCGATGGTCGTACGGGTGAGCAATTCAGCCGTAAGGTCACCGTGGGCGTGAAATACCTGCTGAAACTGCACCACCTTGTGGACGACAAAATCCACGCGCGCTCCACCGGTCCATACTCGCTGGTCACCCAGCAACCATTGGGCGGTAAAGCGCAATTTGGTGGTCAGCGCTTTGGGGAAATGGAAGTCTGGGCGCTTGAAGCCTATGGCGCCGCCTACACCCTGCAGGAAATGCTGACCGTGAAATCGGATGACGTGGCTGGACGGACGAAAGTCTACGAAAGCATCGTCAAAGGCGAGGACAACTTCGAAGCTGGCGTGCCAGAATCGTTTAACGTTCTGGTCAAAGAAGTCCGTGGCCTCGGCCTGAACATGGAACTCCTGGATGCGGAGGAAGATGAGTGAGGGCAAAGAAGATGTTTATCTTCATATTTTTCCTCATAACGTCTCTGGCAGCGTGCAGCTGGTTCTTTGTCGGAGAGTACAATGAAATTGGAACGGATCGCCGTATCACAGCGGCGGACTGCTCCAGTCAAGCCTGTGTCAGCAACAGGGTTTGTACTCAGATCGAGAAACCACGTCGCCGCGACCTAAGAGACGTAGAAACTGGCGAGATGATCGAACTCAGACGTTTTCGCCGCTCCAAATTCTACGAATGCATTGAGCCTGGAAAGGACATCCAATGAACCAAGAACTGACAAACAACCCGTTTAACCCGCTCACACCCCCAAAGGTGTTTGACGAAATCAAAGTGTCGCTGGCCTCGCCAGAGCGCATTCTGTCGTGGTCTTTCGGTGAAATCAAAAAGCCGGAAACCATCAACTACCGGACGTTCAAGCCCGAGCGTGATGGCCTGTTCTGCGCGCGTATCTTTGGTCCGATCAAAGACTACGAATGCCTGTGCGGCAAATACAAACGCATGAAATACCGTGGCGTTGTCTGCGAAAAATGCGGTGTAGAAGTCACTCTGCAAAAAGTACGTCGCGAACGTATGGGCCACATCGAATTAGCCGCACCCGTCGCGCACATCTGGTTCCTGAAATCGCTGCCATCCCGCATTGGCCTGATGCTGGACATGACGCTGCGCGATCTGGAACGTGTTTTGTACTTTGAAAACTACGTTGTGATCGAACCCGGTCTGACGGAACTTTCCTACGGTCAGATGATGTCCGAAGAAGAGTACATGGACGCCCAAGACGCCTACGGCATGGACGCGTTCACCGCCAACATCGGCGCCGAAGCGATCCGCGAAATGCTGGCCGCGATTGATCTTGAGGCCGAAGCCGACCAGCTGCGTGCGGACCTCGCAGAAGCCACAGGCGAATTGAAGCCCAAGAAGATCATTAAACGTCTGAAAGTCGTGGAATCCTTCCTCGAATCCGGCAACCGCCCAGAGTGGATGGTTCTGACTGTGATCCCAGTGATCCCGCCAGAACTGCGCCCGCTGGTGCCGCTTGATGGTGGCCGTTTTGCGACGTCCGACCTCAACGATCTGTATCGTCGTGTGATCAACCGGAACAACCGTCTGAAACGCCTGATCGAATTGCGCGCACCCGACATCATCGTACGTAACGAAAAGCGTATGTTGCAGGAATCCGTGGATGCGTTGTTTGACAACGGCCGTCGTGGTCGTGTGATTACGGGTGCCAACAAGCGTCCGTTGAAATCGCTGTCCGACATGCTGAAAGGCAAGCAAGGCCGCTTCCGTCAAAACCTTTTGGGCAAACGCGTCGACTTCTCCGGTCGTTCGGTCATTGTGACTGGCCCTGAGCTGAAATTGCATCAATGTGGTCTTCCCAAGAAGATGGCATTGGAGCTGTTCAAGCCGTTTATCTACTCGCGTCTTGAAGCCAAAGGTCTGTCTTCCACAGTGAAGCAAGCCAAAAAACTGGTGGAAAAAGAGCGTCCTGAAGTCTGGGATATCCTCGACGAGGTTATCCGCGAACACCCTGTCATGCTGAACCGTGCGCCGACCTTGCACCGTCTTGGCATTCAGGCGTTCGAACCTGTTCTGATCGAAGGTAAAGCCATCCAGCTGCACCCGCTGGTGTGTTCCGCCTTTAACGCGGACTTCGACGGGGACCAAATGGCGGTCCACGTGCCGCTGTCTTTGGAAGCGCAGCTTGAAGCACGCGTTTTGATGATGTCCACGAACAACGTCCTGTCGCCTGCAAACGGTGCGCCGATTATTGTTCCCTCACAGGATATGATCTTGGGTCTGTATTACACGACCTTGGAGCGTGCGGGCATGCAGGGCGAAGGCATGGTCTTTGGGTCCATCGAAGAAGTGCAACACGCGCTTGATTCAGGTGCCGTTCACCTTCACGCCAAAGTCACTGCGCGGATTCCGCAAATTGACGAACATGGCAACGAAGTGATGCAACGCTTTGAAACGACACCGGGACGTGTACGTCTTGGCGCACTTTTGCCGCTGAACGCCAAAGCGCCGTTTGAACTGGTGAACCGCCTTCTGCGTAAGAAGGAAGTGCAGCAGGTCATCGATACGGTCTACCGTTACTGTGGTCAAAAAGAGTCGGTCATTTTCTGTGACCACATCATGACCATGGGCTTCCGTGAAGCGTTCAAAGCGGGCATCTCGTTTGGTAAAGACGACATGTTGATCCCTGACACCAAATGGCCGCTGGTTGAAGAAACCCGCGATCAGGTGAAGGACTTTGAACAGCAGTACATGGACGGTCTGATCACGCAGGGTGAAAAGTACAACAAAGTGGTCGATGCCTGGTCGAAGTGTAACGACAAAGTCACCGACGCGATGATGGGCTCGATCTCTGCGGAACGCACGGACGAGGCGGGCGCTGAAATGGAGCCGAACTCGGTTTACATGATGGCTCACTCCGGTGCGCGTGGCTCGGTCACTCAGATGAAACAGTTGGGCGGGATGCGTGGTCTGATGGCCAAGCCGAACGGCGACATCATCGAAACACCGATCATCTCGAACTTTAAAGAAGGTCTGACCGTTCTTGAGTACTTCAACTCGACACACGGTGCGCGGAAAGGTCTGTCTGACACGGCTCTGAAAACGGCGAACTCGGGCTACCTGACTCGTCGTTTGGTTGACGTGGCACAAGACTGCATCGTGCGCATGATCGATTGCGGAACCGAGAACTCTATCTTCGCGGTTCCAGCGATCAACGACGGTGAAGTTGTGTCATCCTTGTCCGAGCGTCTCTTGGGACGTGTTGTGGCCGAGGACATCCTGAAGCCCGGCACAGACGAAGTGCTGATTGCAGCTGGTACACTGGTTGATGAGCGCATGGCGGACTCTTTGGAAGACTTCAAAGTGGCCTCTGCGCGTATTCGCTCACCTTTGACCTGTGAGGCCGAAGAAGGCGTTTGCGCCACATGCTACGGTCGTGACCTTGCCCGTGGTACTCGCGTTAACACCGGTGAGGCCGTCGGCATCATCGCGGCACAGTCCATTGGTGAACCGGGCACACAGCTAACGATGCGGACCTTCCACATCGGCGGTGTTGCGCAGGGTGGTCAGCAATCGTTCCTCGAAAGCTCCCACGCCGGTACAGTTGTGTTCGAAAACCCACAAACCCTGACCAACGCCCAAGGCGATGTGATGGTAATGGGCCGGAATATGAAAATGGCGATCAACGACGAAAACGGCGTCGAAGTGGCCAGCCACAAACTGGGCTATGGTTCCAAATTGTTCATCACAGACGGCCAATCCATTGCGGCCGGCGACAAGATGTTCGAATGGGATCCGTACACATTGCCCATGATCGCGGAAAAATCCGGTACAGCCAAATTCGTTGACCTTGTCAGCGGGATTGCTGTGAAGGATGAAACCGACGATGCGACAGGCATGACCCAAAAGATCGTGATCGACTGGCGTTCGGCTGCCAAAGGCAACGAACTGAAACCAGAGATCATCTTGGTCGACAAAGATGGTGAGCCTGTGCGCAATGACGCAGGCAACCCCGTCACCTACCCGATGTCCGTGGACGCTGTTCTGTCCATCGAAGACGGTCAGGAAATTGTCGCTGGTGAAATCGTGGCACGTATCCCGCGTGAAGGGTCCAAAACCAAGGACATCACCGGTGGTTTGCCACGGGTTGCGGAACTCTTTGAGGCACGTCGCCCCAAAGACCACGCGATCATCGCGGAAATCGACGGCTATGTGCGCTTTGGCAAAGACTACAAAAACAAGCGTCGTATCGCGATCGAAAGCTCCGAAGATCCGGATCACAAGGTCGAGTACATGGTGCCCAAAGGTAAGCACATTCCGGTTGCGGAAGGTGACTTCATCAAGAAGGGCGACTACATCATGGACGGCAACCCCGCCCCGCACGATATTCTTGCGGTCATGGGTGTCGAAGCGCTTGCCAACTACATGATCGACGAAGTGCAGGACGTGTACCGCCTGCAGGGTGTGAAAATTAACGACAAACACATCGAAGTCATCGTGCGCCAGATGCTGCAAAAGTGGGAAATCTCCGAATCCGGCGACACCACGCTGCTCAAAGGCGAACACGTGGACAAGCAGGAGTTCTTGGCTGCCAACGCCAAGGCGGTTTCCAAGAAAGGTCGCGAAGCCAAAGGCGAACCGATCCTTCTGGGCATCACCAAAGCGTCCTTGCAAACACGTTCGTTCATCTCTGCGGCCTCCTTCCAGGAGACCACGCGCGTTCTCACAGAAGCCTCTGTGCAGGGCAAACGGGACAAACTGGTTGGCCTCAAAGAGAACGTCATCGTGGGTCGCTTGATCCCGGCCGGTACAGGTGGTGCGACACAAAAAGTGCGCAACATCGCAACCGACCGTGACAATGTGGTCATCGAAGCACGCCGTGAAGAAGCCGAAGAAGCCGCGCGTTTGGCGGCACCGGTGCCGGGTGAAGATGTGATTGGCGGCGATGTCTTTGACACCGTCATCGACACATCCGAGGAAAGCCGCGACTAAACGTTCGTTTCAAAACATTTTCAAAAGGCCCCCATGCAGCGATGCGCGGGGGCCTTTTTTGTAATGTACCCTGGTGATATGCTTATGCCGCAGCAACACAGGATTCAGAAGATGAACCATCAAAGTGTTATCGAAACGATCACCACATCGCTCAAGGATGAGCCTGAGATCAGCGGGCTGTTTTTAGGTGGCAGCTATGGCAACGGGTTGGCAGACGCCTACAGCGATATTGATTTCATCCTTGTCAGCGATACGGGTGCAACAGACGAGATTGCACAGCTTTGGCACAAAGCCATCGCACAGACCGGAGAAATTGTGTTGTGGTGGGACCGCACCACCGTGCCGGTTTTGATCAATGCCATCACAGCTGATTGGACGCGCAGCGATGTGCTGATCTTGAAGCCTGAACAACTTGGGGGCTATGCGCAGAACACCTTGAAACCGCTGTTTGACCATGCCGGATTGTTCGACACCCTCAAAGAAAGTGTGCCATCTGTCGCGCCAAACCCAAAGCGGCTAAAATACCAGTATGAAGAATTCATTCGCGTCCTCGGGCTGCTGCATCTGGCAGCAGGGCGTGAGGAATACATCAACGGTGTGCTGGGCGTTTTCCACCTGCGCAATATATTGGTCGAGCTGTTGATCACACAAACCAACGCGCCGCATCGAGGCGGTATGCTGCATTTGAACCGATTGCTAAGTGCGTCGCAAAAGGCGTTACTGACCGGCCTGCCTGCACCTTCGGTATCACGCGCAGGCATGATTGAGGCACATCTGGCCTATGCTGCGGCCTATCTGCCGCGGGCGCGCGAACAGGCCAAGGCGTCTGGGGTGGAGTGGCCAGAGCGGTTTGAGGCAGTAACCTGGGACAGATTGGAGAAAACCCTGGGGATCAAGCGCCCATACGATCCGGATGATGCACAAGCCTGAATAATTTTACATTAATTTCAATTGCTTACGAATGAAAATGCACATTTTCGCCACACTCCTTACCGGATTTTGTCACGCGGCCCCTGTCTACAGGATCTCATCAAGGCACACATAAAGCCATCACAGATCACAGGAGACAGACATGTTGGGTAAGGCATTGGCAGCGGTTTTGCTGCTTACAGGGACAGCAGCGACAGCAGACGTCGGCATCAACTTCGGGGACCGCTCTCAGGGGTATATGGCATCAATCAGCACGGCATCGGCCAGTGGATCTGATCGCTTGCTGAACCGCCCCCCTGAATCTTATCAGGGCCAATGGTTTACCACTTCAACGGGCTGTTCCTATTCACGTACGCAAGCCCCGGGCTATCCCGCCATGTGGGTGTTGATCGTCAATCCGCACCATATCAATCAGCCATCGCGCAACTTTGGCTGCGCCACGACCCTTTAAGCTATCAGGCCCCCCATCTTGAGGTGTGGGGGCCATCAACAGGCAAACAGGGGTTTTGTGCCCCGACATAAGGCGCTAGCGTGCAGACGAAAACATGCAGGTGCCGATGTCAGATCAGAAAAATATTGCCGTCAAAGGTTTGGTGCGCTTTTCCTATCCGGCGCAGGGCGGTTTTGCCTTGTCAGACAAGGGGTTGGATGTGGTGGAAGCCACACTATACGATCCCGACCGCTTGGAACGGCGGTTCACCTATTTCGAAACCTTGGCGTTGCCCAGTTTGCTTTTTCAAGATGATCAAAATTTCGAAACGGGGATACTGGTTGGTGACACCTTCCCCGATGCGGCCCGCGCCCGCCTGGATGCGCTTGTGGCGGATCATCCATCGCTGCATGTCATTACACTGCCCAGCATGAACCACATTCAGGCCGTCAAAGCGTCTTTCGATGCGTTGCCGCAGGCCGAGGATGCAACGCATGTTGCCACCTTCCGGTTGGATGATGATGATGCCATGCACAAAGGCACAGTGGGCCGTGTGCGCACATTGGCGACAGGGATTTTGCCGCTGCGCTTACATGATGATCCCTTTTGCATTGCCTTCAACCGGGGTTTTTATCTGGACACATCCGACCGGGAAACGCCGCTGCGCGAATGTTACGAACGCGCCCCGCTGGGTGTTGGCATGGCGTTGGTGACGGGCCTTGATACCGGACAGAATGTGTTCAGCCGCAACCACCGCGCCATTTCACAATTCTATGATACATTTACCGAAGTGAACCGGCCGATGTTCATCCGGTCGGTGCATGAAGACAACGATTCCGGTGCCGCCCCAACCGGTCGCGCCCGTGAATGGAAAGAAAAGCGTTTGCGACATTACCTGCGAAACGAATTCGGACTTGATTACGATACGGTCAGGGCGCTTTAGATGTCGCCAAATCTTGCTGGTGCCTTGTTGATGATGGCATCCATGGCCTGCTTCACCTTCAACGATGCCGCAACCAAGTCCATCGGCACGCAGATGCCCTTGTTTCAAATGCTGTTTTTGCGTGGGGTGTTATCAACGATCCTGATCTTGTTCCTTGCACGAACACTTGGCACCGTCCATTTCCGGATACGTCGGGACGATTGGCTGCTGATTGCACTGCGCTGTGTGGCCGAAGTTGTGACGGCGTATTTCTTCCTTAATGCGCTGTTTAACATGCAGCTTGCGAACCTGACTGCGATCTTGCAAGCGCTTCCTTTGACTGTGACTTTGGGCACTGCATTGTTTTTTGGCGAAAAAGTGGGCTGGCGCCGTATGCTTGCGATCGTGGTGGGATTCAGCGGCGTGCTATTGATTGTGCGGCCCGGCACAGACGGCTTCAACGTCTATGCCTTGTACGGTTTGGCCGCAGTGATGTGTGTGACAGTGCGCGATCTGGCCACCAAGAAATTGTCCAAAGACGTGCCGTCCATGACAGTGACCCTATGCGCCATTTTGTCGGTGATGGTCTTTTCAGGCTTTGCATCATTGGCCACGCCTTGGGTCCCTGTCACGCCACAGTTTGCAGGCCTTATTGCCTTGGCGGCCTTGTTCATTCTGGGCGGGTATTACTTTAGCGTGGCGACCATGCGCACCGGCGACGTGTCGTTCATAGCACCCTTTCGCTACACCGGGCTGATCTGGTCGCTGTTGCTGGGGTGGCTGATCTTTGGCGATTGGCCTGATGGTCTGACGATGCTGGGGGCGGGGATAGTGGTCGCCATGGGGCTGTTCACGCTGTACCGCGAACGGGCTTTGCTAAAGGGCTGAAAAGGCTGTTTTGATGGCGTTTTCGTCGATGGCAAAGCGGTCTTGGAACAGTGCACGTTGCGCGTCATCCAAAGGTTTGACACGCACGGGTTTGGCGTTGGCTTTTTGACGAGAGTCGTTGAAGTCGTTGTGTGACCGTACCCACATAGGCGTGTCCCCGTAGCTGACCACTGGCATAAAGCGCCCCATCTTCTCGTGTCCGAAGTTCATGATGCTTTGCCCGTTGCCACCCGCGACCTGAACGGCCAAGGCCGCGGTGAACATCGGGCGGTAGGTCTGTGTCGCGCTGATCCCTTGGCCCGTGAATTCAGCCGTCCAACCTTGGTGAAAATCGAACGCCACCATCTTATGTTTCGCGGTCAACGGTTTGGCATCTGTTGCGGCCTCACGTAGGCGGGTGATGAAATCCACACCGATGGCATCATCATCATCAAAGCGGAATTGCAGGCATGGCTCTGACCTGTCGTGCCGCGCGTCGTTCAGAATGTCGCGCATGCCTTGGCGGTGGGGCAGGGGGGGATGCGCCTGAACGCTCAGTTGCGGCATGTCTTCGATCAGGTCCAGAAGGCGGGTCAGATGCATGTCTGGCAAGCTGTCACCAACGACGATGATGATCTCGAAATTCGGATCGGTCTGGGCGCGAAGGCAAGGCAGTGCCACATGTTCAAACAGGGCAAACCGTTCTTGCAGGCGCTTTTCCGCGTAAAGATAGGCAATGCGATCCTCTATCGATGCATGCTCGACCTGAAAGCCGCCAAGGGCGGGATAGGAAAAGCGGCAAAGGCCGATGGCTTGCATGATGGCATTTACCTTTCCGCAACATCGCGACTTTCATACCGTCTCAGACATAGTTACAAAAACGTAGCTTGTCTATTTCAGCGGGTACTGCCGCGAACGCTGTGATTTCGGTTTTGCGTGATCCCTACCCCCGTTGACACCCCACCCGACTCCCCCTATACGCCCGCTATCCGGATCACGGCACACGCCCGAAATCCGACATCATAACTGGAGTGGTCAAGATCCGTCCTAATGCTGGGCGCATCCTCTGAAAACCCACCGCCTTGTTCACCTCGGTACGGGAACATTGCGGTGTTTTTGCTTTGTCACACGAATATGTGGCACCGCGCGAACATCAGGCTGGCCGACACGATTGAACCGCCCTTGGGCAACCAAGGGTTCCAAAAAGCGCAAAAACGGGGAAAAACCGCCTATGCCAACGATCCAACAGCTGATCCGCAAGCCGCGTCAGCCAAAGCGTAAGACTTCCAAGTCGCAGCACTTGGAGCAGTGTCCTCAAAAACGTGGCGTATGTACGCGCGTTTACACAACGACACCAAAGAAACCGAACTCCGCTATGCGTAAGGTTGCCAAAGTGCGCCTGACAAACGGCTTTGAGGTCATCTCCTACATTCCCGGTGAAAGCCACAACCTTCAGGAACACTCAGTGGTTCTGATCCGTGGCGGTCGTGTAAAAGACCTTCCCGGTGTGCGTTACCACATCCTGCGCGGTGTTCTGGATACCCAGGGCGTTAAAGACCGTAAACAACGTCGTTCGAAATACGGCGCCAAGAAGCCTAAATAAGGAGATCCGCAGATGTCACGTCGTCACGCCGCTGAAAAACGCGAGATCCTGCCAGACGCAAAGTTTGGCGACCGCGTATTGTCCAAGTTCATGAACAACCTCATGATCGATGGCAAAAAATCCACTGCCGAGCGCATCGTTTATAACGCGATGGATCGTGTAGAAGCAAAAATCAAACGGGTGCCTCTGGAAGTTTTCCACGAAGCGCTGGACAACATCAAACCATCCGTCGAAGTGCGTTCGCGCCGCGTCGGTGGTGCGACGTATCAGGTTCCCGTTGAAGTACGTCCAGAACGCCGCGAAGCATTGGCCATCCGTTGGTTGATCAAAGCGTCCCGTTCGCGCAACGAAAACACAATGGAAGAGCGCCTCGCAGGCGAGCTGATGGACGCCGTACAGTCCCGCGGTACAGCTGTGAAAAAGCGCGAAGACACCCACAAAATGGCCGAGGCAAACAAAGCCTTCAGCCACTATCGCTGGTAAGAGGAACGCAAAGCTATGGCACGCGATTATCCACTCGACCGCTACCGGAACTTCGGAATTATTGCGCATATTGATGCGGGTAAGACCACATGTTCCGAACGCATCCTGTTCTATACAGGCAAGTCCCACAACATTGGCGAAGTCCACGACGGCGCAGCAACAATGGACTGGATGGAGCAAGAGCAGGAACGGGGTATCACCATTACTTCCGCTGCGACGACGACATTCTGGGAACGCACAGAGAACGGCACAGACGCCGATTCCCTGAAGCACCGCATGAACATCATCGACACACCGGGCCACGTTGACTTCACCATTGAAGTTGAGCGTTCCTTGGCTGTTCTCGATGGGGCCGTGACCGTTTTGGACGGGAACGCCGGTGTTGAACCACAGACTGAAACGGTTTGGCGTCAGGCTGACCGCTATAAAGTTCCACGTATCGTTTTTGTCAACAAAATGGACAAAATCGGCGCGGACTTTTTCAACTGCGTTCACATGATCGAAGACCGCACAGGTGCTACGGCTATTCCGGTTGGTATTCCAATTGGTGCCGAAACCGAGCTTGAAGGCCTGATCGATCTGGTGACCATGGAAGAATGGCTGTGGCAGGGTGAAGACCTTGGTGCGTCCTGGATCAAAGCCCCCATCCGTGACGGTTTGAAAGCGCAAGCTGACGAATGGCGTGCGAAGATGGTTGAAGCGGCCGTTGAAATGGACGACGACGCCATGGAAGCCTATCTGATGGAAGGCACAGAGCCTGAAGTTCCTGAATTGCGCGCTTTGCTGCGCAAAGGCTGCCTTGAGCTGAAATTCGTTCCTGTTTTGGGCGGTTCCGCGTTCAAAAACAAAGGCGTTCAGCCACTGCTCAACGCTGTGATCGACTATCTGCCGTCCCCATTGGACGTTGTTGATTACATGGGCTTTGCACCGGGCGACGAAGAAGAAACTCGTAACATCGCACGTCGTGCGGATGACGAAATGCCCTTCTCCGGCCTCGCGTTCAAAATCATGAACGACCCGTTCATGGGCACGTTGACGTTCACACGTATCTACTCTGGCACGCTTGCCAAAGGCGACACGCTGATGAACACAACGAAGGGCAACAAGGAACGCATCGGCCGTATGGTTATGATGCACTCCAACAAGCAAGACGAAATCACCGAAGCTTACGCAGGTGACATCATTGCGCTTGCCGGTCTGAAAAACACAACAACAGGTGACACTTTGTCTGATGACAAGGCTCAGGTTGTTCTGGAAACGATGACCTTCCCTGATCCGGTGATCGAGATCGCGGTTGAGCCTAAAACCAAGGCCGACCAAGAGAAAATGTCATTGGGTCTGCAGCGTCTTGCAGCAGAAGATCCATCCTTCCGCGTGGAAACAGACGTCGAAAGTGGTCAAACAATCATGCGCGGCATGGGCGAATTGCATCTCGACATTCTGATCGACCGTCTGAAGCGTGAATTCAAAGTCGAAGCGAACATTGGTGCGCCACAAGTGGCATACCGTGAGACCATCGGCCACGAAGTTGAGCACAGCTACACGCACAAGAAACAGTCCGGTGGTTCTGGTCAGTTTGGCGAGGTCAAATTGCTGATCTCTCCAACAGAGCCCGGCGAAGGCTATTCTTTCGAATCCCGCATCGTTGGTGGTTCGGTTCCGAAAGAATACATTCCGGGTGTTGAAAAGGGCATCAACTCGGTCATGGACTCCGGTCCTTTGGCGGGCTTCCCTGTGATCGACTTCAAAGTTGAATTGCTGGACGGTAAGTTCCACGATGTTGACTCTTCGGTTCTTGCGTTCGAAATCGCTGCCCGTATGTGTATGCGTGAAGGCATGCGTAAAGCTGGCGCGAAATTGCTTGAGCCGATCATGAAGGTCGAAGTGATCACGCCTGAAGAATACACAGGTGGTATCATTGGTGACCTGACGTCTCGTCGTGGTCAGGTTCAAGGTCAAGACACGCGCGGCAATGCGATTGCCATCGACGCGCAAGTGCCTTTGGCCAACATGTTCGGTTACATCAACACCTTGCGGTCGATGTCATCGGGTCGTGCGAACTTTACCATGCAGTTCGGCCACTACGAAGCTGTTCCAAGCAACATCTCCGAAGAGATCCAAGCGAAATTCGCTTAAATCAAAAGCAGGTGCGCGTACCTATGCGCACCTTACCCAAACGCCAAGTTGCGTGCGCTGCACGCACTGAAAAATCAAAGGAGCCATCCCATGGCTAAGGAAAAGTTTGAACGCAATAAGCCGCACGTCAACATCGGCACAATCGGCCACGTTGACCACGGCAAAACGACGCTGACAGCGGCGATCACCAAGTACTTTGGTGACTTCCAAGCGTATGACCAGATTGA
>NZ_JBDWQO010000001.1:0-22428 GCF_039986515.1 Ascidiaceihabitans sp. | reverse complement strand
AGTTGCGCTGCCAGAAGGCACGGAAATGGTTATGCCGGGCGACAACCTGAAGTTCGACGTTGAGCTGATCGCGCCTATCGCGATGGAGCAAGGCCTGCGCTTCGCGATCCGCGAAGGCGGCCGCACAGTCGGCGCTGGCGTTGTTTCTAAAATCACTGAGTAATTTTAGAAACGGTGGCCGTCACCTGCGGCAATTGCTCTGCAAGAGCAATGAGAGCAGAGACGGAGCACTCAGAAGTTATAGAAAAGGCCGCTTCCGGAAACGGGGGCGGCCTTTTTCTTTTTATCTTTCACTGACAATTCATAAAAGACGCATTATCTTAAGCGTATGAAACACATTTTGTCCCGGCTGCGCGCTGTACTTCTTACCCTTGCCATGCTGACGCCTATCCCTGCGTTGGCGAATTCAATTGGCCATTTCGTAGGCAGCTATCTTGGTCAGGCAGATGTCGTATTGGATGGTGAAACCAAGGGACGGACAATTCGCGTGGACATGGTTCCGACCGACGAAGGCTTCCGACTGACGTGGACCTCCACATCCTACCGCGACGACGGCGACATCCGCGAAAGCACCAATGAAATCGATTTTGTCCCCAGCGACCGCGACAATATCTACGGCTCAGCCATGAAGACCAACATCTTCGGCAAACAAGTGCCGTTGGACCCATTGAAGGGGGAACCATTTGTATGGTCCCGGTTTGAAGGCGACACGTTTTCAGTGTTCTCTTTGGCAATCACGGAAAACGGTGAATATGAGCTGCAAGAGTACCACCGGACGCTGGCGGACGGCGGTTTGGATTTGTTGTTCCGGCGGGTGAAGAACGGCGTGCCCCAGCGAGAGATCACTGCGTTTTTGGCGCGGGAGTAGAACGGTTGTTGACTTAAAGGCCTAAAGTGCTTCGCCAGTGTGTCTCTCAATCATCTCAAGTAATGTTTCCAAGTCTTCTGGGCTGTCTGCGTCAAACTCTAATACATTGAACAGCTTGGTTTGCGCCGTTTCCGGGTGAACTTGTAGCTCAAATGACCCGTCAAACACCTCCAATTCAATATCGGAGTCGGCCCAGGCAAACGAAACAGTCGGCCAATATCCCCGATCACTGTCCGTAGGGAAAGCGCGGTTTCGCTGTTTTAGCAATGACAGTAATTGGGTCGCGCTTTCGATTGCACCAGGATTTGGTTGAGACGCTGCTGTCCAGTGGATATTTATGTGTTCCCAAAGAGGGTGTTGAGGTTTCATTGCGGCTCCGGTTTTCAAGCTTTCTGGCGTGCTTTTCAACAGTGGCTATTTTGATTGAACTTACGTCTGGTCCCAGCTCGGAATCAAGCGCACAGTGCGCCGGGCAGCACCGGACCGTCCGACTGGCTGGTGCTTTTGGAAAGGGATTCGCTGCCTTTTTGAAGGTCAGCAGGTGTGGTGCGATAAAGTGCCATCAACAAAGGTTCGCTGCTCCACAACACGGTCCTGTGCAGCCCCATATCGGGTAAGTCAAATAAAGGGTTGATGACTTAAGCGACTCCCCCTATACGCCCACTCACGGAACAAGGGTGCGCCATGCGTGCCCTTCTTTATGTTTCGCCAAAAGACGCGATGAGGGTGCCGGATGAGCCGCTATCCTCCTCTCCGATCTCAATCCCAAATTCAAGGGATGACGACATATGGCACAAAGCCAAAATATCCGCATCCGGTTGAAGGCGTTTGACTACCGCGTGTTGGACACATCCACACAAGAAATCGTCAATACCGCCAAACGTACCGGTGCATCTGTTCGCGGCCCAATTCCGCTGCCGAACAAGATCGAAAAATTCACAGTTCTGCGTGGCCCCCACGTTGACAAAAAATCCCGCGATCAGTTCGAGATCCGCACGCACAAGCGCCTGCTCGACATCGTAGATCCGACCCCACAAACCGTAGACGCGCTGATGAAGCTTGATCTTGCGGCTGGTGTGGACGTCGAGATCAAATTGCAGTCTTAAAGGAGGGTATTGATTATGCGCTCTGGAATTCTCGCAAAGAAAATCGGCATGACCCGGTTGTTCATGGAAGACGGCAAGCAGATCCCTGTGACCGTTTTGCAAATGGACGGCCTGCAGGTTGTGACACAGAAAACAAACGACCGTGACGGCTACACAGCCGTGCAGTTGGGTGCTGGCACCGCGAAAGTAAAGCGCGTCAGCAAAGCCATGCGTGGGCACTTCGCCGCCGCAAAGGTTGAGCCCAAAAGCAAACTGGTCGAGTTCCGCGTCTCTGAAGACAACCTGATCGCCGTTGGCGAAGAGCTCTCTGCCGAGCACTTCCTTGATGGTCAAAAGGTTGATGTGTCAGGCACATCTATCGGTAAAGGTTTTGCCGGTGCGATGAAGCGTCACAACTTTGGCGGTCTGCGTGCGACACACGGTGTGTCTATCTCTCACCGTTCGCACGGCTCCACCGGCCAATGTCAGGACCCGGGTAAAGTTTTCAAAGGCAAGAAAATGGCCGGCCACATGGGCGCTGCCCGCGTGACCACGCAGAACCTTGAAGTAGTGAAAACGGACGCAGATCGCGGCCTGATCATGATCAAAGGCGCTGTCCCAGGCTCCAAAGGCGGCTGGGTCACGGTCAAAGACGCTGTGAAAAAGAAATTGCCAGAAGGCGTGCCGTTCCCGGCCGCTCTGAAATCGGCAGCGGCAGCAGCTCCGGCTGAAGAGGCCCCTGCGGAAGGTGGTGAAGCATGAAACTTGATGTGATCAAAATGGACGGCGGCAAAGCCGGTTCTGTTGACCTGGACGAGGCCCTGTTCGGTCTCGAGCCACGCGCAGACATCCTGCACCGCGTCGTGCGCTGGCAGCGCAACAACGCCCAAGCTGGCACGCACAAGGTGAAAACCCGTCGTGAAGTCAGCTATTCCACAAAGAAGATCTATCGCCAAAAAGGCACCGGTGGCGCACGCCACGGCGCACGTTCGGCACCGATCTTCCGTGGGGGTGGCGTTTACAAAGGTCCCGTTGTGCGTTCGCACGGCCACGACCTGACAAAGAAGTTCCGCAAATTGGGTCTGCGCCACGCGCTGTCTGCCAAAATGGCAGCGGGCGAGTTGGTTGTGATCGAAGACGCGGCGTCTGACGGCAAAACAGCGGCCTTGGCCAAGCAAGTGAAAAACCTCGGTTGGAAACGCGCTTTGGTCATCGATGGGGCGACCGTCAACGAAGACTTCCTGACAGCATCCCGCAACATTGAAGGCTTGGACATCCTGCCGACAATGGGCGCAAACGTATATGACATCCTCAAGCGTGACACACTCGTGCTCACGAAGGCGGGCGTCGAAGCACTGGAGGCTCGCTTGAAATGAGTGCCAAGGCAGAACATTACGACGTGATCCGCAAGCCGATCATCACGGAAAAAGCGACAATGGCATCTGAAAACGGTGCGGTTGTGTTTGAAGTGGCGATTGACAGCAACAAACCCCAGATCAAAGACGCTGTTGAGGCGCTGTTTGGTGTGAAGGTTAAGGCTGTGAACACAACCATCACAAAGGGCAAAGTAAAGCGCTTCCGTGGTGCGTTGGGTAAGCGCAAAGACGTCAAGAAAGCATATGTGACGCTTGAAGAAGGCAACACAATCGACGTGAGCACCGGGCTGTAAGGTCTGCGTGTGGGTGCGCCAAAGGCAGCACCTTACGAATGAAGTTGAGAGACCCCAGTCTTGGAAGAGGCTGGGGTTTTTTGTATTTTGGCTTGAAAATGGTTGTCAAGGCTGATTGCGATCGTATTTTAACAGATCAGTTGTTTGAAAGATTTGAATATGCCTAATTTAGTTCCAGCAGCCAATGTAGATTTAATGACGTCTTCTGGCGTGCCACAGATGATGCAGAGAATTCGACCGCAATGGCAAGCAAAGTCTTTGATACAACGGGTAAATCGGCTTTTGGAAGTCGACCCCAGCAGCGCCTGTCAGCGCCTTTTCAATGCTGCAATACATGATTTGCGAGAAAAAATTGTCATCGCTGGAACTGATATTGCCAAAGAAGCGGCTATCCAGTTTAAGCTTCCACCGATTAACAAAGATGAAGACGTCGAAGACTATCCAACCTCAAAAGTCATTGATTTAGCATATAGGATGGGCCTTTTCACAAGGCCGGAGTGGCGCAGAGTATGCAGAAGCTATGAAATCCGTCGAGACCTTGAACATGAAGACGATGAATACGAAGCTGGGATAGAAGATTGCGTGTATATCTTTAGTACATGTATCGAGGTCATATTGGCCGCTGACCCTGTAGACCTCTTAAAGATTTCCGACGTCAAAGATCTTGTTGAACAGGCGTCCAAAGCACAACCGGGGGAGGAATTGCTTTCTGACTTCGAAAGAGCACCTAAGCCTCGACAACAGGAAATTTTGAAGTTCTTAGTTGGTATATCCCTAGACAAAGACAAGTCCGACATTATCCAACAGAATTCATTTACCTTTCTGAATTCCTTGAGGGTATTGGCTGCAAACTCTGTTTTGGTGGATCTCGCCACTAGTTTTCAAAAACGAATAGGTCGGAGTGGACTGGATGAACGGCACGCACGTGTCGCCACGGCATGTGGAGCAATGCCGTATTTAAAACAGTCCGCTCGCAAGGAGCTGTTCAAAGCATATTTAGACCGATTGAAAGAAGTCGGTACGAACTGGGGCGCGTACGAAAAACATGGCGATGTAATTCGTCGATTTTCAGAAATTGGAGGCTTTGCGGCTTGCCCTGCTGATCCGGCCAATGGAATCTTAGAATGGATGGTTTTGACCTATATTGGAACTCCAGGAGGTCGAACATCCTATGGGAATATTCGGCACGTCTACTACAGCAATACAGCATCCCCGTTAATATTAGACTTGTTTGTAAAGGAGGCAGACCTGATCCGAGATCGCCTGGCTGATTTTGGCCAGAATAAGAACATTAAAAGTCGAGTTGATAACCAACATGTCGCACGACGTTTCGAAAGATTATTAGATTCCGTGGAAGAATAGGGAGCTCCATTCTACACCTTCGCCCGGAAACAAGCTGCAGGCGCCGGGCGCACGGCTGGCCGTGTCGCACCAGAGGTGCGCCTTACAGATGGCTTGCCTTTGCCAGGACGGCCTGACGTTTGGATAGGTGGCCATTCCCTCTCAAATCCCACATCAAAGCAGCTGCCACAAAGTAGCCTCAACACCCGTCACAGCGTCAGCCCCCGGCCAGCCGCGCGCCGTCAGTTCCCCAACAAGACCAGCAAACCCAACAAAACAAGCCCAACCGGCTTGACCCCATACCCCATCCCCCCTATCAGACCCCATCGACAAAGCCCCAGATTCGTCTGGGGCTTCGTTGTTGTCCGCACGGGTGCACCAAGGTGCACCTTACGCGGCACACGGTAAGGTGGGTTTCAACCCACCACACCACACCAAACTCTGGCACCTACGGGGGCCTATAACCACAGGCGGGGCAACCCGTCACATAGCAAAACGGAAGACGGATAACATGGCACTCAAGTCGTATAAACCGACGACGCCGGGCCAGCGTGGGCTGGTACTGATCGACCGTTCGGAGCTCTGGAAAGGCCGCCCGGTCAAAGCCCTCACTGAAGGCTTGACGAAAAACGGCGGACGGAACAACACCGGACGGATCACGATGCGCCGCAAGGGCGGTGGGGCAAAGCGCCTCTATCGTATCGTAGATTTTCGGCGCAACAAAATGGATGTGGCGGCCACAGTCGAGCGCATCGAATATGACCCTAACCGCACAGCCTTTATCGCGCTCGTAAAATACGAAGACGGCGAACAGGCCTACATCTTGGCGCCTCAGCGCCTTGCGGTTGGCGACAAAGTGATCTCGGCCGCCAAGGCAGACATCAAACCCGGTAACGCGATGCCATTCTCCGGCATGCCCATCGGTACAATCATTCACAACATCGAGTTGAAGCCAGGCAAAGGCGGTCAGATCGCTCGTGCCGCCGGCACATACGCCCAGTTCGTGGGCCGTGATGGTGGTTACGCGCAGATCCGTTTGTCTTCGGGCGAACTGCGTCTGGTGCGTCAGGAATGCATGGCCACCGTAGGTGCCGTGTCCAACCCCGACAACTCAAACCAGAACTTCGGTAAAGCGGGCCGTATGCGTCACAAGGGCATCCGCCCAAGTGTTCGTGGTGTCGTTATGAACCCGATCGACCACCCTCACGGTGGTGGTGAAGGCCGGACCTCTGGTGGTCGTCACCCGGTTTCCCCATGGGGCAAACCAACCAAGGGTGCGCGCACACGCAACAAAAACAAAGCGTCGCAAAAGCTTATTATCCGCTCGCGTCACGCCAAGAAAAAGGGACGCTAATTTATGGGTCGTTCTGTTTGGAAAGGTCCTTTTGTCGACTCTTACGTGTTGAAAAAGGCCGAAGCGTCCCGCGAAAGCGGTCGCAACGAAGTGATCAAGATCTGGTCGCGTCGCTCAACCATCTTGCCCCAGTTTGTGGGCCTCACATTTGGCGTGTACAACGGCCAGAAGCATATCCCGGTGAACGTCTCCGAGGAAATGATCGGTCAGAAGTTTGGTGAATATTCGCCAACACGTACCTACTACGGCCACGCCGCTGACAAGAAAGCGAAACGCAAATGAGCAAGGATAAGAACCCTCGCCGCGTCGCTGACAACGAAGCAATGGCAAAAACACGCATGCTGCGCACCAGCCCTCAAAAGCTGAACCTCGTTGCGCAAATGATCCGTGGCAAGAAAGTCGACAAGGCCCTGACGGACCTGACATTCTCCAAAAAGCGGATCGCGCAAGACGTGAAAAAATGCCTGCAGTCGGCAATTGCGAACGCAGAAAACAACCACAATCTGGACGTTGACGAGCTGATCGTCGCCGAAGCTTGGGTTGGTAAAAACATGACACTGAAACGCGGTCGCCCACGCGCCCGTGGTCGCTTTGGCAAGATCATGAAGCCTTTCGCCGAGATCACCATCAAAGTGCGTCAAGTTGAAGAAGTGTCAGGGGAGCAAGCCTAATGGGTAACAAAGTAAATCCAATCGGTATGCGCCTTCAGGTCAACCGTACTTGGGACAGCCGCTGGTATGCGGACACCAAGGATTACGGCGATCTGTTGCTGGAAGACCTGAAAATGCGTGCCTTCATCAAAGAAGAGTGCAAGCAAGCGGGCATCGCTCGTGTGATCATCGAGCGCCCACACAAGAAGTGCCGCGTCACGATCCACACTGCACGTCCCGGCGTTATCATCGGCAAGAAAGGCGCAGACATCGAAGTTTTGCGCAAGAAGCTGGCGAACCTTACAGAGTCCGAATTGCACCTCAACATTGTTGAAGTTCGCAAGCCGGAACTGGACGCCGCATTGGTTGGCGAATCCATCGCACAGCAATTGGAACGTCGGGTATCTTTCCGTCGCGCCATGAAGCGTGCCGTTCAGAACGCGATGCGCATGGGGGCCTTGGGCATCCGTGTGAACGTGGCTGGCCGTTTGGGTGGTGCAGAAATCGCGCGTACCGAATGGTACCGCGAAGGTCGTGTGCCTTTGCACACACTGCGCGCCGACATCGATTACGCTCACGTTGAAGCTGAGACCGCCTATGGCATCATCGGCATCAAGACCTGGATCTTCAAAGGCGAGATCATGGAACACGATCCACAGGCACGTGACCGTAAAGCACAAGAACTCCAAGACGGCCCAACACCTCGCGGTGCTGGCGGTCGTCGCTGATAGGAGGGCATTTAGATGCTTCAGCCAAAGCGTACCAAATTCCGCAAGCAGTTTAAGGGCTCTATCAAGGGTCTGGCAAAAGGCGGTTCCGACCTCAACTTCGGCACTTACGGCCTGAAGGCGACTGAGCCTGAGCGTGTGACAGCCCGTCAAATCGAAGCGGCCCGCCGCGCGATGACACGTCACATGAAACGTCAGGGCCGTGTCTGGATCCGTATTTTCCCAGACGTGCCTGTCACAGCCAAACCCATCGAAGTTCGTATGGGTAAAGGTAAAGGCTCTGTTGACCGTTGGGCAGCCAAAGTCAAACCCGGCCGCGTGATGTTCGAGATCGATGGCGTCAACGACGACATCGCCCGCGAAGCCCTGCGTCTGGCGGCGATGAAACTGCCGATCAAAACACGCGTCGTCGTCCGCGAAGACTGGTAAGGACGAAAACGCAAAGCGTTTTCTGTCCAGCCGGAGGCAGGGTATTTCAAAGAAATACCCGTTCCGGCCACGGTAGAGTTAATGAGGCCCCCGTTGAGAGATCAGCGGGGGCTTTTCCCTTGACGAGAATCAAAATGTCCACTTGTTTTAGATTAAGCTTCAGGGGAACAGGTGATGTGGTATTTCACTAGGATTTTTATACTGGCGCTCCTTGCGGTATCATCCCTGGCATCCTGCACGATTTCAGAAAACAGGTTCTTTTCTCAGTCAGACTACGACCGGGGAGACCGCGCCGTGGCCGCATGCATCGAAATAGAGTGCAGAACTCTGAATTTGGATGGCAGCCCGTTGCGCGATTACACAGTTTTGAATGGGCTGAAGCATGTGACCGTTCTTATGGTCAGCCGAACAAACTTTGTGCACCTTGATGATATTGCAGATATGAGCCATTTGACTGAATTGCATATACGAGAGACCCAAGTCACGGACCTCAGCGGGCTTGTTCATTTCCCAAAGTTGAAAACGCTCCACGTTTCCCTGCTTCATCAGGATGTCGATCCCGCGCCGATTGCCAATCTGACCAGCCTAGTTGAGCTGGCTGTCACGGGGAGGGAAGATGAAACCTTGGACTACATCTCGAGTTTGCAAAACCTGAAAAACCTGCGTGTAGACGGAGGACAAATCTCGGGCATATCTCCACTTCTGGATTTGAAGGCACTTCGACAAATCACGCTCTACTCTGAATTGCCAGAAGACCTGTTTGATTTGACCAAGATCAAGAATATCTACTCTATATCCCTATTGGACAAATATCTTACGCCTGAGTTCCAGTCGATGTTTGATAATCGGAGCGTTGTGTTTGTGTCTGAGCCGATCATCATCTGTTGATATGCGGTCAAAAAAATCGCTGAACCCATAAACCCCGGTTCCCAATCAAAGATTGGGCAGCGCCTGAGCCTCCCCCATGGGGAGGGCGCTTCGCACCATCCCCTCGGCTCGGGCGCGGTGCGCAAACTAGTAAGTTCACACCTGAATAGCACACCGCCTGCGTTCATTTGCAGCACGCGTTTATCTTCAAGACGTTTCTATTCTTTGCTATTGTATCCCTATAGAAACAATCAAAGTGATGTACCCATGAAAAAACTTTTCGCCATTGTTGCCCTGTCTGCCCTCGCCGCCTGTGACACCATGACAGCCCCCGCCGATATCGGAACGAAAGCTGCCGAAGCTCAAGCCGCGACCACAACGCCCATCAACCAGATCCAGCTTGTCAGCGGCAATACCGTCAACAACGGTAATTTTACGGTGATTGGCGAAGTGAAAGCCGACGTTGGAAAAAAGACCGCCTTTGGCAAGACGCCAACCGTTGAGGACGCGCAAACAAATTTGCGTATCAAGGCGGCCGGTGTAGGTGCCGATGCCGTCATCAACACGCAAATCAGTGACGTTACCGTCTGCGCCCTGAGCTGGGGATGCCGTGTGGTCAGCGGAACAGCGGTGAAATTCAACTAAGCTGCCTGCTAAGAGCGAGAGCCTTAACAAAGGTGGGGGTGGCGGTTTGATAAATCGCTCACCGCCACCTCCCATAACCTCTTAACTTCCGCCGCATCTCTGGGTCCTCCAAGTCCTTATATTTCCCCTTGGAATACAGCCCCCCATCCAGCGCCAAACCAGCCTTCACAATCTCGGCCCCCAGATCGCGTCCGTCGGGCAGATAACATGTCCCAACCAGCCGATCATACGACGTTTCGCCCGTCAGCTTGACCGTGATAACCTTCCCCTTACACAGCTTCACCATCGCCCATTTGGATTTCTGTCCCCAGGGTTGATCCAATTCCGGTGCATCAATGCCTGCGAACCTGATCTTGATCCGGTTGATCGCAATCGTATCCCCATCGATCACCCAAGCCTTGCCTTTGATCTCCATCGAAGATGGGATCGGCGGGGGAGGGGCGTGGTCGACCTTTTTGCGCTGTTGGCTTTGCGGTTGGGCTTTGGGTGCGGCAGGCTTCACCTGCTCTTGTTGAGGGGCGGGTGCCTCTTTGGGTTCGGGCGGCGGCGCGGAATATTTGCGCGGCTTAAGCCCTTTGGGATTGGCGAGGTAGATCGCGACAATCAGCAGCAAAATGAGAAAAAGCACTTCCATAAAAACGACCCGTCAAACTCACTAAAACAATGATTAAGGCTAACATTGGTTTTCGATCGCTTGCAAGTAGGGCGGGAATCGCTGTGGAGCGCCCAAAACCCCTTTGTGCGGCTTATGGCATGTCTTTGACACGACGCCGCGCAACGATTTCAGTTTCCATCACCCCCAGCTGTAGTTGAAAGAAACAGAAATCCTCTCATCCTCCGCCATGTTCACCGGCACTTCATGGCGTAACCAGCTTTCCCATAGCAGAACCTCCCCGACTTCAGGCGCCACATAAGTAAAAGTCTTCAACTCTTCCCGCGCGTCCTTGGACCGGGCAGGGGCTGCCATCATCATTTGCAACCGCGGATCCTCGAACTTGATCGCCGACGCTCCATCAGGCATCGCCACATAGGTCGTGCCGGAGATCACGGAATGCGGGTGGATGTGGGACGTATGCACGCCGCCTTCGGGCAGGATGTTGATCCAGATGTCCTCCAGCTTCAGCTCTTTTCCATCCAGATCAAATTCCAGATCCTCGGCAAAGGCGGCGACATGGGCGTCGAGCACCTTGACCAGATCAGCAAAGATCGGAAAGCGCCAGGGCAGGTCGGTCAGGGACGCATAGGATGTGTAGCCGGGATAGCCGTTATCCTCACACCACTCTTGCCCCGCCTCGTCGTCATTGGCGATGGCCCAGCAAGAGTTTTCCAACTCGGATGGATCAACAACGCCTTGTTCAGACAGATGGGCGCGGTACAGGCGGGTCACGAAGAGGGATGTTATGGACATAGGGCTGGATAAAACAACATTGGATTGAAAGCGATATGTAAACCGAATGTTCTTTACCGCTTTGGGTCTCTTTAGTAGAGAGCCGTGTAAGCAGTGGTTGTATTCTTCGCCCTACGTGTTTTGGACAGTGTTCGCGGTGTTGATGTTAGGTGCGCTTTGGCTCTATCTATGGTTCTTCTCCAATTTTTTAGGCTGGTATCTGAGGTTTCTGGTTAGAGCGGCTGGTTTCATGCTTGCGCTTGCTGTCGTATCATTCTTTGTCAGTCTACCTATCACACTGCCCTTGATTGGGCTTAGCGATAGTCTGGGATTTGATCCCGACATCGTTGAAGAGTTGGTGGGTTTGGTTGTGTTGTTTACAATGCCCCTGACACTCATCCTTCGGCACCAATACCTCAAACGTCAAAAGCCAAAGAACTAAGGGTTGCCACACCCCGCAAACACTCCTATACGCAGCCATCTATCATGACCTCCACCAGAATCATGGTCACCCGGACGACTACTCAGAACGGGGCCAACTGGTGATGTTGAAAAAGGAATATGGCAATGAATGCCTCAGAACTGCGTGACATGACGCCAGACCAGCTGCGTGACAAGCTGGCAGACGAGAAAAAAGCAAGCTTCAACCTGCGCTTCCAAGCGGCCACAGGTGCACTGGAAAACCCAGCGCAAATTCGTGCGGCCCGTCGTAACGCTGCGCGCATCAAAACAATTTTGAACGAAAAAGCCGCTGCTGCGGCCGCTGAATAAGGACTGCACCTATGCCTAAGCGTATTTTGACCGGCACAGTGACGTCTGATGCCAACGCCCAAACAGTAACAGTGTCCGTTGAACGTCGTTTCACGCACCCTGTTCTGAAGAAAACCATCCGTAAGTCCAAAAAGTACCGGGCCCACGATGAACAGAATGCCTTCAAAACTGGCGATCAAGTCCGCATCATCGAATGTGCGCCTAAGTCGAAGACAAAACGCTGGGAAGTGATCACAGCGTAAGCTGCGTGATCTAACAGTATAATCGAAACCCTAGGGATCAGGCACGCATCGCCCCCTACAGGTCGGGAGAAACCATATGATCCAGATGCAGACAAACCTTGAGGTAGCTGACAACAGCGGCGCACGCCGTGTTCAGTGTATCAAGGTTCTGGGTGGTTCCAAGCGTAAGTACGCATCCGTAGGCGACATCATTGTCGTCTCGGTTAAGGAAGCCATTCCTCGTGGTCGTGTTAAGAAAGGTGACGTCCGTAAGGCCGTTGTCGTTCGCACGGCAAAAGAAGTTCGCCGCGATGATGGCACAGCCATCCGCTTTGACGGCAACGCCGCAGTTATTCTGAACAACAACAACGAACCAATGGGTACTCGTATCTTTGGGCCAGTTGTTCGCGAATTGCGCGCCAAAAACTTCATGAAAATCATTTCCCTCGCTCCGGAGGTGCTGTGATATGGCTGCTAAGCTGAAAAAAGGCGACAAGGTCGTCATGCTGACCGGCAAGGACAAGGGCAAAGAGGGTACAATCTCTTCCATTGATCCAAAAGTGGGCAAAGCCGTTGTTGAGGGTCTGAACATCGCCATCCGCGCGACACGTCAGTCTCAGGAATCCCAAGGCGGCCGTATTCCAAAAGCCATGCCAATCGCGCTCAGCAACCTCGCGTTGCTGGATGCAAACGGCAAAGCCACACGCGTTGGCTTTAAAATGGATGGTGACAACAAAGTGCGTTACGCCAAGACTACAGGGGACGTTATCTAATGGCTGATTATACACCCCGTCTGAAATCGGTATACACGGATACAATTCGTCCGGCGATGAAAGAAGAATTTGGCTACAAAAACGACATGCAGATCCCGCGTCTGGACAAAATCGTCCTGAACATCGGGTGTGGCGCTGAAGCGGTTCGCGACAGCAAAAAAGCCAAATCAGCACAGGAAGATCTGACAGCAATTGCCGGTCAGAAGGCCATGACAACCATCGCCAAAAAATCCATCGCGGGCTTCCGCGTACGTGAAGACATGCCTTTGGGCACGAAAGTGACCCTGCGCGGCGCACGTATGTATGAATTCCTTGATCGTCTGATCACGATTGCAATGCCTCGTATCCGCGACTTCCGCGGCGTATCTGGCAAATCTTTTGATGGTCGTGGCAACTATGCCATGGGCATGAAAGAGCACATCGTGTTCCCGGAAATCGACTTTGATAAAGTGGATGAGACCTGGGGCATGGACATCGTTATCGCCACAACGGCGAAGACCGACGACGAAGCAAAGAGCCTGTTGAAAGCTTTCAACATGCCCTTCAACTCGTAAGCGGGAAGGATAGCACATGGCTAAAAAATCAATGATCGCGCGTGAAGTAAAACGCGAAAAGCTGGTGAAAAAGTATGCTGCAAAGCGTGCCGAGCTGAAAGCAATCATCAGCGACCAGGAAAAGCCAATGGAAGAGCGTTTCCGCGCGTCCTTGGCCTTGGCGAAACTGCCGCGCAACAGCTCTGCTGTGCGTTTGCACAACCGCTGCCAACTCACCGGTCGTCCGCACGCGTACTACCGTAAACTGAAAATTTCGCGGATCGCGTTGCGGGATCTCGGCTCTGCCGGTCAAATCCCCGGCATGGTCAAGTCAAGCTGGTAAGGAGAGCATAAGATGAACGATCCTATCGCAGATATGCTCACACGTATCCGGAACAGCCAATTGCGCGGCAAGTCCACCGTTGAAACACCAGCGTCAAAACTGCGTGCATGGGTGTTGGACGTGCTGGCGGACGAAGGCTACATTCGCGGCTACGAAGCAACGACAGGCAAAGACGGCCACCCGGCCATCGAAATCAGCCTGAAGTATTACGAGGGCGAACCTGTTATTCGCGAACTGAAGCGGGTCTCTAAACCCGGTCGGCGCGTTTACATGGGCGTCAATGACATTCCCGTTGTCCGTCAGGGCCTTGGTGTGTCGATTGTCTCCACCCCAAAGGGTGTGATGTCGGACGCAAGCGCACGTGCAGCCAATGTTGGCGGCGAAGTGCTCTGCACCGTATTCTAAGGAGATACATCAATGTCTCGTATTGGTAAAAAACCAGTCGCTCTTCCTGCAGGCGTTTCCGCCTCCATGTCGGGCCAAACGATCGAAGTCAAAGGTCCGAAAGGCACACGTTCGTTCAAGGCAACGGACGATGTGACAATCGTGATCGAAGACGATGCGGTCACTGTCACACCACGCGGCAAATCCAAGCGCGCACGCCAGCAGTGGGGCATGAGCCGCACTATGGTTGCAAACTTGGTCACCGGCGTCACCGACGGTTTCAAGAAAGAACTTGAAATCCAAGGTGTTGGTTATCGTGCGACAATGAACGGCAACACATTGAAACTGAACCTCGGCCTGTCCCATGACGTCGACTACACCGCGCCCGAAGGCGTGACAGTCACGGCACCAAAGCAGACCGAAATCGTTGTGGAAGGCATCGACGACCAGCTTGTGGGTCAAGTCGCTGCGAACATTCGCGCATGGCGTAAACCAGAGCCCTACAAAGGCAAAGGTATCCGCTACAAGGGCGAATTCGTCTTCCGCAAAGAAGGCAAGAAGAAGTAAGGAACGCACAGATGGCAAACAGCAAAAGAACACTGTTTCTGAAGCGCCGTATGCGCGTTCGGAACAAACTCCGCAAAGTGAACGCAGGACGCATGCGTCTTTCCGTTCACCGTTCGAACAAAAACATCTCCGCTCAGTTGATCGACGATGTGAATGGCGTGACGCTTGCGTCCGCCTCCACATTGGAAAAAGGTCTGGGTTCGGTTGGTAAAAACAACGTTGAAGCAGCAACAAAAGTGGGCGCGGCAATTGCCGAGCGTGCGAAGAAAGCTGGCGTTGAAGAAGCGTACTTCGATCGCGGTGGTTTCTTGTTTCACGGCAAAGTCAAAGCAGTTGCAGATGCAGCTCGCGAAGGCGGCCTGAAAATCTAAACGGCGGGGTGCACCAAGGTGCACCTTACCCGTAAACGATCCAGCGTAAGGCGTATCTTGATACGCCCCGCACCCTAAAACAACAGCGCAGGCGGGGATCCCCTCCGCCTCGATGATCCGGGGGCTTTTGGCCCACTTGGATTGACCAAACGAGCGCCCGCCTAAAAGCAGCGCCACCAATCAAAGGATGTTCTCAATGGCAGAACGTGAAAACCGTCGCGGCCCGCGCCGTGACCGTGACGAAACACCGGAATTCGCAGACCGCCTGGTCGCGATCAACCGCGTCTCCAAAACCGTAAAAGGTGGTAAGCGCTTTGGCTTCGCAGCCCTCGTGGTTGTTGGCGACCAAAAAGGCCGCGTTGGCTTTGGCAAAGGTAAAGCGAAAGAGGTCCCAGAGGCCATCCGCAAAGCCACAGAGCAAGCCAAACGCCAAATGATCCGCGTTCAGCTGCGCGAAGGCCGCACATTGCACCACGACATGGAAGGCCGCCACGGCGCCGGTAAAGTTGTGATGCGGACAGCGCCTGAAGGTACTGGTATCATCGCCGGTGGTCCAATGCGTGCTGTGTTCGAAATGCTGGGCATCAAGGACGTCGTGTCCAAGTCCATCGGCTCACAGAACCCATACAACATGATCCGCGCCACCATGGACGGCCTCAAGAAAGAGTCCTCCCCACGCTCCGTCGCTCAGCGTCGCGGCAAAAAGGTGGCTGACATCCTGCCCAAGCGCGACGACGCGCCAGCAGCTGAAGCTGCTGCGACTGAGGAGGCCTAAACCATGGCTAAAACAATCGTCATCAAACAGGTGGGCTCGCCCATCCGTCGCCCTGCAAAACAGCGTGCAACATTGATCGGTCTTGGCCTGAACAAAATGCACAAAACACGCGAGCTGGAAGACACACCTTCCGTGCGCGGCATGGTGAACTCGATCTCTCACATGGTTGAGATCATCGAAGAAAAAGGCTGAATTCAGCCCGTAAGGTGCACCTTGGTGCACCACGTGTTTGTAGAAACGCCTCGTGGAGACACGGGGCGTTTTTGCATTTTGTAACGAGGGATCAAAACTTGCGAAGAGTAAGGTCGTGCTGTCTAATGCCAAAATGAAAATCCCGCTTTCAGATCCGATTTGGTCCCGCCTTTACAGTGCGTATGGTCTTGAAGACATACAGGACGTGCTTCGCATTTTGCGAGAGGCTTGGGATACCGACGTGGCAGATGACCTGTTTTGGGAAAGCTTGCACCACCAAGACACGCTCTACCCCGCGACGTATGCGGCCTTACCTTGGATTTTGGACATAGCGCCAAAGGATGACATCGAACATAAGGTTTTCGCGTCTACGGTTCTCGCCAATTGCGAGGTCCATCGAAACCCAAGCGAATACTCATTTCAAGGTCTATCCTTGACCCTCAACGATCATGCGCATTCTTGGGTCCCAAGCAAACTGAATGAAAATGACATGAAACAACTGTCTCACTTACAAGATTGGTTCGGAGCTCAACGGCAAAGCCTCTCAAAGATGTGTTTAGACGCGATCCCAGGTCGTGACCCAGACACCATCCTGTACCTTTTGTACGGACCATTAGAAACTTTAGGTGCTGGGCCTCTCGGAACGGCGCTCCAGTTTTGGGACAACGGGGAAAGGCTTGAAACCATTTTGAATGAATTGCCAAGTCCAACTCAAGACGAATTGCGCGTCGGAGATGAAATAGCAAAACTATTGAGCGAAAACGCATCGGATATTTCTTCATTTGTCTCTGAATGGATCGCAGCGGTTTCCGAGAAAGCGGGGCTTCAACTGCATCAGGCGCAACAAATGGAGCTAATTCTTAGCAGCGACCCGTAAGAAAAAAGACCGGACCAACAGCCAGAAAGTTTGGATAGTGAGGCAGCTTCAAATAACGCGATTGGCGCACCGCTTGCATCCCGCGCTTGATCCCGCTCCACTCCTCGTCTATACGCGCGCAGTGGGCGGTTTCTGCCCGTATAGAATCGTAACGCCGTGTTTGACCGCTCCCGTCGCTGGGGGTCATTTCCGGCAAAAGGAGAAGCGACATGAAACTGAATGAACTCCGTGACAATCCCGGTGCAACGAAACCACGCAAGCGCGTTGGTCGCGGTCCCGGTTCCGGCACCGGTAAGATGGGTGGCCGTGGTATCAAAGGTCAAAAATCCCGTTCGGGTGTAGCGATCAATGGCTACGAAGGTGGTCAGATGCCTTTGTACCAACGTCTGCCAAAGCGTGGCTTTAACAAGCCCAACCGCAAGGCCTATGCCGTTGTAAACCTTGGTCTTATCCAGAAATTCATCGACGCCAAGAAACTGGACGCCAAAGCCGTCACAGAAGACGCTTTGATCGAAAGCGGTCTGGTCCGTCGCAAATTGGACGGCATCCGTGTGTTGGCCAAAGGCGAATTGACAGCCAAAGCGACAATCACCGTCACAGGCGCGTCTAAATCTGCCATTGAAGCCGTTGAAAAAGCAGGCGGTTCTTTGACTGTTGCTGCAGCGGCGGCTGAGTAAGCCCTTGAACGCCCTTGTAGGCGGCCCAAGTGCCGCCTACATTGGCTAGAGTTTTCCATTCGCCGCCCACCGGAAAACGGTCAGGGCGGCGTTTTGCCAAATAAGCCAAAGAAAGAGCCACCTTATGGTATCTGCCGTCGAGAACATGGCCGCCAACACCAGCTGGTCCGCATTGGGCAAAGCCACGGATTTGCGCAACCGTATCCTGTTTACGCTGGGTCTGCTGATCGTTTACCGCCTGGGCACGTTTATTCCGGTGCCGGGCATCGATGGCGCCGCTTTGCAGCAGTTCATGGAGGACGCAGGCCAAGGCATCGGCGGTATGGTTTCCATGTTCACGGGCGGCGCGTTGGGTCGGATGGGCATCTTTGCCCTTGGTATTATGCCATATATCTCTGCGTCCATTATCGTACAGCTTCTGACCTCTATGGTCCCTTCTTTGGAACAACTGAAAAAAGAAGGCGAACAGGGCCGCAAAAAGATCAACCAGTATACGCGCTACGGCACGGTCGCTTTGGCCACATTGCAGGCCTACGGTCTGGCGGTATCACTGGAATCCGGCGGTTTGGTCACTGAGGGCGGCCTATATTTCCGCGTGGCGTGTCTGATCACTCTTGTCGGCGGCACAATGTTCCTGATGTGGCTGGGCGAACAGATCACAGCGCGCGGCATCGGCAACGGTATCTCCCTAATCATCTTCGTCGGCATCATCGCCGAAGTGCCTGCCGCATTGGCGCAGTTCTTCGCCTCTGGTCGGTCCGGTGCGATCAGCCCCGCGATCATCATCGGCGTCATCTTGATGGTGATTGTGACCATCATGTTTGTGGTCTTCATGGAGCGGGCGTTGCGCAAGCTGCATATTCAGTATCCGCGCCGCCAAGTCGGCATGAAGGTTTATGACGGCGGGTCTAGCCACTTGCCGATCAAAGTGAACCCAGCCGGTGTTATCCCCGCGATCTTCGCATCGTCATTGTTGCTATTGCCTGTCACCATCAGCACGTTCTCGGGCAACTCGACCAACCCGATCATGTCCTGGTTATTGGCCAACTTTGGTCCCGGCCAGCCGCTGTACCTGCTGTTCTTTGTCGCGATGATCGTGTTCTTTGCCTACTTCTACACCTTCAATGTGTCGTTCAAGCCGGAAGAAGTCGCAGACAACCTGAAGAACCAAAACGGCTTCGTGCCAGGCATTCGCCCCGGCAAAAAGACAGCGGAATATCTTGAGTATGTGACGAACCGTATTCTGGTCCTTGGCTCTGCGTATCTTGCTGCCGTGTGTTTGTTGCCGGAAATTTTGCGCGGTCAGTTTGCTATTCCGTTCTATTTTGGCGGGACGTCTGTTTTGATCGTGGTGTCTGTCACCATGGACACCATCCAACAGGTTCAAAGCCATTTGCTGGCGCATCAGTACGAAGGTCTGATTGAGAAATCGAACCTGCGCGGCAAAAGTAAAACCCGCAAGAAACGGAGCCCGGTACGTCGATGAACATTATTCTGCTGGGGCCTCCCGGGGCTGGGAAAGGAACGCAAGCGCGTCATTTGGTTGAAACGCGTAACATGGTGCAGCTGAGCACCGGCGATATGTTGCGCGCCGCCAAGGACAGTGGCAGTGAGATGGGCATGATCGTGGCAGATGTCATGGCACGTGGTGCGTTGGTGACAGATGAGATCGTGATTGGCCTGATCCGCGAGCAGTTGAACTCCGTGAAAGCTGACGGATTTATCTTTGATGGGTTCCCTCGCACTTTGGCTCAAGCTGATGCGTTGACAGAATTGTTAACACATGAAGGTGAAAACCTTGATGCGGTGATTGAGATGGAAGTCGACGACGAAGCACTGGTTGACCGGATCACTGCTCGCTCAACGTGTGGCGATTGTGGGGAAGTTTACAACGACAACACCAAACCACAGCCCGCGGATGGCAAGTGCACCAATTGCGGAGCGGAAGGTAAATTCCAACGCCGCGCCGACGACAATGAGGAAAGCCTGAAAACGCGCCTCATGGAGTACTACAAAAAGACGTCACCACTGTTGGGGTACTACTACGCCAAAGACCTGCTGGCCAAAATTGATGGTTTGGGTGATATCGAAACGGTGCAAGGCGATATTGCGAAGGTACTGGATCGCTAAGACGCAGTGGTAAGCCCGTTGTTTAGGTTTTCTGTTTTCGTGGTCGGCGCAGTCCTTGGGGGAGTAGTTGGTATTATCGCTGGACTCGTTCTTGGTGTGCAACTTGGCGACTTTAATGCTGAAATTGACTTCTGTGATGATGATGGATCGAGGCGGTATATTGAAGATGGACCTGCAAGATTTGATGCTTGTGAGTGAAAGCGTGCAGGTATCTTTCGCACAACACTTGACCCCAAATCAGAATACTCATAAGCACCGCTATCTCTAATGAGAATCAAACAGTTTTAATGGTCGCTCCATTGAAACAGATCACCTGATCAGCTTGGCCCGACGGCGTTTTCGCTTCGGGCCTATGTTGTGAAAAAAGGGCCCGGGATTACGGGCCCGCAACGAAAAGGAAAGCTCACGTGGCACGTATTGCCGGCGTAAACATCCCGACTGCAAAGCGGGTTCCAATCGCCCTCACATATATCACCGGTATCGGTACAACATCTGCACAAGCTATCTGCGAAGCAGTTGGCATTGACGCATCGCGTCGTGTGAACGAATTGTCCGACGCTGAAGTTCTGAAAGTGCGCGAGCACATTGACGAAAACTACACCGTTGAAGGCGACCTGCGCCGTGACACACAGATGAACATCAAACGCTTGATGGATCTGGGCTGCTACCGCGGCTTGCGTCACCGTCGTAACCTTCCTGTGCGCGGTCAGCGTACACACACAAACGCACGCACACGCAAAGGCCCCGCGAAGGCCATTGCCGGCAAGAAGAAATAAGGGAGGCTCTGTATCATGGCACGCGATAAGACACGTACTAAGAAAAAAGAGCGCAAGAACATCGCCGCAGGTGTGGCGCATGTGAACTCTTCTTTTAACAACACCAAGATCTTGATCTCTGATGTTCAAGGCAACGCAATCAGCTGGTCGTCTGCTGGCACGATGGGCTTCAAAGGCTCTCGTAAATCTACGCCATATGCGGCGCAGATGGCGGCAGAAGATGCAGGACGCAAAGCACAAGAACACGGCGTGAAAACGCTGGAAGTCGAAGTGCAGGGCCCGGGTTCCGGTCGTGAAAGTGCGCTGCGCGCATTGGCGGCTGCAGGTTTTAACATCACATCGATCCGTGACGTGACGCCAATGGCCCACAACGGCTGCCGCCCACCAAAGCGCCGCCGCGTCTAAGACTAACTTCTACGGTGGGGGCCGCGTGTTTTTGCACGGCCCCTGTCCGCTTTTTTGAAACCTCGGGCGCTTTTGCCTTTCGGACATGGGGCAAAAGCAAGAATGGAGGGACGTATGATCCACAAAAATTGGGCTGAATTGATCAAGCCACAACAATTGGACGTAAAGCCGGGCAATGATCCTGCGCGCCAAGCCACAGTGGTTGCAGAACCGCTTGAACGTGGTTTTGGTTTGACAATGGGCAACGCGCTGCGTCGCGTATTGATGAGCTCACTGCAAGGTGCTGCCATCACATCTGTACAAATCGACAACGTTTTGCACGAATTCTCGTCTGTTGCCGGTGTGCGTGAAGACGTCACCGACATCATCCTGAACCTCAAGCAGGTCAGCATTCGTATGGAAGTGGAAGGGCCAAAGCGTCTGTCTATTTCTGCGAAAGGCCCCGGAGTTGTGACGGCTGGCGATATTTCTGAATCCGCTGGTATCGAGGTTCTGAACCGCGATCACGTGATCTGCCACCTCGACGATGGCGCCGACGTTTACATGGAATTGACGGTGAACACCGGCAAAGGCTATGTGTCAGCGGACAAGAACAAGCCAGAAGATGCGCCAATCGGTTTGATCCCGATCGATGCGATCTATTCACCTGTCAAGAAAGTCTCTTATGACGTTCAGCCGACACGTGAAGGCCAAGTTCTGGACTATGACAAACTGACGATGAAAGTCGAAACAGACGGTTCCATCACGCCAGACGACGCGGTCGCTTTTGCGGCACGTATCTTGCAGGACCAGCTGGGCATCTTCGTTAACTTCGACGAGCCTGAATCAGCATCCCGCGCAGATGAAGACGACGGTCTCGAGTTCAACCCGCTTCTGTTGAAGAAAGTGGACGAGCTGGAATTGTCTGTCCGTTCTGCAAACTGCCTAAAGAACGACAACATCGTTTACATTGGCGATCTGATCCAGAAAACCGAAGCCGAGATGCTCCGCACTCCGAACTTTGGCCGCAAATCTTTGAACGAGATCAAAGAAGTGCTGTCGGGCATGGGTCTGCACCTTGGTATGGACGTCGAAGACTGGCCACCAGACAACATCGAAGATCTGGCGAAAAAGTTCGAAGACACGTTCTAAGACTTTCGGGAGGGCCTTGGTCCTCCCGCGCAATGCCCGGACCTGCCGGGGAAAGCTGGGCACTTCCGCCCCAAGGAGAGGGACTGACACGCATCGGTCTCCAGACAAAGCAAAACACGCTATAAGGAATTGAAATATGCGTCACGCACGTGGTTACCGCCGCCTGAACCGTACTCATGAGCACCGTAAAGCCCTGTTTTCGAACATGGCTGGTTCGCTGATCGAGCACGAGCAAATCAAAACAACCCTGCCGAAAGCCAAAGAACTTCGTCCTATCATCGAAAAGATGATCACCATGGCGAAAAAAGGCGATCTGCACTCGCGTCGTAACGCTGCATCGCGTCTGAAAGAAGACAAGTATGTTGCGAAACTGTTCGACGTTCTGGGACCTCGCTATGCCGATCGTCCGGGTGGTTATGTTCGCATCATGAAAGCCGGCTTCCGTTATGGCGACATGGCACCAATGGCGATCATCGAAT